>DASUBV010000023.1:0-4491 GCA_035763085.1 Streptosporangiaceae bacterium | reverse complement strand
CCGGCATGAACCAGGCGCTGACCGACATGCAGCGTGACATGGGCCCGATCTGGCTCGGCCCGGGCACGCTCGCGCAGACGTCAGCCGCGGTGGCGAAGGCGGCAGCCGACGCCGACCACGACCTGGCCGCCGCCGGAGGCTCGCTCCGGCGCGGCCGGCGCAGCCGGGGCCGCGGTTCTCCTCCGGGAGCCGCGGCCCCGCCGCGGTCGGCCGGCTCTGACCGATATCCCTGACGAGCCTGCGGAAAGCGGAGGACGGCGAGTGGCCGACATCTGGTCCGACGAGACGGCGGGCGCCTGGCTGCTGGAGATGAAATCAACGGCGTACGCGCTCGGCCTTACTCCGGACCGGGCCGCCGTCCGGCACCTGCACTGGGCCGCGCCGCTGCCCCGCGCGGCGGTGGCCGGGATGCTGGCCGATGCTGCGCGCCAGCGGCGGCTGGAACGACTTCGACTCGCCCTATCACCTGGGAATAGGCGAGCAGGCCACGCTGCGGTCCTTGCGCTCAGTCGGACCTTGCTGGCTTCGGGGTGTCGGTAGCAGTGGTATCCGTGTTCTCGGCGCTTTCCGGTTCGGTTGCCGGAGCCCACAGCTCGCCCTGCGAATCGGCTGAGCTCGGCGAGCGATACCACGACCGCCAGACCAGCTGGTACAGCGGCACCAGCCGGGGAATGTCACGCAGGCCTGGGATAAACGGAACAGCCAGCAGCAGGATCGTGCAGATTCCGGTCAGGTAAACGGCCCAGATATCCACGCTGGCGGAGTTCTGGAATGGCGATACGTGGTACCACATCTGATACAGCCACAGCCACGGCTGGCCAGGATAGCTGCCGGTTTCGTTCATGACGCCCCACTGGTCACCGGTGAGGTGCATGTTGGACGCCAGCGTGTTGTAGTAGCCGCCGTCAGCAATGAACAGCAGGGGCTTGGTGAAGTCGGTGCCGTAGAACTGCCGCTGCGCCAGCAGGTCGGAGTCCAGGGCGCCGCTCCTGGCCATAGCCAGTTCCCCGGACATCAGCACCGGCACCGGGCCGGCCTTCGGCAGCTTCAGGTCGCCGTTGTTGAACGGCACCTTCGCTGCTCCAGGCGCGGTTGCGGCGTCATAGGCCGCCGCCCACCTGACCTGCTGCGCCGTTGGCGCCGTCGTGTAGGTCCGCAGCGCGGCGGCCAGCCCGGGCGTCGTCTGAGCCCTGACCAGCGAAGCGAGCGGGGCAAGCACGAAGTCCTGCGGGGCGCTGACCGGCTGGGTGATGCCGGCGAGCTTCTGCCAGTTGACCGGACCGACCTGCTGCACGGCTCCGCTCTGGTTGTTGTACGGCGGTCCGTAACTGGCCGCGCCCGCGGTCCCGTCCAGTTCCGCCGACGCGGTATTGACAAAGCCAACCGGGTCGACCTTCGCCCAGGTCCTGATGGTCAGTGACGGCACGTCTGGCGATGACAGCACGCCGGCCATGATCAGCGTCAGCGCCGCCACGATCACCGCGGCGATGGTCCCCTCCTTGAGGATGTCGTAGCGGCGGGTCGGCCCGCGCCACGGACCGGCGTCGGCGGCGGCTGCCGCCCTGCGCTCGGCCCTGCCACGGGCCCGCTTCCTGGGCAGCGGGTGGCTGACGCCGCGGACCCTGACCAACAGCACATGCGCGCCGACGATCGCCGCCAGCACGACCGGCATCAGCACGATGTGCCACATGATCATCTGGCCGAAGTTCATCGCGTTCCAGATGGAGCCGATGCCGACGGCGTTGAAGGCGTCCTTGCCGTTGGTGGCGATCCACTGAGCGTCGAAGTTCTGCTGCGACAGGTAGCCGGTGAAGGCCGTCACCACCGACACCAGGAAGGCGAGCACTCCGGTGATCCAGGTCATCGCCCGGCGCCCGCGCCAGGCCGCCATCCAGAACTTGCCCCACAGGTGGATGACTATGAAAGCCATGAACAGCTCGACCGACCACAGGTGCACGCTGTTGAAGAAGTGACCGACCTGGTTGGTGTGCCACCAGTCCGATCCGCCCAGCGCCAGCGCGAATCCAGAGGCGATCACGATGGCGAGCGCCATCAGCGCGGCGACGCCGAACACGTAGATCCACGAGGACACGTACGCCGGCTGGCGATCCGGCAGCAGCTTGCGCGGCGGCAGCAGCCTGGCGGCGCCGACCCGCAGCCGGGCCGTCCACATGCGGGCGTCGCCCGCGCTCGGCGCCGCCGCCGCCACCGCAGCGTCCTCTGCCTCCTCAGCCGGCAACAGATCAGCGTCCGCTGTGTGCGGGAACCGGATGAGCAGCGCCGCCCCGAAGACCACGATCATCACCGCGATGACGATGAGGTTCGCGAGCGAGATCTCGATAAATGACCAGTGCAGGTACGTGCCGGGGCCGTTCAGGTCCAGCGCCGCGGACCGGGCCCCGCCGCCGGCCGGGGCGGTGGCCAGCGGGATTTCGCTCGCGTGCGTGAGCGCTGAAAGCTGCATGTCAGGCTCCCAGGTACTGGCGTAGTGCGGCCGCCTCGCTCGGCGAGCGCCAGGGTCAGTCCAAGATTCGGGGCGCGGACTGCGACGCGGACAGTGCCGTCGGTCACCCGGGCAACAGACCTTGGTCCCACTCGCCCGCCCGGTCCGCGTCCGTTTCTTTCGTCCTGCTCGGCCCTGCCGTTCCCGGCCCGAGGCCGGCTGATGTCCCGGGCGACCGGGGACCTTCGGTCCTGCACACCAGCGCGCCGAGCCCGCTAGGGCGGCCGGGCTGGTCGCGGCTTACAAGGTGGCCGGGCCGTTGATCCAGCAGGCCGGCTGTACCGGCTGGTCTCGCTGCGGTCGGGGCAGCTCGCGGCGCACAACTTACCTGGCGCCAGGAAGGACTAGGCGAGCACGGGCGGGCGGGCGGGGCCGGAGCCGGCGCCGGTCTCCCGGATCGTGGCGGCGATCTCGTCCAGGTCCGCGCCGCCCAGCTCCAGCTGGCCGGCCGCGGCCCAGTCGTCGAGCTGCGCCGGGCTGCGGGCGCCCACGATGGCGCCCGTGACGCCCGGCCAGGCCAGCACCCAGGCCACCGCGACGGCCGCCGGGGTCGTCTCGTGCCGCTCCGCTACCGCCCGCAGCCGCCGGGCCAGCGCGAGGTTGCGGTCCAGCCGCTCCCCGGCGAACTCGGGGTTGCGGCCGCGCCAGTCGTCGGCGGGCATCGCCGCCACCCGCCCGGCGGTCATGGTGCCCGACAGCAGGCCGGCCTGCAGCGGGCTGTAGACGATCACGCCGGTCTGGTGCGCCGCGCACCACGGGATGTCGGCGGCGCCGGCCTCCCGGCGGATCAGCGAGAACGGCGGCTGCAGGCTGTCCACGTGCCCGGTCTGCTCGGCGGCGGCCAGGGCCGGCGCCCCGTGGTTGGACAGCCCCGCGGCACCGATCTTGCCCTGCTCGCGCAGCCGCACCAGCGCCCCCCAGTACTCCTCGACCGGCGGCCCGGCGGCCGGGTCGGCGGGCGGCCAGTGCACCTGCAGCAGGTCGATCCGCTCGGTCCGCAGCCGCCGCAGCGAGTCCTCGACCTCGCGCTGCACCGACTCCGGGGTCAGGTCGGTGCGCAGCGGCGCCATCGGGTCGGCCGGGTCCCAGCGGCGGCCGAGCTTGGTGAACACATACGGCCGGTCGCCGTCGCTCATCGTCGCGGTGACCCGCCCGACGATCTCCTCGGCGTGCCCGTGCCCGTAGGCGGGCGCGGTGTCGATCCAGTTGATCCCCGCCTGCGCCGCGTGCCGGATGGCGGCCTCGGACTGGCGGTCATCCTGCGGGCCCCAGCCCGCCGCCCAGCCGCCGCCGCCCTGGGCCCAGGTGCCCAGCCCGACACGGCTGAGCTCCAGCCCGGAACTGCCCAGCGGCGCGGTGGTCAGCGGCGATGTCAGTGGCACGGGAGCCGTCCTCACGGTGATCGGGGGCGAGCAGGGGCGCTGGTCATCCGAACCCTAGCCTCTGGAACCCTAGGATTATAGGATGATATCTGTCGGAAACAGGGTGCTCACCAAGGAGATCACGTATGTCGCTGGACGGAAAGCGCGTCGCCGTGCTGGTGGAGGACAACTACAACCTGGACGAGTTCATCTACCCCTTCCACCGCTTCCGGGAGGCCGGGGCGCAGGTCACGGTTATCGGCTCGAGCCGGGCCGACACCTTCACCAGCCATGACCGGGTGGTTAAGGCCGACATGCCCGCGGCCGACGCCAGCGTGACGGACTTCGACGCGGTCATCATCCCCGGCGGCTACTCGCCCGACATGATGCGCCGGGACAAGCCGATGGTCGAGTTCGTCCGCGCCATGGACGCGGCGGGCAAGCCGGTCGCGGCGATCTGCCACGCCGGCTGGATGCTGGTCTCCGCCAAGATCGTCAAGGGCCGGAACGCGACCTGCTTCTACTCCGTCCGTGACGACCTGGAGGCCGCGGGCGCCCACTGGTCGGACGAGGCCGTGGTCGTGGACGGCAACCTGGTCACCTCGCGGACGCCCAGCGACCTGCCGG
>DASUBV010000022.1:0-29317 GCA_035763085.1 Streptosporangiaceae bacterium | reverse complement strand
CTCAGGCGGGGCGGCGCGCCCGGATCCGGCGGCCGTCGACCGTCCATGAGCGGTCACAGCCCGAGCAGCCGATCAGCGCCCCGAACCGCTCGGACATCTCGCCCGTGCTGGCCAGCGTGCCGCCGCAGCGGCAGGCCTCGCCGGGCGAGACGATGGGGGACCGCCACACCGCACGGCGCGCCGCGGCCAGCGACGGGCGGGTACCAGGAGCGTTCTCGTGGTGGATGACCAGCAGGCCCAGGGCGATGGCGATGACGACGACCAGGACAAGGACGCCCACCACATAATCCACGTCTGCCTCCGGAGCAGGATATCCACGAACGGTAGCGTGCCAAACTACCCCGGCGGCCAGGAATGCCGGCGAAAAGGCGGGACTCGCCTGGATGACTGGCGTGCGCTGGCGCTACCGGCTCCGGCGGCGCAGCTGGAATGGCATCAGCGCCGATTCCAGCTGGACTTTCACGTCCATTTTGCTGGCCCCTTCATGGCGCTCCTCGAAACGGATCGGCAGCTCGACGATCTTCAGGTTCTTGCGCACTGAGCGGTAGTTCATCTCCACCTGGAAGCTGTAGCCGTTGCTGCGGATGCTGGCCACGTCGATGACCTCCAGAGCGGACGCGCGCCAGATCTTGAAGCCGGCGGTGACATCACGGATGCCGAGGCGCAGCAGCGCGCGGACGTAGCCGTTGGCGAAAGCCGACAGGGCCTTGCGCCGCCATGACCATTCCGAGGCCAGGCTGGCGCCTGCCACGTAGCGGGAGCCGATGACCACGTCAGCCTGGGCCGACAGCAGCGTGCCGAGCATCTGCGGCAGGTAGGCCGGGGCATGCGACAAGTCAGCGTCCATCTGCACGACGAACTCGGCCCCGGCGGCCATCGCCCGGGTCATGCCGTCCACGTAGGCACGGCCCAGGCCCTGCTTGCCGGGCCGGTGCACGACGGTGACCTTGTCCTGGCCGTACTGGCCGGCGAGTTGGTCGGCCAGGTCGCCGGTGCCGTCGGGGGAGTTGTCGTCGGCCACCAGGATGCGCAGGCCTGACAGTGGCAGCCCCAGCAGCTCGGCGGTGATCACCGGCAGGTTGGCCGCCTCGTTGTAGGTAGGCAGCACCACCGTGACGGCCGCCGAGCGCCACGGCTCGGGCAGTTCCACGGCGCCGCTGGCGGCCGCCTGCCGATCCTGGAGCACCATCGTCTTCCTTCCGCCGCGCCGGACCCGAAAACTGCGAACCTACCCCCGGCTGGTAGCAGTCAGGCCGGCCGGCAGCCAAACTTCGGGCGTCATTCTGGCGATTCCCGCTCGCCAGGGCGTTCGCGGCAGACCCAGGTTATGGTCCGGCCCAGCGGGCCGCACGCCGAACACCGCACTCCCGGCTGCCCGCGGGGCCCGCTACCGCGCGGGCACCCAGCGCAGCGCGAAGCTGGCCAGCCGGTAGCCCAGGGCGTTCACGGTCGGCTGGATGAAGCTGCCGCGGATGGTCTGAGCTGCCTCACTCTTGGCGGCGGCGATCAGCGGCCGGGTCACCCGCGGCAGGTGGCTGGCCCGGCTGAAGGCCACCTGCTGCGCCTGCCCGTACAGCACCGACGGGGAGAACTGGGGCCGCAGCACCAGGCCGCAGCCGAACCCCGGGTAGGTCCAGCTGTGCTGCGTGGCGACCGGCCGGGACTGGATGTTGTCGATGCTCACATCGTGGACCGACTGGGGTAGCTGCGGCGCCGGGAGCATCATCGTGACGGCGACTCGCCCGGGCCGTCCGTCGTGCGGCCTGCTGAGAACCTGCAGGCGGTAGTGACCGGTCCCTGGCTTCCACCAGGCCGGGCCGGGGTTCAGCGCGACGGTGGCCGATGCCCGGCCGGCGGCGAAGAAGGTGCTGGCGTACCAGCACGGCCACGGGCCGATGTCCTTGGACACCCGGTGGGTGAACACGAAGGTGAAGTTCACCTGGCCGAGGGCCGGCCGGGAGATGCCCTGGATCTTCTGCAGCACCCACGGGCCCAGGTCAATGTTGGCCGTGGCGGTGTGACCGGGTGACTGCCAGGGCCAGGCAAACCGGACGCTGGGCAGGTGGACGTTCAGGCCGACCAGGTGCAGCGTCGCTGACAGCGCCGCCAGCAGCAGCGCCGCAAGCGCGCGGCGGAACACCAGGACGACAGCCACCGCCACGGCGGTCCAGGCAATCTTCGGTGACACCGGCCAGCGGCGCGGCGGCCTCGGGCCCCCGGCGGGCTGGCCGGGGCCGCCCGCCTGACCGTCCGGCGGCAGGCCGGGGTGGCCGGAGCGGTCGTCTCGTGGCAGCACCCGGGTGCTCTGAGGCCAGCTGCCCCCGGCGGCCCCGGATCCGGACGGGTCCGCAGCCGCGTGCTGGCTGCGCGGGCCGGCTCCCGGCCGCGGGCTGCGGCGGGTCAGGGCCGCCGGGCCGGCGGCCGCGGGAGCTGCCCGGGGCGGCCACGCGGCTGACCGGGATCGCCGGCTGGTCACGGTGCGCAGCAGGAAGAACAGGAAGGGGAACACGCGGTCCACCTCTCTCCGGTTGGCGGCGGTGTCGGGGCGCCCGGGTCACGGCGCGGACGGCCGGCCATCAGGCGCTGGCCGGGTACTTGAGGATCAGGACGACCGGGACAGCGCCGAACGGCGGCCGGAACCTGCTGCCCGGCTTGTCGGGGACCCGCTGGTCACTGATGGCCGGCCAGCGCATGCTGGCGTGCTGGTCAGTCAGGCCGGCCACCGAGTAGGGGAACTCCATGGCCGAGGTCCGGTGCAGTTTAAGCAGGCCACCCCACCGGAATGCGGCGAAGACGTTGGCCAGGTCCCGGACCGACAGCGGCGCGGACCGGGTCAGGTCGATCTGGTACACCGCCCAGGACAGGTCCAGCAGGTCGTCCGCGCACTGCTCCAGCGCTTCTGATTTGGTGTGGTAGCAGGTGCCGTCGGGGTTGATGGTGCCGAGCTTCTCGCCGTGCACGGGCGAGTAGCGCGGCTGCGCCTTGCACTGCATCCAGTCGCAGGCGGCCAGCAGCTGCCAGCGGATCCCGGCCTGCTCGGCGACGTCCCGGTACAGCGGCTCGGCGCGCATCAGCGGCAGCCGGGCGGTCATGGCGAACGCGTTCTGGACGATGACCGGGATCTGCCCCTGGTACCTGGCGCCTCGCGCCGGGGCCCGGCGGGCCGAGGGCCGGCGCGGTGCAGCCGGGCGCCGGGGGACTGCGGTCGGGGCGGCGGTGGCGCCCGGCGCGGTTCCGCGCGGCGCGGCGCTGCGCGCTGGGGTGCCGCGCTCCGGAGTTCCGCGCTGGGGGGCCCTGCGCGCGGCGGTGCGGTGCCCGGCTGCCGGTGCCTGGCCTGAGCCGAGCCGGCTGTCCATCCAGGAGTCTGGGCGCAGCTCCGTGCTCGCTGGCTGCGGCTGGGCCGGCCGGGGCGCGGCCCGGCGGGCCGCAGCCGGGTCGGGCGTCGCCGGGCGGGCAGCCCGTCTCGGCCGGGGTCCCTGCGCCGACTGGGCTGGGCCGGCCTGCCGGGCCGGGTCGCGGGATGGCTCGGCCGACGGGGCTGGCCGGGCCGGAGCCGGGACATCCTGGCTGGCGGGAGGGGTGTCCGGCAGGCCCGGGATGTCCGCGGTGCCCGGGCTCGCATGCGAGGCAGGCTCCGCCTGTCCGCCGGCCGCAGCTGCGCTGGGCGCCGGCGCGCCGCCGGCTGGCGCGCTCGCAGGCTTCCGGCCCCGGCGCTGCGCGGGGCTGGCGTGGCGGGAGCCGGTGTGGCCGGGGCTGGCGTGGCCGGGGCCGGCCGGGCCGTGAGCGGAGTCACCGCCCGCTGCATCCTGGGCAGCCGGCGCCGATGTCCGGGCCGGCGCGACGGTCGCGGGCGCGGGCGACGGGGCTGTGCCGGGCTGGCGGCGGGAACTGCCCCCGGCGGCCCGGGCGTGACTGACGGGCGCCCGGGCCCCACTCTGCTCGCGGACGCCGGCGCTGTCGTAGCGGTACAGGTCGTAGCGGCGCATCAGGCCGACGAGCTTGGCGCCGTAGCCCGGATCGGTGGCATAGACCCCGGTCAGGTCGGCCGCGAACGCGTCCGGGTCATCGCGGTCGGCCATCGCCCGCGTGTAATAGCCGCTGGTGGCCAGCAGCCGGCCGTGATCCGAGATGCTCTGCGCGTCGTCCTGGTAGACGCGGAAGGAGGCCGTGCGGTGCACGGCATGACCGTGCACGTACTCCTCGGTCGCCTCGGCATCGGTGCCGACCGGGCCCTCGCCCTTGATCCCGAACAGGTTGTGATCACGGGTAGCCAGCTCGCTGCGGCCCCAGCCGGACTCGTCGATGGCCTGGGCGATCGTCACCGAGGCGGGAACACCCCACTCGCGCTGCGCGGCGATGGCGCCGGGCGCGATCGCGCTGATGAAGGCCTGCTGGGCAGGCGTGTCGCCCGCGTGCACGGCCGCCGGCGACGGATGGTGCCGGGTGTAGCGGTGAGCCGGCGAACCCGCGGCAGGCTTCTGGGCGGCGTGCGCGGGTGCTGCGGGAGGGGGGGAGTGCCCGGAGGCGGCGCGGGGCGGGGAGTGCGCGGGGCTGGCGTGGGCGGGAGAGTCCTGCGAGCCGGACGCCGCGGTGCCGGTGAGGCCGGGAATGTCAGTCGATCCAGTAGCGGACGAGTGACCGGCCGCTGAGTGGCCGGCGTGCGAGTTGCGGCCGGCGGCTGAGGGGCCGGCATCCGCGTTGCGACCGTCCGCGTTGCTGCCCGTCGAGTCGCTGCCTGCGGAAGAACCGGCAGGCGAGGAACCGGCAGGCGAGGAACCGGCCGGTGCGGAAGCGGGCGGGGCGGAACCGGGCGGGGAGGCGATGCCGGGCGCGGCCGGGCTGCCAGCCCCGGCCCGGTGCTGGCGGCCGCGCGCTGGCGGCGACAGACCGGGGATCACCGCGTCCCCTCGAGCTGAGGAACGGGCCGCGGCACCGCCGCGGCTGCCGCGCGTGCGCCCGGCGTGGTGGCCCGTCGAGTCACGGGGGTGGTCGTCCCTGGCGGCCGCGGCTGAGGAGTCTGCCGGGGCGTTCGTGCCGCCGGGAGCGGCGGGGGCGGCGGCGGTACCGGGAATGGCCGCCTGGCCGGCGCCGGGGCGGTGCCCGGCCGGGTGATCGCCGGCCTGCTGGGCATCCGCCTGCTGGCGGCCGGCCTGCTGGCCCGTGGCCGGGCGATGGGCGGCGCGCTGACCCGCCTGATGCTGGCTGGCCTGCTGGTGCCCGGTGTGCTGATCGCCGGCCCGGGAGCCGCTGGCCGGGTGACCGCCAGTCCGGTGACCGCTTCCCGGACTGCGGACGGCCGGGCGGCCGGCGCCCCCGCTGCCGGCTGCCTGGCCGCCCTGATCCAGCTCGCCGTTGTTCACGAACCCGGCCACCCCGTCGGCGGCCAGCGAGCCGTGGTACTCGTGCGCGTTCACCGAGTAGTTCGGCAGCGAGTCGCCGCCGATGGTGTGCAGGACCCCGCCGGAGTAGTCCGTGACCACCTCGACGTGCCCGTGGAACAGAACCCAGTCGCCCGGCAGCGGCTGGTATCCGTCGCCGAGCGGATGCCAGCGATGGTGGGCCTGCGCATCCTGCAGGACCGACGTGATCCCGAGCGAGTCCGGATTCGGGTCGACCCGGACGTCGGCCCACTTGTGCAGCGGCCAGGGGTAGGTCGTGCCGCCGGTCACCCAGCTGCGCTCGCCGACGACCCTGGCGCCCAGCTCGAGCGTCAGGCTGGCGAAGGCTGCGCAGGACTGGCCATGGTCGGCACCGTCAATGCTGTCGTGCTCCCAGATGACCGCCTCCATCTCGGCCGGGGTCTTGCCTGCCGCCATCCGGAGGTAGTAGCGGGCCACGCTGACGATGGCCGAGCGCAGCCGCGCATCGCCGGACGCGGCGGCCTGGCCGGACTTGGCCGGCTGACCCGCCTCGTCCAGCGCCATGAGGTGGATCATCATCTTCGAAGGCGACGACAGGTCAGCCGTCGCCCTGGGCGCGAATGAGAACCCGGTCACCGCTCCGCTGGCGCTGAGGCTGACGACCGCCGTGGCCTTCTGCCACCATGGCTTGCGGGCCGAGCTCATGGATCACCTCCTTCCCGCTGCGGACCGGGCGTGGCGGTGGCCAGGCCGGCCCGGACGGGCTCTGACTAGGTCAGCGGCCCGTCCGCGGACAGGCGCTTGAGGATGGCCTGGACCTCCGGGTTACCGGGGTTCTCGGCGTTGGCGAACAGCACGGCCGCGTCCTGCGCCGCGCGCGGACCGGCGCCGACCACCCACTTCTGGTAGATATCGGAGACCAGGGCGGCCTGCCCGGCGGCGCTGATCACCGGATGCGCGCAGTGCGGCGGGAATCCCGAGCGGCGGGTCATCACGGCCGACCCGGTGTAGCGGAGGCAGTTGGCCGCGCTGCTTTCCAGGCCCGCCTGCACGACCGGCCGGCCGCCGGCGCCGGTGAGCGTGGCACCGCCGACGATGTTGTTGATCGCCCGGGCCGCGACGGCCAGGCTGTCGACCGGATTCGTCGGCCGGTACGGGTGGTGCAGGTTCAGCGACCAGGCCAGCTGCCCGCCCTGCGCCGGGGTGATCGGCTCCAGGCCTACCCGGCCGGTCTGCGAGTCCGTGAAGTGCGGGTTGGCTCGGCTGGTCAGCAGGGCGAAGACCCAGAGGATCTGGCGGGAGGACTTGGCGCAGGCGAAATTGACCTGGCTGGGCTCGGAACGCACGTCGGGATTGCGGCAGGCCACCGCGGCCTGGCGCTGGACCACCGCGACGCTGCCCGGCCAGGACGCGCCGCCGGTGGCCAGGACGATGATCAGGATGATGAGCAGGACCGTGCCCGCAGCGCCGGCCAGCACCAGCTTCTGCCTGTGAGACAGGCGGCGCCGGGCGCTGGCCCGGCCATGCTGGAGCAGCACCTCGGTGCGGTCCTCGGTGGCCGGGTCGAACGGCGCCTCGTACGGCTCATCTGCCCCGCCGAGGCCGCCGAGCTCGGCGGCGTAAATGCCGTAGTCGCCGTCGGGCTCGGCCAGCTCTCGCTCCAGCCTGACCTGCGCATCGGCGAGGCGGCGCTCCAGCTCGGCCGTCTGGCCGGCCAGTTCCGCCAGGCGCTGGCGCTTCAGGCGGATGTCGTATTCGAAGTGGGTTTTCACTTGCTCACCTCCAGCGGGCGGCCAGGTCAGAAGGCGTCCGGCAGCGACGGCCGGGAACGAGACGGGGCGTGCGGCAGCGAAGTCAGCGGAAGCTGCGCGCGGAGCGCGCGGGCCGCGGCTGCCGGGGTCCGGGCGCGGCGGGCTGCCGGGGGCGCGCCACTGGCGGACCGTGCTCGGGTCCGTCAGCGGGGCTGCCGGGGCCTAGAGTGACCGGGAGGCCGGATGCGGTCTGTCCGGCGGCCGTCGGGCCGACGCTGGCCGGCCGTGAGGGCACCGGCCGGCCCGTGCCTGGCCCGATAGTCCCCGCAGTGGCGCCCGTCGTCGGTCCACAGCGGGCCATCAGCACAGCCAGCATCCGCAGAGTGGCGGTATCAGCGAGCTGTGGCATGCCCGTAATTAGAACACATGTGCGAGTGCAGAGGGAAGAGAGTTGCACTAGAACAAGTGTTCGGCTAACTGCGAACGCGGCATTTCCCCAGGTGGGCGCCTGCCGGAGGCGTAATCGTTATCCACCCTGCGGGCGGGCCAGGCTTTCGTACCCGGTGGCGGTCACCTCCTGTTCGAACGGCACCGCCATCCTCGCAAGAGGGACCGACAAAACGGCCCGGACCGCCTCAGCCCGGACCCTGAGCGCGGACCCTCGGGCCCGCAGTCCAGAACCCGGCACGCGAACCCGGCCAGCTAGCGCCAGCGAGCCCAGGCCGCGAGCCCGGCCCGCGGCGAGCGCGGGTGGCGAGCCTGGCCAGCGGGTCGGGGCTGCCTTAGGCCGGGCGGCGCTCCATCCACCGCTCCGCGCTGGCGAGCGGCGCGAACCCGTGCCGCGCGTACAGGGTGCGGCCGGGCGCCGTGGCGAGCACCTGGTGGATCCCGGCGACGCTCGGGTGCTCGATGGTGGCCCGGGCCAGGAAGCTGCCGAGCCCGTGGCCGCGGTGGGCCTGATCCACGAACACGTCGCACAGCCAGCCGAAGGTCGCGTAGTCGGTCACGAACCGGGCGAAGCCCGCCTGCGTCCCGTCGGCCGTATACAGGCCGACGACCAGGGAGTTCTCGACCGAGCGGGTGACCACGTCCGCTGGCCGGCCGCGGGCCCAGTACGCCTCGCGGCTCAGCCAGCCGTGCACCCGGCCCAGGTCGATCAGTTCCCGGTCGTCGCTTGCCCAGTAGCCGTCAGGCCCAGACCAACGCACCTGGCCTCCTCCCGCGCCGCGCGCCCGCGGCCGGCGTCCCGCCCGGCACCCGGCCGGGCTGTCCCTGCCCTGAGCTCAGAACTTATCCGATCAAAGGGCCGGATACTGGGTCAGGAGCGGCGCGATGACGGCGTGATCGAGCACGTCCCGCAGCAGCTGCTGGGTCGTGGCGAACGCGCCGCGCGGCGGCGGGCCGGGCCGCCGCCGGGCCGCCAGGTTCAGGTAGCGGCGCTGGTTGAGCTCGACCTGGACGGCGTCCACGCGATCGTGGCCGGCGAACCGGGCGACGGTCCAGCCGCCGGCGTAGCGCTCGTTCAGGCGCACCGACAGGCCCGCGCCGGTGAATGCCCGGCCCACCAGCTGGACCGCCTCGGGCCGGGCGGTGGCGCCGTGCCGGTCGCCCAGGACGACATCGCCGTCCAGCTCGCGGCCGAAGCTGTGCAGGTCCAGCAGCAGCAGCCGGGGGAACCGGGCCAGCAGCGCCCTGATGGTCTCATCGAGGGCCCGGTGGTAAGGCTCGTGGGCCAGCCGGATCCGGTGCCGGACCTCGGCCGGGGTCAGCGCCCGCCGGTACACCGGCTGGCCGCGGGGCAGCCGGGCGTGCACCACGCTGGACCAGAAGCCGCCGTGCTGGCCGGCCGCCGGGTCGCGGTTGACGTCAGCGACGAACCGGCTCAGCGACGTGGTGATTGTGGTGATCCCGAGGTCGGGCAGGAACGCGTACAGCTCGCCGGTCAGCCAGTCGGTCCACAGCGTCTCCGGCCGGACGGCCAGGTCGTGCTGCAGGTCGGCCGGGAACTCGCGGCCGGCGTGCGGCAGGCAGGCCACCACGGGCACGGGCACGCAGGCAGGCTCGAGGATCCACTGCCGCCGCGTCTCGCCCGACGGCACCGCCGGTGCCACCACACCGCCGATGCTAAGCCGCGGTGCCGCGGCCGTCACCTGAGGCGGGACCGGCCCGGCGATGCAGGGCTGGCCGGGGCTGTGTCGTTACGGCGCCTGCTCGCCGGCTGACTCCGGCGGCGCGCCCGCGGCGTCCGCGAGCCGCGACCGCACCCAGTCCCGCAGGCGGCCCGGCGGCTCGAACGCGACCCGGCGGGCGGCCTGCGCGCTGACGGCATCGAGCAGGTCAGCCAGGCCGGCCGCCGCGGTCAGCACGTCGGCCGCGATCAGGCCGGCCGTCGCGGTGGCCTCGATGCCGGGCGGCAGGTGCGCGCCCGGCGTGTCCAGCACCGAGGTCAGGCCGAACACGGGATAGGTCGACTCCAGGGCGATGGCCCACAGCCGCCAGGCCAGGCCGCGCGCCTCCTCCAGCCGGGCCCGCGCCTCCCAGGCCGAGCCGCGCTCGGCGTACTTGGCGACGTCGCCGAGCGCGATCCAGCCCAGGCAGGCCCACTCCCGCGCATCCTGGGCGCTGGCCTGCGCCGACGGCGGCAGGTACGGGCGGGCCAGGATCGCGTCGGCGTCATACAGTGCCACCGACAGCGGCGGCAGGCCCTGCCGCCAGGACGCGGGCATGATCACCAGGCTGAGCTGGACACCGGACTCATACAGGGTGACCAGGTGCCAGCAGCTGGCATCCCCCTGGCCGGGGAAGCGCTGCCGGAAGGAGTCGGCGACCGGCCCGAAGTCATGCAGCAGGGCCTCGGTGGCCGCGACCGCGGCGGCCGCGTCGTCGGCGGCATCCCAGTGGTCGTCAGCGATCCCCATCCCGGCGTCGATGTCGGACAGCGCATCACCGGCGCCGCGGGCCAGCGAGCCGGTCATCTCGATCCACCGCAGCCGCGGAGTCCGCCCGGCCGCCTCGACGAGCCGGGTCAGGATCCGCCGCTGGGCGGCGGTGTCGCCGGGAATCGCGGCGATCCAGCGCAGGCCCGCCGCGGCGGTCACCCCGGCCGCGGCCGCGCCGTCCGGGCTCGCCTGCGGCCTGCCCGACCCGGCCTGCGGGCCCCCCGATCCGGCCGGAGCGGCCTCACGCCCGGCCTGCTCGCCGCCGGGATCGCCAGAGTTATCGATGCTCATGTGACCAGTTGTACCGTCCCGCCCGCTGCGGTGGCTGCGGAGTCGGCGGGCTCACGGCTGGGACAGAACAACGTGCCGGACCGGCGTCGATCGGCAACCGGATCCACCGCGGCGAGAAACGCGAGAGGGCCCGCCGCTGGTCGCGGCGGGCCCTCCGGGTTCTTCGTCAGTGGCGGAAGTCCGCCGCCAGCTTGGCGAAGTTGGGCGTGCCCAGGCCGGAGCCAGGGTTGTACCTGGCGCCGGCGGTGCCGGTGTAGAACAGGTTGTTATTGCTGGTACCGGAAGTGTTCACCGGGCGGATCGGCGAGCTGGCGCCGGCAGCGAACTTGTAGACGTGCGGGTTCCAGAACCCGATCCGGTGGTGCACATAGGAGTCCAGCACCGCGGTCGAGCCGGCGAACTGCGGGGCGACGAAGCTCGTGCCGCCCCAGCCGGCCTGCAGCTTCGGCTGGCCCTTGCCGAACTTGGTGAAGTACAGCAGGTACCCGGTGAACGGGTCGGCGTTGGCTGAGACGTCCGGCTCCGCGCGGGTGGGCGCACCGCTGACACCGGGGTTGGTGCCGGTAGTCACCGACGGGCTGGCGTTGAACGCCCACTGGCTGGGCAGCTGGATCCCGCTGAAGGACGTCGGCGTGGTCGGCGTCAGGTACTTAACGCCGCTGAAATGCTGGGTGTCCACCAGCTTCTGGTAGCCCGGCTCCGGCTCGAAGGCGCTGTACCCGCCGCCCCCGCCGGCGATCGCTTCCTGGGCGAAGGCGAACTCGGAGGTGAACGGGTTGCCGCTGGAGTCGGTGAAGTCCGCGTAGTGCGGCCACAGCCAGTCCCAGCCCCAGGCGCGGCGGGTGCTGATGGTGGCGCTGTCGGTGGCGGTGACCGGGATGGTGCCAGTGAGGGTCATGCCGCCCGCGGAGGTGATCCACGGGCTGTCACCGGGCGCGTCGACCGACAGGTTGGTGCTGCCGATGTCGCCCGAGGCGTCATAGGCGCCGCTGTCGCCGGCGGCGGTGAAGGCACTCTGGCCCTGCGCGGCCATCTCCAGGAAGACCTCGTCGAAGGCCTGCTGGTAGGTGACCGGCTCGGTCTTGGCGGCGATGCCGGTCAGGATCGCGTCCTCGGACTCGCCCCAGCTGGAGGAGACGGTGTCGGCCTTGTTCTGGCTGGCCGCGACGGCGAACGCGTCGAAGAAGCCAGGGTCGGTGTTCGGGGCCTGGTAGACGATGATGCTGGCCCGCGGCGCGAGTGCCCCGGACTGCTCGACGTCCAGCGTCGTCTCGCCGGATCCCGAGTTGTTGCTCACCGGGCCGGCGCCGCCGTCGACGTTATCCAGCGTGATCCGGTCCGCCTTGGTATTGATCTTGAGGATCTTCGACCAGAAGTGCGTCGCGTCCGAGGGCCGCAGGCTGGCCAGCGTGACGATGCCGATGGTCTCGCCCTGGCCCCTGGCGCCGGCCTTCTGCAGCGTGTTCAGGTGGTACCGGCTGGCGAAGTTGGCCGGCTTCTGGCTGCCGGTCCGGACGGTGGCGGGCTGCTCGCCGCGGGCCAGCGCCGGCGTGTGCACCGCGTCGCTCTGCCACGTCGGGTAGTTGGTCAGGCCCAGGATCGTCAGCACGATCGATGCCACGCTGGCGGGCAGCATGGCCGGCTGGGTCGTGCCGTGGAACACCGTGGCCGGGCGGCCCGGGCGGCCGTTGCTAGCGGGCACCGCGGCGGCCCGGTAGCTGCTCTGCTGGACGCCCAGCGCCTTGTTGTACTCCGCCACCGTGCCGTGCGTGGTCACGTCCAGGTGATCGGCGTGCACCGAGCTGGTGATGCCGTACTTGGCCAGGTACCTGGTCAGCCGGGAGATCGCGGTGCCGGTGCGGCCGTAGGTGCTGGCGAACTTGCGCACCGACAGGTAGCCGCGGGGCATTCCGGCATTGACGCGCGCCTCGAGAGTGCTGAGGCCACGGGCCCGCAGCACAAACGAGACCGTCTCCTTGGTCGAGCCGCTCGCCGCGCCCATATCGTGGGCGTTCTTCAGCACCCGGGGGCTGATGCCCTGCGGCACGGCGACCTTGGCCGGACCGGAAGAAGAGGTGGCCGCGACTGCGGATCCGGCGCCGAGCAGCACCAGGGATCCCGTCGTGGCGATGGCCAGCGCGGTGCCTGCACGGCGTCGGGCCGGCCCGCGCGCATAGGGCTTCACAGCAGAGTCCTCCCAGCGAAACAGCGCCCGCGGCGCAGTGCCGCGCAGCGATCGCGGCCGCCGCAGGAACTCGGTCGCAGACAGGCACATTAGCGATATCTGTTAGCCCCGGTCTAGCAAGGCATAGATAGTTCTTTGCAGCCTTTTGGCGATATCGGATGAACATGCTGATTGTTCGTTATGAACGGGCGCGAGCGGCGGCATCGCTGTCAGTCAGCCGGTGCGGAGCCGCCGGTCAGCGGGTGTGCAGCGGCTGGTCAGCCGGGATGGAGCAGCCGGGAAGGCCGGTCAGCCGAAGCGCCCCGCCAGGGCCCGGAAGGTCCGCGGCGCGGTGCCGTGCAGCCACGCCGGGAAGCGCATCCAGCCCGGCACGTACATCACGTCGCGATTGCGGAGCGCGGCCGTGACGATCGCCCGTGCCACTCGCTCGGGCGGGATGGGGGAGGGGGCGCTGCGGCTGTACGGCCGGCCGCGGCGGTCGAAGAACGGGGTGTCCACCACGCCGGGAACCACCACCGACACGCCGACCTGCTGACCGGTCAGCTCGTAGGACAGGCTCTCGGCAAAGGTGGCGATCCCGGCCTTGGCCGCCGCGTAGCCGGCCTCGTGCCGGGCGCCGGTCACGCCGACGATGGAGGAGACGAAAACGACGTGGCCGGCGCCGCGCTTGGCCATGCCCGGCACCAGCAGCCGGGCCAGCTGGATCGGGGCCAGCAGGTTGACGGCGACCAGTTCAGTGGCCTTAGCCGAGGTCAGCTCCTCGATCTCGCCGGCCCAGCCGACGCCGGCGTTGCTGACCAGCAGGTCGACCCGGCCCGCCTCGGCCACGGCCGCGGCGGCGAGCTCCTCGGGGCCGTCCGGATCGGCCAGGTCGGCGCGCAGCGGCACCGCCCCGGTCTGCCGGGCCACATCGCGCAGCCGCTCCGGGTCCCGCCCGGCGATCATCGGGCATGCTCCCGCCCGCGTCAGGGCGCGCGCCGCAGCCGCGCCGATGCCTGACGAGCCCCCCGTGATGAGCGCGACCGCGCCGGCAAGTCGCATCGAGACTCACTCTGGCGCATGGCGGCAGCGCCGGCAAGCACCGGCGTCAGGCCCTGGCCTGCGCCGGCACCGCCGCGGTCGCGCCCGCCCAGCAGCGGACGATGTCGCGCATCGACAGCAGCCCGGCTACGTCGGAGCCGTCGATGACGACCAGGTGCCGGAAGTTGCCGGCCATCATGGCCGCCGCGGCCTGCTCCAGTGTCCAGTCGGGCGAGGCTAGGACAATGTGGTCGGTCCGGTGCGCCGCGACCACCTCGGTGTCGGGGTCCTGGCCAGCGCCGACGCAGTCCAGGACGTCACGCTCGGTCAGGATCCCGAAGCCCGGGAGGTCGGGATCGACCACGACGGCCGCGCCGACCCGGCGGGCTGACATCATCCTGGCTGCCTCGCGCAGGGTGTGCGCGGGACCGATGGTCAGGACGACCTGAGTCATCCCGTCGCGTACATTCATGCCGGATCGCTCCCTTCGCCGGGCGCCGCCGAACCCCCCCTTGTGCATTTGTGACCGCGATCTGTCCAGCATCCGACAGGACTTGGCTCAGGGCAAGACCTGCGCGGCCGGCGGGTGTTCCGGACGTCCGGGTTCGGGGGGCTTCGCCCCGTGAAATGGGCCCGGGATGGCCCCCGCTGCCCGCTGTGCCACGGGCCGGGCGGGCGCGCCGCCCGCGGCGGCCGCAGGGACCGCGCGGTCAGGAGGCGATGTGGCCGGAACCGGGGGTGAGCATGGACAGCACGTCGGCATGCAGCAGCCCGTTCGTGCAGACTGCGCTGCCGCTCGCCGGGGTCGGCTTGCCGTCCAGGTCGGTGAACGTGCCGCCGGCCTCTTCCACGATGATCTGCAGGGCGGCCAGGTCCCACAGCTTGACGTCGGTCTCGGCGGAGATGTCCACGGCGCCCTCGGCGACCAGCATGTGCGACCAGAAGTCCCCGTAGGCGCGAGTCCGCCAGGCCGCCGACATCAGGCCGAGGAACTCCGCCTCGCGCCCGCTGTCCCGCCAGGTGGACAGGCCCGAGTACGACAGCGATGCGTCAGCGATGCGGCTGACGCCCGATACCCGGCAGCTGGCCGCCTTGGTCAGGCTGCGGCCGGTCCAGGCCCGCCCGCCGCGCATCGCCCACCAGCGGCGGCCCAGGGCCGGCGCGGTGACCACGCCGACCGTCACCTCGCCCTCCGACATCAGGCCGATCAGCGTCGCCCACACCGGCACGCCGCGGACGAAGTTCTTCGTCCCGTCGATCGGGTCGATGACCCAGCACCGCTGGCTGGCGCCGCTTTGCCCGAACTCCTCGCCCAGCATCGCGTCCCGCGGCCGGGCCCGGCGCAGCAGGTTGCGCAGCGCCTCCTCGGCGGCCAGGTCGGCGTCGCTGACCGGGGTCAGATCGGGCTTGGCCTCGACGCTGAGATCGAGGGCGCGGAACCGGCGCATGGTGATGTCGTCCGCGGCGTCGGCCAGGACATGCGCGAACCGCAGGTCATCGTCAAAACCCGCCATGCCGCGACACGGTATCGCTAACCTGCCCGCGCTGACCATGCCCGGGTTCGTCGGCCCAGCTAGGCGCCGTGCCGGAGGTGGCCGGCCCGGAGGTCGCCGGGTCCGGGGTCGCCGGCTCCGGGATCGCCGGGCCCGGGGTCGCCGGCCGGGTCCTCGGCGCCGTCGCGGTCCTCGGCCGGGTCCAGGCCGCTGCGGCTGCGCAGCAGGCGGCGCAGCGAGTCCAGCCGGGCCGCGCCGCCGTGCCGGGCCACCCAGTCCGGCAGCGCGCATTCCGGGCCCAGGTGGGTGCAGCCGGGCGGGCAGTCCGCGGTCCCCTCGATCAGGTCCGGGAAGGCCGCGACGACGTCGTCGGCGCTCATGTGGCCGAGCCCGAAGCTGCGCAGGCCGGGGGTGTCGATCACCCAGCCGCCGCCGGGCAGCCGCAGTGCCAGCGCCGAGGACGAGGTGTGCCGCCCGCGGCCGGTGACCGGGCTGACCGTGCCCGTCGCCCGGTCGGCCGCCGGGATCAGGGCGTTGAACAGCGTCGACTTGCCCACCCCGGACTGCCCGACCAGCACGCTCACCCGGTCGGCCAGGGCCGCCCGCAGCCCGTCCAGCATCGCGGCATCCAGCGGCCGGGCCGTCACCAGGTAGCGGAGGCCCAGCGGCTCGTAGGCTGCCTCGATCTCCCGCGGGCTGGCCAGGTCGGCCTTGGTCAGGCACAGCAGCGGCTCCAGCCCCGCGTCGTAAGCCGCGACCAGGAACCGGTCGATGAGCCGGGGCCGGGGCGGCGGGCTGTCCAGCGAGCAGACGATCACCAGCTGGTCCGCGTTAGCCACGATCACCCGCTCGACCGGGTCGGTGTCGTCGGCCGACCGGCGCAGCGCCGAGGATCGCGGCTGTACCCGGACCAGCCGGGCCAGCGTGCCGGGCCGGCCGGACACATCGCCGGCCAGCCGCACCATGTCGCCCACCACGATCCCGCGGCGGCCCAGCTCCCGCGCCTTCATCGCGGTCACCGGGCGGTCGCCGACCCAGCACCGGTAGCGGCCGCGGTCGACCGCGGCCACGAACGCGTCGACGGCCTCCTCATGCGCCGGGCGGCGCCGCGTTCGCGGCCGTGAGCCCTTGCCGGGCCGTACCCGGATGTCGTCCTCGTCGAGGCCGGCGTGGCCGACCGACCGGCTCAGCGCGCAGTCTCCGGCGGCTCCGGCGGCGCCGCCGCGGGGCCCAGCAGCTGCTGCCACAGCGTGAAGAAGCCCGGCATCGTCTTGCCCACCGTCGCGGCGTTGGTCACCCGCAGCCCCGGCACCGTCAGGCCCAGGACGGCGGCCGCCATCACCATCCGGTGGTCATCGTGCGGGTCGAACGGCGCCGGCGCCGCGCGCAGCGGGCGGGGCCGCACCTGCAGGCCGTCGGGCAGCTCGGTGACGTCGCCGCCCATCGCGCCGAGCTGCCGGGCCAGCACAGCCAGCCGGTCGCTCTCATGGGTGCGCATGTGCCCGATGCCGGTGAACGTTGACGGCGAGTCAGCGCAGGCGGCCAGCGCCACCAGGACCGGCATCAGCTCGCTGATGTCGCGCAGGTCAGCGGACACGCCGCGCACCGTCTGCGGGCCCGTCACCCGCAGTCCGCCCGGCTCGGGCGTGCAGGTCGCGCCCATCGCGGTCAGGGCGTCAAGGATCTGCCCGGCGGCCTGCAGGCTGCGGGCCGGCCACCCGGCGATCGTCACCTCGCCGCCGGTGGCCAGCGCCGCGGCCAGGAACGGCCCGGCATTGGACAGGTCCGGCTCTACCTCGATGCGGCCAGGTGACAGGACACCCGGGTGCACTCGCCAGACAGCAGAACCGGAACGGCCCATCCCGGCGGCCCCGCCCGGCCCGGCTGCCTCGACGCCGGCGCCCGCGGCGCGCAGCATCGTCACGGTCATGGCCAGGTGCGGGGCCGAGGGGACCGGCGGGCCCTCGTGCCGGATCTCCGCGCCCTTGTCATAGCGGGCTGCCGCCAGCAGCAGTCCCGACACCAGCTGCGAGGACCCCGAGGCATCCAGCGTCACGCTGCCGCCGGGCATCCGGCCGCGGCCGCGGACCGTGAACGGGACCGCCCGCCGGCCGTCATCGCTGATCTGGGCTCCGAGCTGGGCCAGCGCGTCCAGCAGCGGCCCGACCGGGCGCTGGGCGGCCCGCTCGTCGCCGCTGAAGGCCACGTCGGCGGGGGCCAGCGCCGCCGTCGGCGGGACGAAGCGCAGCACCGTCCCGGCGTTGCCGACATCCACCGTGGCCGGGGCATCCCGCCAGCCGGGCGTGACCAGCCAGTCGCCGGCCTGCTCGGTGATCGTCGCGCCCAGCGCGCTGATCGCGCCCGCCATCAGCTCGGTGTCGCGGGCCCGCAGCGGATGGATGACCTGCGTCGGGCTGTCGGCCAGCGCGGCCAGGATGAGCGCGCGGTTGGTGATCGACTTCGAGCCGGGCAGCTCCAGCCGCGCCCGCACGGGCCCGCTGGCCGCTGGTGCGGTCCACTCGGGCCCGGCGGCTGCCGGCGGCCCGCCGCCGCCCGGCCGCTGGCCTAGCATGCCTCGCCTAGCATGCTCCGAGCGTACTGGCTGCCGCGGGCCCGGCCAGCAGCCCTGGCGCGGGCTGCTGGTGAAAATTGCAGGTTTGGCGAAGCCCGAACCTGGCTATGAATGGTCGATCTGAGCTTCCCCCTGGCAGCGCGGCCTGCGGTCGCGCCATGATCTGGTGACAAGGTGAGGACATGTGCGGTCGGTACGCGTCTGCGCGCAAGCGCATTGAGCTCCTGGAGGAGTTCAGTGTGCAGCGCGACAAGGTGACCGAGCCGCTCCGGCCCGACTACAACGTCGCGCCGACCAAGCCGGTCTACGCCGTGCTCGACCGGGCCGGCCGCGCCGGCAGCTCGCCTGGCCCAGGCCAGGACGATGGCCAGGGCACGGATGCGGGCGTGGCCCGCGAGCTGCGCGTGGTGCGCTGGGGGCTGGTCCCGTCGTGGGCCAAGGACACCGCCATCGGCAGCCGCCTGATCAACGCGCGGGCCGAGACCGTCGCCGAGAAGCCGTCGTTCCGGCGCGCGTTCGCCAGGCGCCGGTGCCTGCTGCCGGCCGACGGCTACTACGAGTGGCAGGTGCTGGCCGGCGAGGGCACCAAGAAGATCAAGCAGCCGTACTTCATCTACCGGGCCGACGGCGGACCGCTGGCCTTCGCCGGCCTGTATGAGCTGTGGCGGGACCGGCAGTTCCCCGACGGCGATCCGGACGCGTGGCTGTGGACGGCGACCATCATCACCACGAGCGCGCCTGACGAGCTGGGCCAGATCCACGACCGGATGCCGATGGTGATCCGCCCGGAGAGCTGGTCGGACTGGCTGGATCCGGCGAACACCGAGCCCGGTGACCTGCAGGCCCTGCTGGCCCCGGCGATGGCCGGCGGCCTGGCCACCTACCCGGTGTCCACGGCGGTCAACTCGGTGCGCAATAACGGCCCGGAGCTCATCGAGCGGCTGCCGGCCGACCGCACGGCGCCGTTACGCCCGCTCCCGTCAGGCACGGGACCACCGCCTGCGACGGGCCCGGCGGGCGAGACGCCGGCCTAGATCTTGCTACCCGGCCGCCGTCGCGCAGGAGGGACCCGCGACGCCGGTCATATCCGGATTAGGAGGTGGAGCCACTTGGATACCACGACCGCGCGCAAGCGCCTGGAAGAGACCCGTGACGAGCTCGACAGGTCCATCATGGTGCTGCAGGGGGACCGGCCGCTGGACGACAGGTCGGCTGAGTACCCCCAGGATCCGGCGGATGCGGGTTCTAACCTGTCGGAAACCGAGCGGGTCGAGGCGGTGCTGCGGGTCGCCAAGCAGCAGCTCGCCGAGGTCCTGGATGCGCTGCACCGGATCGACGCCGGCAGCTACGGGACGTGTGCGGACTGCGGCAAGCCGGTGCCGGAGGGCCGCCTGGAGGCCAAGCCGGAGGCAGCCCGGTGCGTGGCCTGCCAGGGCAAGCGGGACCGGCTGCGGCGCTAGCGGCGGCGGGCGGGCGCACAGCCGGGACGTGACGGAATGAAGCCGGGCGGGACTGTGTTGTCGCGGGCGTGCTGCTAGCAAATTCCGACACGCGCGACAACGCTTCAGTGGTGGTCGCGCACAGCCCGATGACCGCTGGCAATGTATCCTCCGGCCGAGGCGGCTGGCAGGCCTTCGTGCCCCAGCCATGGAATCCGGAGGGGGTGGGTCCGGTAGCGGAGACACTCGAGCAGCGCAGTCAGCGCTTCGAGCACGATGTGCTGCCGTACCTGGACCAGCTGTACGCGGCCGGGATGCGGATGACCCGTAACCCGGCCGACGCCGAGGATCTGGTGCAGGAGACGTTCGCCAAGGCGTACGCGTCCTTCCATCAGTTCCAGGAGGGCACCAACCTCAAGGCGTGGCTGTTCCGGATCCTCACCAACACCTTCATCAACTCCTACCGGAAGCGCCAGCGCGAGCCGCAGCGGTCCGGGACGGAGGAGGTCGAGGACTGGCAGCTGGCCAGGGCGGCGTCGCATACCTCGTCCGGGCTGAAGTCCGCCGAGTCGGAGGCGCTCGAGCGACTGCCCGACTCCGATATCAAGCAGGCGCTGCAGGCCCTTCCGGAGGATTTCCGGATCGCGGTATACCTGGCTGACGTCGAGGGCTTCGCGTATAAGGAGATTGCCGACATCATGGGCACTCCGATCGGTACCGTCATGTCGCGGCTGCATCGCGGCCGCCGCCAGCTGCGTGAGCTGCTCCAGGACTACGCGGCTGACCAGGGGCTGGTGCACGCGCCAGCCGCGCCGGCCGAGGCGTCCGCGCCCCGTGACCTGCCCGGGGAGGACGCGAGATGAGCTGCGGCAAGCCGCACGAGGTGCCGTGTACCGAGGTGCTGGCCCGGGTGTACTCCTACCTCGACAACGAGATAGACGAGGATGCCTACGGGAAGATCCGCCAGCACCTCGACGAGTGCGGGCCCTGCCTGCGGGAGTTCGGCCTGGAAGAGGTCGTCAAGCGCCTGGTGCACAAGTGCTGCGGCCAGGAGGAGGTGCCCGGCGAGCTGCGCACCAAGGTGATGACCAGGATCGCCGTGGTCCGGGCCGAGCTTGAGGTGACCGAGGTCACCCAGATCCGGTCAGAGTAGGCGCGCCGGGACCGCTGCGGGCCCGCAGCGGCCAGCTCAGGGCCGCCGGGCGCTAAGTAACTCAACGTAGTTGAGTGATTACTGATTGTTCACATTTCGGCAGAGGCCTACGCGTATCTCGTTGATCGCGTTACTGTAAGTCGCGGCGGTGGCGACCGAGGATGGGGGGTCAACCATGGTCTCCCGCATTGCGTGGCTCTACACGGCGATGGTGGTCTGCTCGGCTGCCGCGCTGGTGGCCTTAACACCCCCGCGCGACACCCAGCCGCACTTCTGGGCCGACCTGGTCGTCCTGCAGTTACTGTTCCTGGTCTGCGACGCCACGCCCACCCCCATGGCCGCCCGGCAGTCAGCCTGGTCACCGAGCTCGGCGGCCACCCTGGCCGGAGTGGTCCTGCTCGGGCCGTTCGGCGCCGCGCTGGTCGGCGCCGTCTGCGTGCTGACGCCACGGCGGCAGCTGCGGATCGCCACGCGGCTGTTCAACGGCGCCATGTACGCCCTGTCGGCCTACCTGGCCGGCCAGGCCTACGACGCCCTGCAGCACGGGCCGGGCCCGCACGCCTTCGGGCCGCCCCGGCCCGCCGATTTTCCCGCCCTGGTACTGCCGTTCGCCGCGGCGGCCGTCGTGCACGTGCTGGCCAATCACGGCCTGATGTGGGGCATCCTGCGGGCCAACCGCGGCCAGGGCCCGGCGGCCGGCCAGCTGCAGATGGAGTCCAGCCTGCCGCTGCTGCTCGTCTCCGACCTGGGCTTCGCGGCCCTCGGGCTCATCCTGGCCGCGCTGTGGGGGGTCATGCCGGGCTGGATGGCCGCGGCCATCGTGCTGGTGCCGCTGTTCGTGGCCCGCTGGGCGATGGGCCAGTTCGCCGAGCAGCAGCGGGCCTACGCCGCCACCATGGCCGCCCTGTGCCAGGCGGTGGAAACCAAGGACTTCTACACCCGCGGGCACAGCGAGCGGGTCTCCCGCGGCTCGGCCATGATCGCGCGCCAGATCAGCATGCGCCCCGAGCGCGCCGAGGCGCTGACCTTCGCCGGCATGCTGCACGACGTGGGCAAGCTCGGCGTGCCGACCAAGGTCCTGCAGAAGACCGGGCCGCTGACCGAGGAGGAGTACGCCGCGATCCAGCTGCACCCGATGCGCGGCCTGGAGATCGTCCGCGAGATCGGCTTCCTGAACGAGGCCCTGGCCGGGATCATGCATCACCACGAGCGGATCGACGGGCGCGGCTACCCGATGGGCTTCGCCGGCGACGAGATCCCGGAATTCGCCCGGGTCATCGCGGTGGCCGACGCATTCGACTCGATCACTTCGACTCGCTCTTACCGGAAGGCGCGCACCATCGAGCAGGGCGTCGACGAGCTGCGCCGCGGCGCGGGCACCCAGTTCGACCCGGTGATCGTGGACGCCTTCATCACTGCCCTGAGCCGGGAGGGCTGGCAGCTGGCCGAGCCGCCGGAGGTGCCGCCGGAGGACCAGCTGATCACCGCGCAGGACCATGACGACCCGACGGCGCCGCTGCGCGTCATCGAGAGCGCGTGACCGGGCAGCCCATGACGACACGACAGCCCGTCGAGCGATGGTCTTCCTGGCAGGCCATGGACTCCGGCCGCCTGCTGCTGATCGCGGTCAGCGGCATGCTCGTGCTGTCGGCGTTCGCCAGCCTCGCGGTGACCGGCGTCCACCAGGTCAAGATCGCGGTCGCCTTCGGCTTGTTCATCGCCTTCGGCGAGCTGCTGCGGCTGGCGCTACCCGGCGGCCGGGAGGCCGCGCCGATCGCGATGGCGGGGGCGCTGGGCTACTCGCTGCTGCTCGGGGTCAAGGGCGTCAGCACGGGCGTCGACAACAGTCACAACGCGCTCCAGGTCATCGCCGTGTCGGCGATCGGGATGGCCGTCGGCGCGCTGCCGCACGTGGCGGCGGGCCGGCCGCTCGGCCTGACCGGGATCTGCACCCGCCTGGTCACGGTGACCTGCGTGGCGTTCATCTTCCGGTCGCTGGCCCCCGACCCGCTGATCAGAGCGCGGCAGCACTGGTGGATCGCGCTGATCGTGATGGCGCTGCTGGTCGCCCTGGGCTGGCTCATCGAGACGCTGATTACCGCGCTGATCCGGGCCGATGACGTCGGCGCCCGGTTCTCGGTGGCGTTGTGGGACGAGATCCGGGTGCAGTGGCCGCTGGGCACCGCCGTGGGCTCGTCGGCGGTGATCACCGTATTCGCCGCCGAGGTGATGGGCCTGACCGAGCTGGTGGTGTTCCTCGGCCCGCTGCTGGTCACCCAGATCGCGTTCCGCCGCTACGCCGGCATCCGCGCTACCTACCTGCAGACGGTGCGGTCGCTAGCCCGGGTCACCGAGGTCGGCGGGTACGTCGAGGGCGGCCACTCGCGCCGGGTCGCCCGGCTGTCGGTGGCGGTCGGCCGCGAGCTGGGCATGTCCGAGCCAGACCTGCTGGACCTGGAGTACGCGGCGCTGATGCATGACATCGGCCAGCTGTCGCTGCGCGACCCGATTCCCGGCGGCGCCACCGTGCTGGTGTCGGCGGCCGACCAGAACCGCATTGCCGAGCTGGGCGCCGAGGTCATCCGGCAGGCGGGCGTGCTGGACAGCGTCGCGCGGCTGGTGCACTGCCAGAGCTGGCCCAGCCGCGGGCACGACCCGGACCCGCCGATCGGCAGCAAGATCATCCGGGCCGCGAACGCCTTTGATGACATGGTGGGCGGGTCGACCGACCGGGACCGGACCGCGGCCGCGCTGGAGCGGCTGCGCATGGACACCGACCTCGAGTACGACGTCGGCGTGGTGCAGGCACTGACCGAGGTCGCCGGGCGGCGGCTGCTGAGCAGGCTGTAGGAGCAGGCCGGTAAGCTGCCGGGCGTGCTCGCGTCGGTCCTGGTCGCTAACCGCGGCGAGATAGCGCTCCGGGTCATCAGGACGGCCCGTGCCATGGGCATCCGCGCTGTCGCCGTCTACTCCGAGGCCGACGCCGGCCTGCCGTTCGTCCGCGCGGCCGACGAGGCCGTGCTGATCGGCCCGCCGCCGCCCGCCCGCAGTTACCTGGACGCCGACGCGGTACTGGCGGCGGCCCGGCAGTCCGGCGCGGTCGCCGTGCATCCGGGCTACGGCTTCCTGGCCGAGAACGCCGGCTTCGCGGCCCGCGTCATCGAGGCGGGCCTGACCTGGGTCGGACCGCCGCCGGCGGCGATCGAGCAGATGGGCGACAAGATCAACGCCCGGAACCTGATGGAGCAGGCGGGCGTCCCGGTCTCGGCCGGCACCCGCGAGCCGGTCCCCGATGCGGCCACGGCCCTGGCGCAGGCCGAGCGGATCGGCTACCCGGTCATGGTCAAGGCGGCCGGGGGCGGCGGCGGGATCGGCATGAGTGCCGCCGCTGACGCCGGCCAGCTGCGGGCCGGCTTCGAGACCGCGCGCTCGCGCGCCGAGCGGTTCTTCGGCAGCCCGGCCATCCTGCTGGAGCGCTACCTGCCCGCCGCCCGGCACGTCGAGGTGCAGATTCTCGGCCTGCCCGGCGGCGAGGTGCTGGCCCTGGGCGAGCGGGACTGCTCGGTGCAGCGCCGCCACCAGAAGGTCGCCGAGGAGACGCCGTCGCCGGGCGTGCGCTCCGGGCTGCGGGCGCGGATGCTGGCCGCGGCCAGCCGGGCTGGCGAGGCGGTGGGCTACCGCGGCGCCGGCACGGTCGAGTTCCTCGTCGACGAGGCGGCGCAGGAGTTCGTGTTCCTGGAGATGAACACCCGGCTGCAGGTCGAGCATCCCATCACCGAGCTGGTCACCGGCACCGACCTGGTCGAGCAGCAGTTCCGCGTCGCGGCGGGCGCGGACCCCAGCTTCGGCAGCCACCCGCCGGCCAGCACCGGGCACGCCATCGAGCTGCGCGTGTACGCCGAGGACCCGCGCCGGTTCCTGCCCAGCCCCGGCACCATCGGCGAGTGGCGCGAGCCCGAGGGACCCGGCGTCCGGGTCGACGGCGGCTACACGGCGGGCAACACCGTGACGCCGTTCTACGACCCGCTGCTGGCCAAGCTCTGCGTGCACGGCGGCAGCCGGGAGCAGGCACTGGAGCGGGCCAGGGCCGCCGTGGCGGACTTCACCATCACCGGCCTGAAGACCAACCTGCCCTTCCACGCCGAGCTCCTGGAGTCGGCGGAGTTCATCAGCGGCGCGTACGACACCGGACTCATCGGCCGGATGCGCGACCGCCCGTGACCGCGACCGCCGCCCGGATGAGGCCGGCCCGGCCGGGCTGCTGCCGCTCGGCGGGCCGCAACCGGTCACAATGCTGTCAGCCCCAGACAACAGGAGGTACCCGTGACCGAGGTCCGCGCAGAGATGGTGGCCAACGTGTGGAAGGTCGTGGCGTCGGCCGGGGACACCGTCGCTGACGGCGACACCCTGGTCATCCTGGAGTCCATGAAAATGGAGATCCCGGTGCTGGCCGAGGCGGCCGGGACGGTCTCCCGGCTCGCGGTGAACGAGGGCGACGTGATCCAGGAAGGCGACCTCATCGCGGTCATCGACTAGCCATGAGCCTGGCGACGGGGGCACGCGGAACCGTCAGCGCCGTCGTGACCGAGGCGGACACGGCGCTCGCGGCGGGCAGTGGTGATGTCCCGGTGCTGGCCACCCCGCGGCTGCTGGCGCTGGCCGAGGCGGCGACAGTCGCCGCGATCGCCCCGCACCTGGCCCGCGGCCAGACCTCCGTCGGCACCGCCGTGCACATCGAGCACCGCCGTGCCACCCCGGTCGGCGCTCAGGTCACCGCCGATGCCGAGCTCACCAGCGTGGACGGCCCCCGCCTGACGTTCTCCGTCACTGCCCGCCATGTCGTCGGCTCGGCTGGCGGTGAGCCCGGCGACGTCATTGCCGCCGGCACCGTCGAGCGCGCGGTCGTTGACCGGGCGCGCTTCCTCGCCCGCCTGACCGGCTAGACGCCGGTGGTGGAGCGGGGGTAGGCGACGGCCGGGTCGGTGAGCACGTTCACCAGGTAGGGCACGTCCGAGTCCAGCGCCCGGCGCAGCGCCGGGCCGATGCCGCCGGGCTCGGTCACCAGTTCCCCGGCCCCGCCCAGCGCGGTGACCACCTGGTCATACCGGCAGCCAGGCTGCAGCTCGGCGGCGACGTCATACCCGTACAGCGCCTGCATGGGGTGCTTCTCCAGCCCCCAGATCCCGTTGTTGCCGCAGATCATCACCACTGGCAGCCGGTGCCGGACCAGGGTGTCCACGTCCATCAGCGAGAAGCCGGCCGCGCCGTCGCCCAGCAGCAGGACGACCTGCGCGCCCGGCCGGGCGATCCGCGCGCCGATCGCGTAGCCCAGGCCGGTGCCCAGGCAGCCGTAGGGGCCGGGGTCCAGCCAGCCGCCGGCCTGCCGGGGCTCGATGTACTTGCCGGCGTAGCTGACGAAATCGCCGCCGTCGCCGATGACCACGGCGTCGTCGTCGAGCAGCCGGCCGAGCTCGCCGTAGATCCGCATCGGGTGGACGGGCGCGGCGTCGCTGGCCAGCAGCGCGGCATCGGCCGCCACCGCCTGTGCGCTGGCCGCCTGCAGCCCGGGCAGCCAGGACCGGGTCCAGGACAGCTCCTGGCCGGCGGCGGCGTCGGCCAGGCCGGCGAAGAAGGCCCGCAGGTCGCCGGCGGCTGACCCGGCCAGCTCCCGGTGCGCGGCTAGCTGGCTGGCGGCGTCCGCGACGTGCACCACCCGGGCGGGCGGGGCGCCGTTCTTGCCGCCGAACTCGCCGTAGCCGAGCCGGAAATCCAGCGGCGTGCCCGCGACGATGACCAGGTCAGCCTGGCCGAAGGCAGTCGAGCGGGCCCGGGTCACCAGCAGCTCGTGCCCGGCCGGCAGGATGCCGCGCCCCTGGCCGTTGGCGACGACCGGCAGCCGCAGCTTCTCGGCCGCGGCTCGCGCGGCGTCCTGGGCGCCGTCCAGCCAGACGTCGGAGCCGAGGACCAGGACGGGACGGCTGGAGCGGGCCAGCTCGCCCGCGATCCCGGTGATGGCGGCGGCGTCCGGCGCGTCGCCCGGGGCGGCGCTCGCCGCGGGCGACAGGCCGGCGGGGCCTGCGGGCGCTGTGCTTGCGGCCGGGCCGCCGGGCGCCGAGCCGAACAGCGCCTCCAGGCTGATGTCCAGGAACACCGGGCTGCGGTGCCGCGCGGTGGCCAGCCGGAACGCCTCGCCGACCGCGTCGGTGATGCCGGCCGCGGCGTGCTCGGTCCAGGCTCGCTTGGTGACCGGGCGCAGCAGCGCGGGGTGGTCGAACTCCTGCAGGCTGCCCGAGCCCCAGCGGTAGTCGGGCGCCCGGCCGCCGAGCACCACCACCGGAGAGCCGTTGAAGTGCGCCGTGGTGATGGCGCTGATCCCGTTGGTGACGCCCGGCCCGGCCGTGAGCACGGCCAGCCCGGGGGAGCGGGTCAGCCGCGCGGTGGCCTCGGCCGCGAATACGGCGGTCTGCTCGTGGCGCACGTCAACGATGCGCATCGGGGGACGGGCCCGCACGGCTCCGTCATAGAGCGGGAACACGTGCCCGCCGGACAAGGTGAACATCGTGTGGACCCCGTGGGCCCGCGCGACGGCCACCGCCTGATCGCCCCCGTGCGGGGCCGGCGCCTCAGCCTTGCTGCTCATGGCCAGACGTTACCAGCTAGTAGCAACGCGGCCGGCGGGCCCGGCGTACCGGGCCCGCCGGCCGGAGCAGGCCGGGCTGGCGGGGTGAGCGGCCGGGCCAGCGGGTTAGCGGTCCGCCGTGCCGGCCGGGCAGCTGGCCAGCCCGCTGGCCCGCTCGCCGCGACGGCCGGGCTGCGCCGCGGCCGCCAGCTGCCGCGGCCCGCCCGGCCGGGCCAGGGCCACGATGGTCACGACGGCCAGGGCCATGACCGCGGCGCCGAACTCCCGGGTGGTGGCCAGCAGGCCGCCGCCGTCCACCACGAGGTAGCCGGCGATCACCGCGGGCAGGCCCAGGGCCAGGTAGGACACCACCCACATGGCGGACAGCACGCCGGCCCGCTCGTGCGCGGCCGCCTGCGGCAGCACCAGCTGGATGGCGCCCTGGAAGCCGCCGCCGAAGCCGATGCCGGCGATCGACGTGCCGATCAGGAACACCGCGACCGAGCTAGTGGAGACAGACACCAGGGTGAGACCGACCCCGGCCAGCAGGGCGGCCATGCCGAGCACCAGCATCCGCCGGGGCGCCGACCGGCGCAGCGCGAGCACCGTGAGGGCGCCGACCGCGGCCAGGACGAACAGGGCTAGCCCGCCCAGGACCGCCGACTGAGCCCCGGCCAGCGCGCTGACCAGAGCTGGCCCCAGCGAGCCGTAGAAGCCGCCCAGCGACCACACCGCGAGCAGCGCCGGGATGGTGGCCAGCACCGGCCGCCGGACTGACGGGGGCACGCTGATCCGGGGGCGCAGCGCCGCGGCCGCTCCCGGCCGCCGGGTGCCGGGCTCGGGCATCAGCGCGACACCGGCCCACTGCAGGGCAAAGACGCCGAGCAAGACCAGGTACACCAGCTCGGCAGGGTCGGGCAGGTACTGGACCAGCAGGCCGGCGCCGATCGCCCCGACAGCGGTGCCGACGGGCGGCACCACCGCGTTGGCCACGGTGCCCCGGCTGCGGTGCAGGTCCACCAGGCCCGCGCCGATGGCGCCCACGGCCGCCCCGGTGGCCAGTCCCTGGATGATCCGGGCCGCCACCAGCGTGCTCACGCCGCCGGCCGTGGCGAATACCACCATCGTCGCGGCCTGCACCGCGATCGAGGCCAGCAGGATGGGACGCCGCCCCAGGTGGTCCGACAGCGACCCGGCCACCAGCAGGGCGGTCAGCACGGCCAGCGCGTATACGCCCCAGATGACGGTGGTGGTAATCGGCGAGAAGCCCCATTCCTGCTGGTAGCGGGCATACAGCGGGGTCGGCGCCGCCGAGCCGGCCAGGAACGACACCGAGAGCGAGGCAAGCAGGTAGAAGGCGGCGGTGTCGCCGACCCGCCACCGCGCCGCCAGCCGGTGGCGGCCCGGCCGGACGCGGGCGCCGTCCGCGGTGGGCTCGATGGTCAGCTGCTGACGGGACATGAAGGGGCTCCCTGCTGGGCCGGTAACGCTGCGGATCCTGGGCCGGGCTGGCTGCCCGATTAATAGACAGATCGGTCTGTCTGTCCTCGACACTAGACAGACCGGTCTGGTAATGTCAAGTCATGTCCAGTACCACGGCGTCCATGACCACGGGCGACCGCCTGCCGGCCCGCGAGCGGCTGCTGGCCGCGGCCGAGGAGCTCTTTTACGCCGAGGGTGTGCACACGGTCGGAATCGACCGCGTCATCGAGCGCGCCGGGGTAGCCAAGGCGACGCTCTACAGCGTTTTCGGCAGCAAGGACGAGCTGGTCCGCGCGTACCTGCTGCGGCATAACCAGACCTGGCACGAGCGCCTGATCCGGGAGCTGGACGCGCGCTACCGCGCGCCCCGCGAGCGGCTGCTCGGCGTGTTCGACGTGCTGGGGGAGAGGTCGGCCGAGGTCAGCTTCCACGGCTGCGCGTTCGTCAACGCCGCGGCGGAGTCACCGCCAGGCGGCCCGCTGGAGGGCGTCTGCGACACCGCGCGAGCCTGGGTCACGGAGATGTTCGCCGACCTCGCCCGCCAGGCCGGCGTGGCGGACCCGCTGCCGCTGGCCCGCCAGCTTGCCCTGCTGTACCACGGCGCCACGCTGTCCGCCCGGATGGACCGGGACCTGGCCGCTGCGCGCACCGCCAGGACGGCCGCCGCCACGCTCCTGGACGCGGCGGCCCGCTGACCCGGGCGAAGGGGCGGCGCCGCCTGGACTGAGGAGCCTGCGGCGAGGGACGGTGGCGCCTCCGGGCGCCCGCAGGTGAGCGAGCAAGGTAGCCGCCCGGCGGGCCGGGCGGGCTGCCCGGCAGCGGGTGCGATGATGGGCAGATGCCCACGCTGACCGCGCTGGCCCGCCGGGCCCGGCTCGCCGCGCCGGACGTGGCCTGGCTGCACGCCCTGGTCTCGGACTGGCAGCTCCTGGCTGACCTGTCGTTCGCCGACCTGACCCTGTGGGCCGAGCTCCCCGGTGGCGGCTGGCTGGCGCTGGCGCAGATGCGGCCCA
>DASUBV010000021.1:0-2167 GCA_035763085.1 Streptosporangiaceae bacterium | reverse complement strand
GCGGGTAGCTGACCTGGGTCGCCAGGAAGCTGCGCGCGGCGGGCGTGTCCAGCCGGATGGAGACGTTGGTGGAGCGGCAGACCATGTCGCCGGTGATGGTGGTGGCCGCGATGATGTGCGTGCCCGCGATGTAGTTCGGGCCGCCGGAGTCACCGCCGCAGGCCCCGCCGTTGCCGAGGGTCGGGTTCTGGCTCTCGTGCAGCCAGCCCTGCGTGGTGGTGGTCAGGGTCAGGCCCGCCGCCTCGCGCTGCCCGGTGGCCGGATAGGTCGGCGCGCCGCCGCCCTGGGTGACTGACGTGCCGTAGCCGACGACGGTGAGCGCCTGGCCGTGCGGCAGGGTGGCGTCCTGCCCGGCCGCGGGGAGCTGCGCCGGGGTAATGCCCGGGTCCTGGGTCAGGTGCACGACCGCGAAGTCGTGGTTGTCGTCGGCGTACAGGTTGTTGGTGGTCGTCGTCTTGTTGAAGTCGGGGTCGAGCACGACGGTGCCGCCGTAGAAGGTGCTCGACGCGCCGGGGTGCTGGTCGAAGGTGACCCAGGCGACTGGCATCTGGCCGTGGCTGCGGAAGTACCCGGCGAAGCAGTGCGCGGCGGTCAGGAAGACCTGGGTGTCGATCAGCGCTCCGCTGCACTCGAAGTGCCGCGCGCCGTCCGGCGTGCTGCTGAAGTAGAGGGCGCCTGCCTCGGGGTGAGCCGTGTCGGGAGTGCCGTTCACCATCGCCTGTGCCGGCGTGGCGAGCATGCCGGCGGCGAGGACGGTGGCGGCCAGGGTGACGAACCGGAGCAGCTGTCGCATCGAGCCATCCTTGATGTCAATCTTCGCGCACCATGCGGGCGCCTCAACGAAGCGCTCGCTGCCAAGATCGCGTTACAGCATGATGACGAGTGTCCGCTGCGGGCACTCTCGAGCTGAACGTGGCGTTTCGGTACCTTGTTGCGGGGCCGGGGCGCGTGAGATGAGGCTGGTCGGCGCGATGATCAGGTGGACGGCATGGCGGTGACCCGAGTGCGTGTTCTCGGCGGGCGCTACGCGCTGCGCCGCGTGATCGGCACTGGCGGCATGGCAACGGTGTGGCAGGCCACCGACCAGGTTCTGGGCCGCGAGGTCGCTGTCAAGGTGCTCAGCTCGCAGTTCGCCGCCGATCCGGATTACCTGGCCCGCTTTGACCGCGAGGCACGGCACGCGGCGGCGCTGAGTCACCCCGGGCTGGTGACGGTGTTCGACTCGGGCATGGACGGCGCGGAGCCGTTCATCGTGATGGAACTGGTGACCGGCCGGACGCTGCGCCAGGTGCTGGATGAGGCGGGGATACTGCCAGCCGGCCAGGCGGTGGAGATCGCCGCCGCGGTCTGCGAGGCACTGCAGGCGGCGCACTCGGCTGGCCTGGTCCACCGCGACATAAAGCCCGGCAACATCATGCTCACCTCCGATGGGCAGGTGAAACTGCTCGACCTGGGCATCGCCCGCGCGGAAGGCGCAACGCGAACGGCGACCGTGCTGGGCACAGCCGCCTACCTGTCCCCCGAGCAGGCATCCGGCCAGCCTGCCGGGCCGCGGGCCGACTTGTATTCCCTGGGGTGCGTGCTGTTTGAGATGCTGACCGGCGCCCCGCCCTTCTCCGCCGACACGGCGGTGGCAGTCGCCTACCGCCAGGTGCATGATGACCCGGGCCTGCCGTCGGCGCGCCGTCCCGGACTGCCGGCACGGCTCGACTGGGTCACGACCCAGCTACTGGCCAAGGACCCCGCGGCCCGGCCCTCAAGTGCCGCCGCCGCGCGGGCCGGGCTGCTCGCCGTGCTGACCGCCGATACCACGGCCGTGTTGCCAGGACCGTTTGCCAGCACGGCCTCAGACCTGTCAGCCGGCCCGAGACGACAGCGGCCCCGCGCGATTGTGGCGGTGCTGGCCGTGGCCCTTGCCGTCACGGTGGCCGCGCTCGCTGTCGTGCTGCTGACCGGCGATCCCTGGCACCCTGCCGCCGCAGCCCTCGCCCACAGCACCAGTCCCCCGGCCGCGCATAAGCGTCACGCCCGTCCAGCCCAGAGGGCCACCCGGCCACCGGTCGCCGCAGCCGCAGCGGCTTTCGTAGGCGACCTGCAGGCAGCGGCCGCCGATGGCCAGGTCACCCCGCACGCCGGCCAGGACCTATTCGGCCACCTGCAGCAACTG
>DASUBV010000020.1:0-2794 GCA_035763085.1 Streptosporangiaceae bacterium | reverse complement strand
CCGGCGCGCTCGGCCCGCTCCGCTCGCTCAGGCGCGGCGGGCAGCGGCGCACGCCGCGCCAGGGCGATCGGGCCAGGAGCTGGCCCCGCCGCTGGCGCGGCCAGCCAGGACCGGCCGCAGCGGCCGCGCGGCCACCAGCGGGCCGTTGCCGCCGGAGTGGTGGCCGTGCTCGCCATGTTCGCCATGGGCGGCTACCTGCTCAGCCGCGGCACCGGCGACGGCGGCACGCCCGCCGCGTCCGGCCAGGCCGCCGACGCCACCTCGGCATCGCCGCCCGCCCGGACCACATCACCCGCCCGGCAGCCCGGCAGTACCCGCCACGCGCCTGGGTCCGGCGCGCCCGGAAAGCTGCCGCCCACCTCGGCCACCCCGATCGCCGCGATGCCGCCGCCCGGCACCACGTCGGCTCCGCCACGGGACGCCCGGCCGGGCCCCCGGCGGCCGCATGCTCAGGTCACGACACAGGTCAGCGTGTACGGGCCACGGGGACACAGCAACGTCGCCGCCGTCGCGTTCTCGATCGCCGACGCAGGCCCGGCCGCCACTGATCACCTCAGCGCCTATGTCGCACTGCCGCCCGGCGCAACGATGGTGACCGGCGGCCACTGGGGCCACCGGGGTCACTGGGGCGGTGACCGGAGCGGCTGGAGCTGCAGCGCACGCACGGGCGGGGTGTCCTGCACGCACGCGGCCATCGCCGCATCGGGCCGCACCGGCGAGATCATCGCGGTCCAGGTCACCGGGTCGCGGGCGTGCGGCCAGCCCGTGCAGGTCAGTGTGACGGGAGGCGCCTTGACCGCCAGCGCGCAGTCGGCCCAGACCATTCAGTGCCGCTCGCACCACCACGGCTGGTCACGGCAGGCGGCCGCGTCAGGCGCGGCCGCCCAGCAGGGCGCCCTGCGGCTGACGGCCGGCCCGCACGCAGTCCGGCAGTGGCCGGGCCGGGACTGGCGGGGCAGCAGCGGCTGGGCCGGGCACCGGCGGGACGGTCAGCCGTACCAATTCCGGTGGCCCTGGATCTTCTGAGCAGCTGCCTGCCGCTGCCGTGCCAGGGCTCCAGCGCGGGGGTCGTGCCGAGCGCTAGCCAGCCGCGCGAATCCCGCTGACCAGCTGCGCCGCCAGGGTCGCGGCCAGGTCCTCCGCCAGCGGACCGTGCCCGAAGAACAGCCGGTAGTAGACCGGCGCGAACAGCTCGTCCAGCACGGCCTCGATGTCGATGTCGGCCCGCAACTCGCCGCGCTCGATCCCGGCGCGCAGCACCTCCTGCGCCACCGCGCGGCGCGGGGCCAGCCAGCGCTCGCGCAGCGACCGGGCGATGTCGGGATCGGACTGCGCCGCCGCTACCAGGGCACGCATCAGCGGCCCGGCTGTCGTGTCGCGGAACAGGGTGACCAGTGCATTGATCTGCCACGTCAGCGCCTCGGAGACGGACAGCCCCTCGGGGAGGGCCAGCGTCCCGGCGACCCGGTCGAGGAAGCCGTCCAGCGCCACGGCGCCTCGCGACGGCCACCACTTGTAGATCGTCGCCTTGCTCACGCCGGCCCGCGCCGCGATGGCGTCCATCGTCGCCGCGCCCAGGCCGCCGCTCAGCATCAGGTCGCCGGCGGCGGCCAGGATGGCCTGCCGCGCGGCCTCGCTGCGGGGACGGCCGCGCGGCCGGCGCGGGACCGTCCCTGGCGCCTCAGGCACGGCCGCTCTCCCGCGCCGCGACCCGGCCGGGATCGCGGCGCTCCAGGATCGCTTCGCCGGCGAAGATGCACCCGGCCAGGACGGGCAGCGCGGCGCCGAAGGCCGTGACCCCCGCCCAGCCGTAGGTCTCGTGCAGCCAGCCGGACACCGCCGATGCGATCGAGCCGCCGATGAACGCTGACGTCATGTAGACCGTGTTGAGCCGCGCCCGGGCGTCCTCGCGCAGCGCGTACACATCTCGCTGGCTGAGGACCTGGTGGCCCTGAACGGCGAGGTCGAGCAGCACGCCCGCGGCGGCCAGCAGGACGACGCTGGACGCGCCCGCGCCGGCCAGCGCCATCGCGACCGCCGCCACGACGATGGAGGCACCGCGGCCCAGCCGTCCCCGGCCGCGGTCGCCGAGCACGCCGGCGACCAGCGCGGCCACGGCGCCGCCCGCGCCGACGAGGGCGAACAGCGCGATCTGCAGCTGAGACAGGTGATGGGCGTCGATGAGCTCGTAGGCAATGGACGTCCAGAAGCAGGAGAACGCGCCGAACATCAGGGCCTGGGCTGCCGCCCGGCGGCGCAGCACCGGCTCCTCGCGCACCAGCCGCAGCGCCGAGGCCAGCAGGCTGGTGTAGCGGGTCGCGGTGCCGGGCCGCCGCTCGGGCAGGATCCGCCGCAGCACCAGGGACAGCGCCACCATGGCGACGGCCGAGATCACGTAAATACTGCGCCAGCCCCACGCAGCGGCGGTCACGCTCGACAGCGAGCGGGCCAGCAGGATGCCCAGCAGCAGGCCGCTCATCACCCGCCCGACGTACTTGCCGCGCTGCTCGGCGGGCGCGAGGTGGGCGGCGAACGGGACCAGGACCTGCACGACAACGGATGTGACGCCGATGCACACCGACATCAGCACGAACAGCATGAAGTCCGGGGAGAAAGCGGCGACGCCCAGGGCCAGCGCGGTGGCCAGCAGCGTGCGGCAGGCCAGCTTGCGGTTCTCCAGGACATCACCGAGCGGGACGAACAGCGCCAGCCCCGCCGCATAGCCGAGCTGGGTGGCGGTGACCACGATCGCCGCCGTGCCCTGGCTGACCCCGAACGTCCTGGCGATCAGCGC
>DASUBV010000019.1:0-13088 GCA_035763085.1 Streptosporangiaceae bacterium | reverse complement strand
GACCGGGTGAGGCCGATTGCGGGCCAGGCGAAGGTGTAGGCGGCCAGCCCGGCCACGTGCTGGCCATCCCTGGCCACCAGCGCGTACGCGGCCGCCGGGCTGGCGAACAGGGCGTCACTCACCTGCCGGGCGCGCTCGCCGGGCGACCCGGCCGGCTGCGCGCCGTAGAACTCGCTGAGCTCGGCCAGCAGGTCCGCGATGCCCGCCGCGTCCGCGGGCTCGGCGGGCGACACGGTGATCACGCGCGGGGACTCCTTGGGGACCAGACAATGAGGGCGTCCCCGGAGGCTAGCGGAGGTGGCTCGGGAACCGGCCGGCCCGGCCCGCCGGCCGGCGGCTAGCCGCCGGCACCCTGGGCCCCGCAGCCGCCCCGGGCGCGGGTCACGCGGGCCGCAGCTCCACGCAGCACTCGCCGGCCCGCGGGTCCAGCGCCGCCCGGACCCCGGTCGCCTCCAGCCCCTCCAGCACCCCGCCGAGGAACGCCAGGTTCAGCTCGCAGACCAGCCCGGGTGTCCGGGCCGCCAGCGGATGGAACGGGCAGTTGCGCAGCCGGACGCAGGTGGGCGCCGTCCGGGCCGGCTCGAAGCCGTGCCGGTCCAGGATCCCGGTGGCGGCGGTCAGCGCGCGCTCAGCCCCCAGCCGGCCTGGCCGCAGCCGCTCGCGCTGCCGTGCGCCCAGGCCCCGCCCGCGCTCCGCCGCGGCGCGCATCGCCGCGTCGCGCCCGGACTCCGCCTCGCCCTCGGTGAGCACGGCGTCGAGCAGGATGCCGGCCAGCACGTCGTGCTGCCGCGGCGGGATGCTGACCTGGATGTCGCGGCCGGCCGGCGCGTACACCTTCGGGGCGCGGCCGACCCTGCGGCTGCCGCCGGCCGCCTGGTACTCCGCCCGCAGCACCCCCGCCGAGACCAGCTTGTCCAGGTGGAAGGCCGCGAGCTTGCGGGAGATCCCGACCGACCCGGCCGCCTCATCCCTGGTGACCGGGTGCGGCGCCTGGCGGATGTACTCGAACATGCCGCGGCGGAGCTCGTCCTCCAGCGCCGCGACGGCCCGGATGGACGTCGGGGTCGCGTGCCCTGCCGGGTGGTCCGCCTCGTCCACGTCCGTCGTCACCCGATCACAATAACGCCTACGCAGGTGGGCGGAAAGGAGTCGATAGTTCTCGTTATGCCTGTACCTCTTGACCTGGCGTATTTATTAGACCAATACTTGCTGGCGAAATGTCGGAGGGGCCGCCACGCAGGACAGGAGACCGATGAGCGACGAGCTTGCTCAGGTCAAGCACCCGGTGAGCGCCACCCTGGCCGGCCCGTACGGGCATCCCTACCACCCCGTGCTGGTCACCGTGCCCGTCGGTGCCTGGGTCACGAGCCTGATCTTCGACATCGCCTCGCATCTCACCGCCAGCCCCGGATTCCTGACTCGCGGCTCGTCCTGGCTCATTGCCATCGGCCTCATCGGCGGGCTGGCAGCAGCCGCCACCGGATTCCTCGACCTGATCGTTATCCCGGTCGCCACCCCGGCCTCGCGCACCGCGATCTGGCACATGACCCTGATGCTGACGGCGATGGCCGCCTACGTCGCCAACCTGGCCTGGCGGCACGGCAGTCACGACGCGGGCGGCCCGGTACCGGCCGGCCCGCTGGCGGTGTCGGTGGCCACGCTGGCGGTCGTCACCGTCGCCGGCTACCTGGGCGGCAAGCTCAGCTTCCGGTACGGCGTCCGCGTCGCCGCCGAGTCGGCCCAGGCCGACGGCTACCGGCAGCAGCCCGCCCGGCACGGCCGGTCCGGTCAGGCGCTGCTGAGGTAAGCCCGGCTGGCGGCCGGGCCATCAGCCGCCGGCCGCCCGGGGGCGCTGCCCATTTCAGTACAGATATCCATTACCGGGATGTGACTGCTGACCTGGTAAAATAGGCACTGGCGATCTGGGGCGCAATGAGGCCCCTCGCGGTTCGGGCGGGTAGTTGCCCGCAGGGCCTAAGCGGCTGGGCCCGAGCGGGAGTCCTGCCCATCGCCGGCGTCTCTCCCGATGAGGGCGCACCCAGGCCATGCCGGAAGGTGCGCGGGTGTGAGCGGGCGAGTCGCGGTAATGGCCCTCACGCTAGTTATCTGCGTGCTGCTAGCGCCGATCACGAGTGCTTTTGCCCAGAGTCAGGCGGTTCACGGGACCTTGCGCGCACCCGACGGCAAGCCGGTAGCCGGCGTGACCATTACCGCCACCCGCGGCAACTCGGAGGTCGGTCGTGACACCACGGCCAGGGACGGGACGTGGAGCATCCCGGTCCCCGAAGCCGGCCGCTACACCGTCAGCCTCGACGTCCGCGACCTGCCCGGCAAGCTGAGCCCGGCCCGCGAGGGCGGCCAGACGCTACGAGACATCCCCGTGCCGGCAGACGCGTCACGAGCGGTGATCTTCCAGCTCACCACCGGCACGCCGGCGCCCGCTACCGGGCCGGGAGGCCAGGGCGGAGGCGGCGGTCCGCCGGAGAACACGGTGCTGCGCTGGCTGGATGAGCTTCCGCAGCTGCTCGTCGAGGGCATCAAGTTCGGGTCGATCATCGCCATCACCGCGATCGGGCTATCCCTGATCTTCGGCACGACCGGGCTGATCAACTTCGCGCACGGGGAGATGGTGACGCTCGGGGCAACGATCGCGTTCTTGCTGAATGCCACGGTCATCGGGCCGCAGCTGCAGCTGATCCCGGCGACACTGGTGACGATTGCCTTCGGCGCGCTGTTCGGCGCCATGCTCGAGCTCGGCTTGTGGAAGCCGCTGCGGCGGCGGGGCATCGGCCGGATCCAGCTGTTCATTGTCTCGATCGGCCTGTCCCTGCTGATCCGGCACGTCATCCTGGTGCTGTTCGGAAGCCGGCCGCAGCCGTACGGCGACTACGCCATCCAGACCGAGTGGCACTGGGGCCCGGTCTCGATCGCGCCTCGCGACTTTGTCATCACGGTGGCATCCCTGCTGGTCCTGGCCGGCGTGGGCCTGATGCTCCGGCAGACACGGGCGGGCAAGGCGATCCGGGCGGTGTCGGATAACCGCGACCTCGCCGAGTCCTCCGGCATCAACGTCGACCGGGTCATCCGCAATGTCTGGCTGCTGGCCGGCGGGCTGGCCGCGCTCGGCGGTGTCTTCTTCGGGCTCGCCCAGGCCGTGTCCTGGGACATGGGCTTCAGGCTGCTGCTGCTCATGTTCGCCGCGGTCATCCTCGGCGGGCTGGGCACGGCGTACGGGGTGATCGCCGGCAGCCTGGTGGTCGGCATCGTCGCGCAGGTGTCCACCATCTGGTTCCCGGTCGAGCTGCAGAACGCGTGGGCGCTGATCGTGCTCATCCTGGTCCTGCTGATCCGTCCCCAGGGCATCTTCGGCCAGCGGGAGCGGGTGGGCTGAGGTGGATTTCCTGACCATCCTCGCCGATGCCTTCCGCGCTGCGCTCGGCCCGGAAGCGGCCATCTATGCCCTGGCGGCCATCGGGCTGAACATGCATTTCGGCTACACCGGGCTGCTGAACTTCGGCCAGGTGGGCTTCATGCTCGTGGGCGCCTACGGGGCCGCGGTGGCCGTGGCGACCTTCGGCGCGCCGCTGTGGGCGGGCATCCTGATCGGCGTGGGCCTGGCCGTCGTGCTCGCCCTGCTGCTGGGTATCCCGACGCTCCGGCTGCGCGCTGACTACCTGGCGATCACGACCATCGCGGCGGGCGAGATCCTCCGCTACGTGTACCGGTCGGCTTTCGCCGAGCCGGTCACCGGCGGCGTCTACGGGCTCACCCGGTTCGGCGACCCGCTCTATGCGCTCAATCCCATCCCGGACGGCCAGTACGGCGTCGGCGAGCTCGCCTACAGCAGCCGGTCGCTGTGGATCATGGTCATCGCGTGGTCGCTGGTGGCGCTCGCCTGCGTGCTCGTGTTCCTGATCATCCGCAGCCCGTGGGGCCGGGTGATCAGGTCGATCCGCGAGGATGAGGACGCTGCCCGCAGTCTCGGCAAGAACGTCTTCGGCTACAAGCTGCAGAGCCTGGTGCTCGGCGGCGTGCTCGGCGCGGTCGGCGGCATGCTCCTGGCCTTCAACACCCAGGCGGTCCAGCCGGACGCCTACAACCCGGTCGTCACGTTCTACCTGTACACGCTGCTGATCCTGGGCGGCGCGGGCCGGGTCCTGGGGCCGGTGATCGGCTCGGTGATCTTCTGGTTCGTCCTCGTATTCGTCGACAGCTTCCTGCGCCAGGCCATCGGCGCCGGGCTCATCCCTGACAGCATCATCAGCGCCACCGAGGTCGGGGCGGTGCGGTTTGCGCTGGTGGGCGCCGGGCTCATGCTGCTGATGATCTACCGGCCGCAGGGGATACTGGGCAGCCGCCGGGAGATGATGCTCGGTGCCCGCTGAGCAGCTTCCCCCGGTATCCCGGCTGGCCCAGGTAGCGCGGCTGCCCGGAGCCGCCAAGCCCGACCCCATCCTGGTGGCTGAGAACGTCACCAGGAGCTTCGGCGGGCTGGACGCCGTCCGGGTGGCCAGGCTGGAGATCCAGCGCGGTGCCATCACCGCGCTGATCGGCCCCAACGGAGCCGGCAAGACGACGTTGTTCAACCTGCTGACCGGGTTCGACCGGGCGGACTCGGGCCGCTGGTGGCTGGCTGGCCGGCAGCTGGCCGGGCTGCCCGCCTACCGGATCGCGCGGGCCGGGCTGGTCCGGACCTTCCAGCTCACCAAGTCGCTGACGCTGCTGACTGTCCTGGAGAACCTGAAGCTCGCAGGGCCGCAGCAGGCAGGCGAGCGGTTCCTCACCTCGCTGGCGCGCCCGCTATGGCGGGCGCAAGAGCTCGACATCGAGCGGCGCGCGGACGAGCTGCTGACCGCATTCCGGCTCGACCGGATGCGCGATGAGTATGCCGGAACGCTGTCCGGCGGCCAGCGCAAGCTCCTCGAGCTGGCCCGGGCGCTCATGGCCGCGCCGGCCATGATCATGCTGGACGAGCCCATGGCCGGGATCAACCCGGCGCTGACGCAGACCCTGCTGGGGCACATCACCCAGCTGCGTGACCAGGGCATGACGATCCTGTTCGTCGAGCACGACATGGACGTTGTCATGGGCGTGAGCGACTGGGTTATCTGCATGGCAGAGGGGCAGGTCATCGCCGAGGGACCGCCTGCGAGCATCGGGTCCGACCGGGCGGTCATCGACGCCTACCTCGGCGCTCACCACGGGCGCCGGGCCGGAGGAGGCAGGGATGCCTGACGTGACCACCCCCGGGCCCGACGGCGGCGCCGCGCTGCTGGAGGCGTCCGGCATCGTCGCCGGGTACCTGCCGGAGGCCAACGTCCTGGATGGCTGCACGCTGATGCTGGCCCCCGGCGAGATGGTCGGCGTCATCGGGCCGAACGGGGCGGGCAAGTCCACCTTGCTCAAGGCCATTTTCGGGCTGCTGCCCGTCCGCGGCGGGGTGGTGCGCCTGCGCGGCGAGCCGATCACGAACTGCTCCGCGCACGAACTGGTGTCGCGGGGGGTGGGCTATGTGCCGCAGGCCCGCAACGTCTTCGCCGCGCTGACCGTCAGCGAGAACCTGGAGATGGGCACCTACCTGCGACCGCGGCAGTTCGCACGGCGGTACGCCGACGTGACCGAGCTGTTCCCGCTGCTCGCTGCCCGCCGGTCGCAGAAGGCCGGGTCGCTGTCCGGCGGCGAGCGCCAGATGCTGGCGATGGGGCGGGCGCTGATGATGGAACCGTCCGTGCTGCTGCTCGACGAGCCGTCGGCCGGACTGTCGCCGCGCGTCCAGGATGAGGTCTTCGACCGGATCCGCCAGGTCAGCCGGTCCGGAGTCTCGATCGTCATGGTCGAGCAGAACGCCCGGCGCTGCCTGCAGATCGTTGACCGCGGCTATGTCCTGGACCAGGGCCGCAACGCCCACACCGGGACCGGTGCGGAGCTGCTCGATGATCCGAGGGTGATCGAGTGCTATCTCGGCACGCTGGCCAGGGTCGAATGACGGGCGGCCCGTCCCGCTCGGGCCGCCCGTCCGCTTGCCTCAGCATGCTGTCCGGCTGGCGCAGGTCAGCCCACCGGCTTGGACTCCACGGTCCGCACGGTCGTGAGCTTGCCGTCCTGGTTATAGCTGTAGACCTCGATCGTGGCCTCTCCTGGCTCACCAGCGGGGATGAGGTCCACCGGGCCGCTGACACCCTGGTAGTCGATGTCGGTCCCGTTGTTGATCAGCCGCTTGCAGTCGGCGAAGGCACTGCACTTGGTGCCCCCCTTGGTGACGGAGACCATGTCGTTCTTGAAGATCTCCGGGTTGTTGGAGTTCGCCTGCTGAGCTGCCAGCCCGATGATGGTCATGCAGTCGAACGCCTGCGGAGCGTACTGCAGTTCCTTGAGCTTGGGGTCGAAGGCCTTCAGCGCCGCAGTGAACCGCGCGTTCTCGGCCGAGGCTGGCGCGGTTCCCTTCATCCCGGCAATGACCGACGGGTTCTTCGGAGCAACGAGCTTGGCCAGTTCCTCGCTGCGCAGCCCGTCCGCTCCGTACACGGCCACGTCCTTAGGGCCGTACCCGGCCTCGATCAGGCCCTTGAGGATCTGCGTGCCCTCCTCGAAGGCGAGCACCACTACCGCGTCTGGCTTGGCGTTGACCACCCGCTGGACGACCGCCTCGAAGTTAGTGGTGGTCGGGTCGTAGGTGCTGTTGAGCGCAACGGTGGCGCCCGACTGCCGTAGCGACTGAGCCGTGGCGTTGGCGAGGCCGCGGCCGTAGTCATCAGCCCTGGCTACGATCGCGACATTGGAGTGACCGTCCCCGACGATGGTGTCGGCCAGCACCGGACCCTGCAGGGCATCGCTCGGCGCGGTGCGGAAGTAGTAGCCGTTGTCGTTGTAGTTCGTGAAGGTCGGGGCGGTGTTCGAGGCCGAGCACTGCACCACCCTGGCCCCGGTGATCTTGTCGATGATGGCCAGCGTCATGCCGGACGCGGCGGCGCCCACGATCGCCTGCACGTCGGCGGCCAGCACCCGGTCGGCCGACTGCTGGGCAACCGACTGGTCGCCTGCCTCGTCACCGGTGACCGCTGGCGGGACCTGCTTGCCCAGCACCCCGCCGGCCGCATTGATCTGCGCGATGGCCATCTTCATGCCCTGGATCTGCGGCGGCCCGAGAAACGCGAGCTGGCCTGTCTCAGGGAGGATGTACCCGACCTTGAGGGCGCCGTTCCCGACAATCCTGGCCGGGCCCTGGCCCTCCGCCTGGCCGCCGCCGTTGCCTCCTCCGTTGCCGCAGGCCGCGATCAGGCCGGCTGCGGCGACCACCGCCGCCAGGGAACTGAGTCTTTTGTACCTAAACATGTCCGTCTCCCTAGGAAGCGGACAATCCCCCGCGCGGCACACGCCGCCCACAACCGCGGCCGTCCGCGCGTCTGATCGCGACTCACCCGACGGGAGCGCCGTGCGGCGGACGTCAGCCTACATCTGTAGGGTATAGTGCCGCGGCCTTCCTCCGGTACCCCGAGCTCCGGAGCCGGAGCCAGCAGCATGCGCCACGGCGCGCACCGGTCCGTCGATCTGCACGGCGCTCCCTGATGCCCGAGCATCGCGCCGGTGCTAGCACCGCTGTCCCGCCACATCCGGGCAGCGGGCCGCGGCCGGCCGCGGCCCAGCTCGGCCCCCGCCTCTGTCCGTCTGGGAGATTAACTCACACGCTCAGCCGCTGAGGAGGACCTGGAATGAGTATCGCGGTCGCGATGGCAGGGACGGAGGACTGGGCGCGGACCGGACTCGGGCCGGCGCTGCTGGAGATCCCCGGCGTGCGGCTCGCGGCGTGCGCGAGCCCGGACCAGGAACAGGCCCGGCAGTTCGCGGCGGAGCTCGGAGCCGTCCGGGTCTACGCCGGGATCGAGGACATGCTGGCGGGCGAGAGCGGACTCGGGCTGCTCGTAGTAGCCACCCCCGACGATCACCACCCGGCCGCGATCGACGCCGCCGTGGCCGCGGGCGTGCCGGTGTTCTGCGAGAAGCCGCTGGCCAACTCCGGTGCTGACGCCGTCCGGCTGGCCGCTGCGGTCGAGCAGGCGCAGCTGCCGGCCACCGTCGGCTACTCGTTCCGCTACAGCGCCGCGGTCCAGCAGCTGCGGTCTGACCTGCGCGCCGGGCTGCTGGGCACGCCGTGGCTGCTGGAGCTGCATGAGCACAACCCGCAGTTCCACCCGGCCATCGGCCGGCCGCTGACCTGGAAGGGCGATCCCGGCCATGCGGCCGGCGGGGCCGTCCTGGAGTACGGCGCCCACATCGCGGACCTGGGCTGCTGGCTGCTGGGCCCGGCCAGCCACGTCGCCGCGAACTACGCCACTGTCGTGCCAGGGGCGGCCCTGGATGACATCGCCACCCTGCAGCTGCGCTATCAGTCCGGGGCCCTGGGCACGCTGGTCGCGAGCTGGGTGCTCGGCGGCGGCTGGCCCGGCATCCGGCTGCGCCTGCACGGATCTGAGGGGTCGGCCAGCGTCCGGCTGGGCGACCGTGCGGACGGGACCGAGTACTACCGCAGATACGCGCCGTCTGGGCAGGTCGCGAGTGAGGCCGGTGCCGAGTCCGGCCGGGCCGGCCACGCTACCTACGTCGCCCGGCAGCTGGCTGACTTCCTGGCGGTGATCAACGGCGAGCCGCCCCGTTATGCCGAGACACTGCCGACGGTCCGCAGCGCGGCGCATGTTCAGCACGTCCTCGACGCGGCCCTGCATGCCGCAGGTACCGGGCAGCTTGTGTCCGGCGAGCCGGAGCCGCGCACGCCAGCCCCGCCCGTGTCTGGCTAGCTGATACCTGGGCGGATGCGGGCAGCAGCTACAGCGGCTCCGCCTGCCACGTCCAGCGATGCGACTCATCCTGCGCTGGCCGGACGATGGACCACTCGGCGGTATCGGACAGCCCGGCAATGACGCGCAGCAACTGGAGGTGGAAGTCAGCGGGCGTATTTTCCTGCCCGTCGCCGGCCACCAGCGTGACAGCCGACTGCTCGCCGCCGGATAGGCGGACGGTGACATTGCCGTTGTAGTCACGGCCCACCCCGGCGATGGCGGCGGCCCGGATGATGTCGCTGCCATCGCCCTTCGCCACCCAGACATCTGGTGCAGCCATATTTCTCCGATTCCTGGCTTCCGGCACCAATTCGCCACGGGTTACCGCGGCCCGCCGGGCTGCGCCGCATCGCGCGGCGCAGCCCGGCACGTACTAGATCGCCTGGACCTGCTCGGCCTGCGGGCCCTTCGGCCCGCGTCCGGCCGTGTACTCGACTCGCTGGTTCTCCTGCAGGCTGCGGTAGCCGTCCGCCTGGATGACGGAGTGGTGCACGAACACATCTGCGGTGCCGTCATCCGGCTCGATGAAGCCGAAGCCCTTATCGGCGTTGAACCATTTCACGGTGCCCTGAGCCATTTTCTCTCCTGCTGGGATGATCGTCGGGAGCCACTGGTGCGGATCCCGGGCTGCTTGCGATCGCCCGCCCGCAAGAACTGCTGGCCAGGTCTCGGCGCCGCCGTCAGAATTCGCAGGCGCTGCATAACACGAGCACGAACTTCGACTACAACCAGTTTCATTAAACATCATGGCGGCGCTTCCCGGCCCGGACGACGCGGTCGGCCGGCGCACGCGCCCGGGTCGTCGCCCCGCCCGGCCAGGCCCAGGGGGTAGGGTGAGCGAGCACGATACATCGTGATGGCGCGGCCAGCAGGGCTGTGCCGGTCGTATCCGCATTACCCGCTCAGCGGAACTGGTCTCCACGGATCTGGTGGCAACCACTCACTGCGGCCACCGATTCCGGAAGAGGGACCTTGACGACTATACCTACGGAGCATGCCGCCGGTCGTGGCGGGAACCACAGCCACCCGGCCATCTCCCGCATCGGCACGACTTTCGCCAGCCTCGGGGTCCCGCCGTCGTTGATCGCCGCGCTGGCTGCGAACGGCATCACCGGCCCGTTCCCGATACAGGCCGCCACGCTGCCCGACGCGCTGGATGGCCACGACATTCTGGGCTGCGGCCGGACTGGCTCCGGCAAGACGCTGGCCTTCTCGATCCCGCTGGCCATTGCCCTCGCCACGGGGCACACGATGGCATGCCGGCCGCGCGGCCTGGTCCTGGTCCCCACCCGCGAGCTGGCCAGCCAGGTGCATAAGGTCCTGTCGCCGCTGGCCGAGGCTGCGGGCCTGAGTGTGACGACCATCTATGGCGGAACTCCCCAGGGCAGGCAGGTGGCGGCGCTGCGCAATCGCGCCGACATCGTGGTCGCCTGCCCCGGGCGGCTGGCCGACCTGATCGAGCAGGGCCACTGTCACCTCGGCGATGTCGAGGTGACAGTGGTTGACGAGGCCGATCACATGGCCGACCTGGGGTTCCTGCCCGTGGTCCGGCGCCTGCTCGCCGCTACCCCGGCCGACGGGCAGCGGATGCTGTTCTCCGCCACGCTCGACCACGACGTGGACGTCCTGGTCCGCCGTTTCATGTCCAGCCCGGTCGTGCACACGGTCGGCGCGGACGTCACGCCTGCCCCGGTGGTGCACCATGTGCTGACCATCGGCACTGCTGACCGGGTCGGGATCGTGACGGCGCTGGCGGGCGGACAGGGGCGGTCGCTGGTGTTCACCCGCACTAAGCACGCCGCCCGCAAGCTTGCCCACCAGCTCAGCGCGGCAGCCGTCCCGGCCGCCGAACTGCACGGCAACCTGGCCCAGAACGCTCGCGAGCGGAACCTGGCGGCGTTTGCCTCCGGCGAGGTTCGCGTCATGGTGGCCACCGACATCGCGGCCAGGGGCATTCACGTGGACGGGATTGACCTGGTCATCCACGCCGACCCGCCCGCCGAGGACAAGGCCTACGTGCACCGCTCGGGCCGGACCGCGCGGGCCGGGGCCAGCGGGGTCGTTGTCACCCTCCAGACCACCGCGCAGTCGCGTGAAGTCAGCGCCATGATGCGCCGGGCGGGCGTGGTCCCGCTGCGTGCGAAAGTGCAGCCGGATTCCGCGCTGCTCGCCGAGATCGCGGGCCCCGCCGCCGGCCGTGCCCGCGTTGTGCGGCCGGCTCCCGGGCCGACTGAACCGGTGCCCGCCGGGGTGGCCAGCGCCGCCACCGGTGCCGGGGCAGTGGCGCTCTCGGCCCGGTACCGCGGCCGTCGCCGCTGAGCCGCCTGTCGCGGGGCGCCGGCTGCGCGGCGTGCGGCCGGTGGCAGCCGGCGAGGATGTAGGAAGCCCGGCCTCAGGCCGAGGCCGATAGCAGGAGGGCCGAGCGTGAGTTCTGAAGTGATCGGGCGCAGTGCCCAGTCGTCCGGGCCGTCTGGCCCCGCCGAAGGCCAGGCCGGCAGCGAGTACGCGGAACTATCCAGGGCTGTGCGCGCAGCGGGCCTGCTCCGCCGCAGGCCGGCCTATTACAGCGTCAGGATCACGGTGAACCTGGTCTTGATGGCGGGCGGCTGGGCTGCCTTCGCGCTCCTCGGCAGCACGTGGTGGCAGTTGCTGGTGGCCGCCTTCCTGGCCATCATGGCGACCCAGATCGCGTTCATCGGGCATGACGCCGGGCACCGGCAGGTCTGCGGCTCCAAGCGCGGCGATGATCTCATCGGCCGGATTCACGGCAACCTGCTGACCGGGCTGAGCTTCGGCTGGTGGACCGCCCGGCATAACCGGCATCATGCCCACCCCAACACCGAAGGCCGCGATCCGGACATCAAGAGCGCGGTCCTGGCCTTCACTCCCGGTCAGGCCGGAGTGCGGCGCGGTGCGGCTGGCTGGCTGGCCCGCCATCAGGCGTGGCTGTTCTTCCCGATGCTGCTGCTGGAGGGAGTCAACCTGCATGTCGCCGGCATCCGCGCGCTCGGCCGCCGGCGGGGGATACGGGTCCGGCTGGCTGAGGCAGCCCTGCTGGCGGTGCATTTCGGCGCCTACCTGACCGCTGTTTTCCTCGTGCTGTCCCCGCTGCAGGCGCTGGTCTTCATCGCTGTCCAGCAGGCCGCATTCGGCGTCTACATGGGGTCGTCATTCGCGCCGAACCACAAGGGCATGCCCATCTTCGCTCCCGGCCAGAAGCTCGGCTACCTGCGCAGCCAGGTTCTCACCTCGCGCAACATCCGCGGCAACTGGCTCACCGACCTGGCTCTGGGCGGCCTGAACTACCAGATCGAGCATCACCTGTTCCCGTCGATGCCGCGGCCGGCGCTGCGGCACGCGCAGGCCTCGGTGCGCGCGTTCTGTGCTGAGCGCGGCATCCCCTACTGCGAGACCAGCCTGATCGGCTCGTACGCGCAGGTGCTCCGCCACCTGGCCGCGGTTGGCGCGGGCTGAGGGTCGCTAGGCAGTACGGGGCCCGCCCGGCCCGGTGCCGGCCGCGCTCAGACTGGCATTCGCTCTGTCGATGAGCCGCCTGGCCGGCGTGCCGGTGATCGCGGCCCGGACGGAGGGGAAGATGTCGAACTGCCAGTACAGGCCAGTAAGGCGCAGAACCCTGGTTACTGCGGGCACCGGCGCAGCCAGGCGCAGGAATCCTCCGAGCAGCCCGGCCCGGCGCCCGGTACCAACCAGGACGGCCAGGCCAGTGGCATCGGCGTAGCTCACCGCCGAGAGATCCAGGACGAGCCGGCTGTCGGCGGGGCGCAGCAGGTTCAGGAGCTGCTCACGCAGGGCGGGAGCGCTGCCGATGTCTAGCTCACCGGTCAGGGCTGCGATGATATGAGTGCCTTCGGTATGTGTGCGGAGGCTGAGACCGGGACCCCGGCCGGTGTCTGAGTGCATCGCATGCTTCCTCGAGGTAGACCGCGAACAGATGTGCAGGGTGCCGCCGGCTGGAGGCAGCAGCAGAAGATTGAGGGTGCGACCGCCGCGCGGGCGGGCGGAAACGGCCTGCCGCGGTCGAGATCACGTCCGGCAGGACGCCTGGCAGGCCGTGGCCGACTGCACCAGGCCGTCGCCGCGGGCAGGCCGCCGTCCCGGAGTGCGTGCAGTGAATCCACCGGGCACTCCAGCCGCCTGCGCGGCCGCCCGGCCCAGCGACCGGGCCCGGCGGCTCACGTTCACACCGGTGGCCTCAGCCGGGTACGCGGCACCATTGCGGCCACGAGCTCGACC
>DASUBV010000018.1:0-22351 GCA_035763085.1 Streptosporangiaceae bacterium | reverse complement strand
CATGCCCGGGTCAACGATGATCACCGTCTGCCCGTCGATGATCAGCGTGACGGTGCCGCCGACATGCTCGGCGTCGCCGTCCTCGCGGACGTAGCCCTCGTGCACGACATGCACCAGCGCGGCGGATCCGAGCGAAATCTGCGGGTCTGCCATCAAAGACTCCTGAGGGGGGATTGTCGCGTTCAGGCGGCGGGTGGATCAGGAGCGCGTCAGCGTCCTGGTAGCTGTGCGGTGCGCGCCCAGGGCCTTCGCGGCGGGAAAGCTAGTGCGGGGCCTTGGCTGCCTTGGCCGCCTTCTTGTAGGCGCGGACCTTGGCCAGGGAGTCCTCGTCGGTGATATCGGCCACCGAGACGTGGCTGCCCTCGTGGCCGAACGGGCCCGCCGCCTCGCGCCAGCCCGCCGGCTGGACGCCGAGCTGCTTGCCCAGCAGGGCGATGGTGATCTGGGCCTTATAGGTCCCGAAACCCGGCATCTCCGACAGCCGGGCCCTCAGGTCAGCCGCATTGGCGGCGGTCGCCCAGACCTGCTCGGCGTCGCCGCCGTAGCGGTCGATCAGCAGCCGGGCCAGGTCCTGCACCCGGGCGGCCATCGCGCGCGGGAAGCGGTGCAGGGCGGGCCGCTGGGCAAAGATGTCGGCCAGCGCCTCGGGGTCGAAGCCCGCCAGTTCCTCGGTGGTCGGCTCGTGCCCGAGCCGCACGACCAGCTCGCGCGGCGAGCTGAAGGCCTTCTCCAGCGGGACCTGCTGGTCCAGCAGCATGGCGATCAGCAGGGCCAGCGGGCTGCGGGACAGCAGCTCGTTGGCCGCGTCATCGACCGGCAGGGACAGTGTCATCGGGGCCTCCGTGGCTGGCGCGCTCGGCGGCGCGCCTGGTGCGCACCCATCGGCGGTCCCATCATCCAACATCACCGGCCAGCCGAGCGCGGAGACCCGGCCGGCCGGGTCCGGAACACCTGGCCGGGCCTGGTCGTTTTCTTAACTGACGGACGTGTGGTTGAGTGGGCACGTCATAGCAGGAGAGCAGATCAGGTTCTCCGCGGAGGGAGCCAGGCATGTCGCCTCACATGAAGTTCGGCATCGCCGGCGTCGTCATCGGGCTCATTTTGTTTATCGTCTTGCCCTGGTACGTCCCGGTGATCCTGATCGCGCTGGCCATCGGCATCCCGGTGGCGGCCTACGCCATGCTGGACCCGTCCCAGCGCCGCCGTCTGCGGGAGCAGCGCCGCCGTCGCCAGCTCGGCAGCTAGCAGCCGTAGCCGGCCGCCCGGATCCTCGCCCCGTCGGCACCGGCGAACTCGGCGGTCAGCCCGTTGCCCGCGACGCTCGCGTCGCGAAGCACGAATTGCCCGGTTCTGTGCCGGGTCACGGCCTCGCGCAGGCTAGCCGCCAGCACGGCTGCCAGGGTGCAGCCCCCGGCCCTGGCCAGCGCCCGTGCCGCCGTCAGCAAGTCCTCGGGCAGGTCCATCGTCGTCCGCACGGGAACCAGCATGGGCCCTGGTCCCCATGCGGACAACGGAATTAGCCGAGCTGGCCGGGGAACAGCAGGGACAGCTCGCGGGGGTAGGCGGCGATGAGCCGCAGCTCGTCGTCGGTCAGCGGCTTGCTGGTGGCCGAGGCGCAGAGCTGGACCAGCTGGAAGATCATGTCGGCATCGGCACCGACCTCGATACCCAGGCCGTCCATGACATGCCGGAAGCCGGCCATCCCGCCGTACTCGCCGGTGAGTACGACGCGGCCCCGGGTGGCGAACCAGTCGGCCGGGAACGGCCCGAGCGCGTCATCGTCATACAGCTCGTAGTTCTGCCGGTCCTTGAGCGCGCCGTCGGCGTGGATCCCCGACTCGTGCGCGAAGGCGTTGCGGCCGGTGCCGGGCTGGTTGTTCGGCAGTGGCTGGCCGAAGGCGTAGCTGGCCCACAGGCCGAAACGGCGCGCCCAGCTCAGGTCGAGCTGGTCGCCGATCCTGGCCTGGCCGGCCACGCCGAAGGCGTGCGAGAAGGCCAGGATGCACGACAGCAGGTCGGCGTTGCCGGACCGCTCGCCGATCCCGTTGACGCAGGTGTTGACCCAGGCGTCCTGCCCGGCGTCCAGGTCGCCGAGCGCGCCGGAGACCGAGTTGGCCACCGCCATGCCCAGGTCGTTGTGGCAGTGCGTCTCGACGGGGATGCCGACGGCGCTGGCCAGCCGCGCGAACCGCTCGCGGATCCGCTCGGGGGAGTCGCCGCCGGTGGTGTCGCAGTACCGGACCCGGCCCGCGCCGGCGTCGCGGGCGGCGGTGGCGAACTCCAGCAGGAACTTGTCGTCGGTGCGCGAGCCGTCCTCGGCGTTGACGCCGATGGTCTGCGCCCCGGCAGCCTTCGCCGCGGCCACGGCCGCCGTCATCTCCCTGAGGATCGCGGCGTGGTCCAGCTTGCCGCGGAACTTGCGGGCGATCATCTGGTCGGAGGTGGAGATGGACAGGTTGTAGTGCGCCAGGCCGAGCGGCGCGGCGCGCTCGACGTCCTCGGCGATGGCCCGGCACCAGCCGGACAGCCGCAGGTCGCCGAAGGCGCCCGCCCGGGCCAGGGCCACGTTGGCGCGCACGTAGGGCACCTCGTGGAACAGGAACGGGAAGCCGATCTCGGACTGCGCCACGCCGAGCTTGCCCAGGTAGAAGTTGACCATCGTCTTGCCGAACTTGGACAGCCCGGTCCGGGCGGTCTGCACGCCGTCGCGGTTGGTGACATCGAGGAAATGAACGCTGGGCATGCCTGCCTCCGCTGCATGAGAACCACGGTTGATGTTGATCAATAGTTTACTTAAATAGTCAATGTTGATTTTCGTCAACTATGCTGATCATCCTGCCCGGCATGAGCGGGGCCAGCTGGCGGCGAGGAGACGAGAGCGCGTTGGGTGCGGAGTCCAGGAAGCGGGCAACCGAGTGGATCGGCGCCGCTGAGGCCGCCGCCCGGCTGGGCATCAAGCCGGCCAGCCTGTATGCCTACGTCAGCCGCGGGACCCTGTCCCGCCGCCGCGATCCCGGCGGCCGGGGCAGCCTCTTCGACGCCGAGGAGATCGCCCGGCTGGCCCGGAAGGGCCGCCCGCGGCGCGCCCCGGCCGGGACGGAGCTGCTGATCGAGTCCTCGGTGACCGAGATCGCCGGGAACCGGCTGCGCTACCGGGGCCATGACGTGGTGGCGCTGGCCCGCCAGGCAACCTTCGAGGAAGTCGCGGTCCTGCTGTGGACCGGGACGCTGGACGGCCCGGCCCGGACGGGCGCTCCGTGGCAGGCCACGCCGGAGGCGCTGGCGGCCGGGACGGCGGCGCAGGCGGCCCTCCCGGCGGGCACGCTGCCCCTGGAGCGGCTCCAGGTCATCGTGCCGGCCCTGGCCGCCACCGACCCGCTGCGGCTGCACCTGGACCGCCCGGTGGTGGTCGCCGCCGGGCACGCGCTCATCGCCGGGCTGGCCGACTGCCTGTCCCCCGCCGCGGGCCCGCGGGCCGGTGCCGGGCCCGGCGCCGGCGCTGCGGACCTGGGCGCTGCGGATGCGGCCGGGGCGGGGACCGGCCTCGCGGTCGCGCCGGGGGATGCGGATCCGGCTGGCCGTGAGCCCGCGGTTCCGGCTGGCGGTGAGCCCGCGGATGACGCCGGGCAGGAGGCCGCCGGCGCGGCCAGGGCGGAGGCGGGGCCCGCGGCCGGGCCCGGCTCGGTGGCGGCGCGGCTGGCCCGGGCGCTGTGTCCCGGCCCGGTCCCCGGCAGCCTGGCCGCGGCGGTCCAGACAGCGCTGGTGCTCACCGCCGACCATGAGCTGGCCGCCTCCACGCTGGCGGCCCGGGTGGCGGCGTCGGTGCGCGCCGACCCGTACGCGGTGGTGGCGACCGGGCTGGGCGCCGTGGGCGGCGCGCTGCACGGTGGCGCCGCGCTCGGCGCCGAGGTCATGCTGAACTCGGCGCAGGACCCGGCGGAGGTGCCGCGCGTCGTGGGTGACCTGCTGCGGCGCGGCGAGCGGATCCCCGGCTTCGGTCATTTCGTTTACAAGACCGGCGACCCGCGGGCAGCCGAGCTGCTGCAGGTGACGGCGCAGCACGCGCCGGACTCACCGCGGCTGGCAGTGGCCAGGGCAGTGATCGCCGAGGCACGGCGGCGGGCGCTGCCCGACGCCAACATCGACTTCGCGCTGGCCACGCTGACCAGCGTGGCGGGCATGGTGCCGGGCGCGGGGGAGGCTATCTTCGCGGTGGCCAGGACCGCGGGCTGGCTCGCTCATGCCCTGGAGGAGTACGAGCGCAGGGCGCCGATCCGGCCGCGCAGCATCTACATCGGCCCGGCCGCCCGGATTGCCGTCGCGGAGTGACCCGCCGGAGCCGTCCGGACCGGCCGCGGCCGGATCCGTCCCGGATCCGCCCCGGACCGGACTGCTCGCCCGGCCGGAACCGTCCCGGCCGTCCGCTCGCAGTGACCGCAGCCAGGCCCGGCTGCCGGGGCAGACCGGCCTGAATCCGGTCAGGCCGGGCCATCACGGGTTCAGCGTGCCGCCAGCGGGCAGGTCAACAGGCAACCGACATAGCCGGCCGCCGCTGGTCCAGCGCGGCCGGACGGGCCTGGGGGAATCCGATGATCCAGATCGTTGCCATCGACACCCCGTCCCTCGGGGACCGGGGCTACCTGGTGACCGATGGCGCCGCGGCGCTGGTGATCGACGCGCAGCGCGACTTCGACCGGATCCTGGCGGTGGCGCAGGAGCACGACGTGCCGGTCACGCACGTCCTGGAGACCCACATCCACAATGACTACGTGACCGGCGGCTACGCGCTGGCCCGCGAGACCGGGGCGCAGTACCTGGTCAACGGGGCGGACCCGGTGTCGTTCGAGCGCACCCCGGTCACCGGCGGCGACGTGCTGGACGTCGGTGCCATGCGGGTGCGGGTGCTGGCCACGCCCGGCCACACCTTCACTCACCTGTCCTACGTCCTGCAGGACGGGGACCAGGTGCTGGCGGTGTTCACCGGCGGGTCGCTGCTCGCCGGGTCGACGGGCCGCCCCGACCTGCTGGGCGACGAGCACAAGGTCGCGCTGGCCCGCGCTCAGCATGCCTCGGCCCGGCGGCTGGCCCGCGAGCTCCCGGAGTCGACCTGGATCTGCCCGACCCACGGCTTCGGCAGCTTCTGCTCGGCCACCGCGCCCGCCGCAGCCGCGACCGGGCCGGCCATCACGGCGCCGGCACCGGCAGTCCCGGCGCCGAGCCCGGCTCCGGACCCGGCGGCCGGCCCGCTGCTGCGCGGCGGCGGCGCGTCCACGATGGCCGCCGAGCTGCGCGTCAATCCCGCCCTGACCTCGGGCGAGACCGAGTACGTGGCCACGACGCTGGCCGGGCTCGACGACTTCCCGGCCTACTACGCCCAGATGGGCCCGGCCAACCTGGCCGGCCCGCCCGCGCCGGACCTGTCACCGCCGCCCGCGGCCGGCCCGGAGGAGCTGCGGCGCCGGATCCGCGCGGGGGAGTGGGTGGTGGACCTGCGGGACCGGGCCGAGTTCGCGGCCGGCCACCTGCCGGGCACGCTGAACTTCGGCCTCGGTCCCAGCCTGGCCACCTACCTGGGCTGGCTGATCCCGCGGGGCACGCCGCTGACGCTGCTCGGGCGGGCCCCCGCTGACATCGCCGCGGCCCAGCGCGAGCTGGTCCGGATCGGCATCGACCGGCCCGCCGCCGCGGCTGCGGGGGACCCGGCAGACTGGGCTGCCGGCGCCGAGCTGGCGCAGTTCGCGACCGCCGACTTCGCTGAGCTGGCCCGCGAGACCAGGCGCCGCCCGCTGATCGTGCTGGACGTGCGGCGGCGCTCGGAGTGGGAGGGCTGGCACATCGACGGCGCGCTGCACATCCCGCTGCATGAGCTGCGCAGCCGGATGGCGCAGATCCCGCTGGGCGAGATCTGGGTGCACTGCCAGGCCGGCTACCGGGCCGCCGTCGCGGTGTCCATGCTGGCCGCCTGCGGCCGGAAGGTGGTGGCCATCGACGACGAGCTCAGCCGTTCCCGGGTCGCCGGGCTGGCCGGCGCCGGCACCGCCCGCGGCTAGCTGCCGCCCGGCGGGGAATGACCACAGCCAGCCGCGCCTTTGCTTAGGTATCAGCCGCACGCGGGAGTAGACATGGCCGTTCGCCGCCTGAACCACGCTGTCCTGTACGTCGCCGACCTGGCCGCGGCGGTGGACTTCTACCGCGCCACCCTGGGCTTCGAGGTGCGCACCGAGATCCCGGGCCGCGCCGCGTTCCTGCGCGCGCCGGGCTCGGCTAACGATCACGACCTCGGCCTGTTCGAGGTCCCGGACGGGGCCGCCCCGCAGGGCCACTACCTGGGCCTGTACCACCTGGCCTGGGAGGTTGGCACGCTCGCCGAGCTCGCCGAGATCCGGGACCGGCTCAGCGCCCGCGGCGCGCTGGTGGGCGCCAGCGATCACCGGGTCTCCAAGTCGCTGTATGCCAGGGACCCCAGCGGCATCGAGTTCGAGGTGATGTGGCGGGTGCCGGCCCAGGACTGGGAGACCGAGCTGCAAGGCGGCGCGATGATCGCGCCGCTGGACCTGGACGGCGAGCTGGCCCGCTGGGGTGACCGGGTCACCGGCGCCGCGGCCGGGTCGGTCACCTGAGCGGCGCCGCCCGCCAGGCCCGGCGCCCGGTGCGGGGGGCTGTCAGAAAGGTCCGGGACAGCTGCCGGGCGTCAGGCACCGGCGAGCAGGCATACCAGGGCCAGCAGGAGCAGCAGAGCGGCCACGACTGACGTCATGAACGGGTCGTTGGCTGGAACACGGCTCACTTCGTGTCGGCCCATAGGGAAGATTTACACCATTCATCTCGGTCTTGTCCCATCTCGGCGAATGTCTGTTGAGTAACTCCACCGGTGCTCGCCCTGGCAAATGCAGGCCGGCGGGAAGTGCCGCGGACCGTCAGCGAATGCCGCAGACAACCCGGCGCGGAGACTTTTAACCACTTGTGAGTACAAATCTTCCAGTTAAGGAAGAATCATCCATCGCCGCGCGACGAGCGCTCGAGGAGCGCCGGAACTCCCCGGCGGCCGGGCCGGGCGCTACTGGCCGGCCGGGGCGGCGGCGGGCGCGCGAGTGGCCAGGCGCGCGTACAGGCCAGCGGTCTGGGCGGCGATCGTCGCCCAGGCGAACTCGGCGATGGCCCGCCGCCGCCCGGCCGCGCCCATCGCCGCGGCCCGCGCCGGGTCGGTGACCAGCTCATTCAGCGCGCCGGCCAGGGCGGCGGGGTCGTCGGGCGGGACCAGCAGCCCGGTGCGGCCGTCGTCAACCACCTCGGGGATCCCGCCGACGGCCGAGGCCACCACGGCTGCCGAGCAGGCCATCGCCTCCAGGTTCACGATGCCCAGCGGCTCATACAGCGACGGGCAGGCGAACGCCGTGGCGTGGCTGAGGATCTGGATCACCTCGGTCCTGGCGAGCATCTGCGGGATCCAGATCACGCCCGGCCGGGTCCGGCTCAGGTGCGCGGCCAGCTCGGCCACCTCGGCGGCCAGCTCCGGGGTATCCGCCTGCCCCGCGCACAGCACCAGCTGCGCCGCCGGGTCGAGCTGCCGGGCGGCGCGCAGCAGCACCGGCAGGCCCTTCTGCCGGGTGACCCGGCCCACGAACACCACCGACGGCCGGGCCGGGTCGATCCCGTACCTGGCCAGCACGCCGGTGCCGGGGTCGGGGGCGTACTGCGTCGTGTCGATGCCGTTGCGGATGACGTGCACCCGGTCCGGCGCGGCTGCCGGGTAGGCGCTGAGGATGTCGGCCCGCATCCCGTCCGAGACGGCGATCACCGCGTCCGCCGACTCGATCGCGGTGCGCTCGCACCACGACGACAGTGCGTACCCGCCGCCGAGCTGCTCGGCTTTCCACGGCCGCAGCGGCTCCAGTGAGTGCGCGGTCAGCACGTGCGGGATCCCGTACAGCCGGCTGGCCAGGAAGCCGGCCAGGCTGGCGTACCAGGTGTGTGAGTGCACCAGGTCCGCGCCCGCCACCGCGGCGACCATCGACAGGTCGGCCGAGATGGTCTGCAGGGCGCTGTTGGCCTGCGCCAGCTCCGCCCACGGCCGGTGCGCCACGGCGCCGTCCCGGTCGGCGCCCTGGCAGTGCACGGTCAGCGCCACCAGCCGGGCCAGCTCACGGGCCAGGTACTCGACATGCACGCCGGCGCCGCCGTAGACCTCGGGCGGGTACTCGCGGGTCAGCAGCGCCACCCGCAGGGCATCGGTGCCGGTCAAGGCTCGACTGTCTGGCCCTTGCCGACGACGGTGATCCCGCCGTCGGAGACCATGAACCCGCGGGCCCGGTCGTGCTCTTTGTCCACGCCCACCGCCGCGCCCTCGGGGACCACCACGTTCTTGTCCAGGATCGCGTTCTCCACGACCGCGTGCCGGCCGATCCGGGTGTTGTCCAGCACCACCGCGCGCACGACCCGCGACCAGCTGTTGACCCGCACGCCCGGCGACAGTACCGCGTCGCGCACCAGCCCGCCGGAGACGATCACCCCGTTGCTGACTACGCTGTTGATCGCCCGGCCGACCCGGTCGCCGCTGTCGTGCACGAACTTGGCCGGCGGCTGCGAGGGGACGTGGGTCAGGATCGGCCACCGGTCGTTGTAGAGGTTGAAGATCGGATGCACGGCGCACAGGTCCATGTGCGCGTCGAAGTAGGAGTCCAGCGTCCCGACGTCGCGCCAGTACCCGGCGTCCCGCGGCTCAGCCCCCGGCACCTGGTTCTGCTGGAAGTCATAGACCTGGGCCATGCCCTCCTTGACCAGCATGGGCACGATGTCGCCGCCCATGTCGTGGCGGCTGCCGGGGTCGGCGGAATCCTGGCGCAGCGCGTCGACCAGCACGCTGGTGGTGAACACGTAGATGCCCATGGAGGCGAACGCGCAGTCGTCGCGGCCGGGCATCGGCGGCGGGTCGGCGGGCTTTTCCAGGAACGCCTCGATCGTCTTGCCGTCACCCGCGGTCTTGATCACCCCGAACGCGGTGGCCTCCTGCCGGGCGACCGGGATGGCCGCGACCGTCACCCCGGCGCCGTGCTCCCGGTGCTGGTCGATCATCTGCCGCGGGTCCATCCGGAACACGTGGTCGGCGCCGAACACCGCCACGACGTCGGGCTGGTCGTCGTAGATCAGGTTCAGCGACTGGTAGATGGCATCGGCCGAGCCGGTGTACCAGTGCGGTCCGCGCCGCTGCTGGGCCGGCACCGCGGTCACGAAATTGCCCAGCAGGCTGCTCAGCCGCCAGGTGGTGGTGATGTGCCGGTCCAGGCTGTGACTCTTGTACTGGGTCAGCACGCAGATCCGCCGGAAGCCGGCGTTGACGATATTGGACAGCGCGAAGTCGACCAGCCGGTACAGGCCGCCGAACGGGACGGCCGGCTTGGCCCGGTCCGCGGTCAGCGGCATCAGCCGCTTGCCCGCCCCGCCCGCCAGCACCATGCCAAGGATCCGCGGATCGTCCACCACCGGCCACCTCCGAAGCGCGCTCCCGCCTGCTACGTGCCGATCATGCCGCAACAGGCCAAACGCGGTCCGGCGGCCCTATACCGGGCGAGTTACCCGGATCTTGGACTGGTCATGCGGGAGCTGCTCCCAGTCCTCGGCGAACTCGGCCTCCAGCCCGTGCCGGGCGGCCAGGTCAAGCAGGGTCTGGGTGCGGTAGTAAAAATCCTCGCGCAGCACCTGGTGCTCGGCGCCCTCGGTCCGGTCGAAGGTGAAGTCGAAGAACCCGCCCGGCACCATGACCCGCCCGACATGCGCCAGGCACTCGTCGATGATCTCCAGCGGCGAGTGCGAGAAAACGCTGTGCGCGTGCACGGCGTCGAATGCCTCGTCGGGCAGGAACTCCAGGCGCAGGTCGCGGACCAGCGTCAGGTGCGGCAGCTTGGCCTGCAACTGGTAGTCGGCGATGGTCTGCTGGGCGGCCAGCAGGATGTCGGGGGAGATGTCGATGCCGTAGTAGCCCCCGGCGTCGAGGTAGTCGATGAACAGCCGCCCGGCGCGCAGGTTGCCGCAGCCGATCTCCAGCATCCGCATGCCCGGCTTGAGGCCGTGCCCGGCCAGGTAGTCGAACTGCATCTGGCCGATCTCGAGCCAGGAATCGTGGGTGTGGCTGCCGACCGCGCCCTCCCGGCTGCGCCCGGCGTCCGAGCGCATGACGGCACGGTAGTAGGCGACATGGCCGGGGTGGCGGTAGGCGAGCCAGGCATCACGGCCGCGCCGCTGCGCGTAGCCGATGATCTTGTCCGGATGCTGCAGGGCATAGCCGATCTTGTAGGTCAGCCGGGACCTGTCCTTGGCATGCACCAGCCCAGACTAGGCCGGCGCCACTCGCCACGGCAGGTGATCGGCCAGTGCCATAACGCAGCATGGCTCATCCTTTACCGGCAGACCGCGCCATACCCGGCCAGAGCAGCAGGGCCAGAACGACCCGGTCAGCACGCCGGGCCACGACGACTGGGCCAGGCCAGCGAGGCCAGCGGGCTGGCCCGGCGCTACTCGCTGAGCTCGGACTGGTCCGGGCAGGCCGGGCGGGCCCGCTTCACGGCGGCCCTGGTGGCCAGCAGCCGCGCGGTGTGCACGCCGGCACCGATCACGATCCCCCACAGCAGCGCCTCGCCGAGCGCCACCTGCGGGTCCTCCGGGTGCTCCGGCGGCTCCTTGCCGGTGATCTTGGTCCAGGCGAAGTGCAGCACCTTGCGCGCCACGAACGCGGCTGCCATCCCGGCGAGCGCGTTGACCGCCTTCGAGCCCGCGTCAGCCTTCTTGGCAGACATCAGAATGATCCCTCCTCGCGCCGTCAGCCGATCATGCCACGGAGGGGTCGCCGGCACGGGACTGCGGTCGTGTTGTCTCGATCGCGGCTGCCAGCGCCTCCGGATGGCGGCTGCCGATCAGCAGGTAGGGACAGCGGGGCTGGTCCCCGGAACCGGGCTTACCCCGCCGCGAGCGCTGCCGCACCACCGGGAAGTCGCCGGTGACCTCCACGTACACCGCACGGCGCAGGTAGGGCCGGACCAGCATGAACGCCGCCGGGTCGGCCAGCGGGCCGCGCAGCTGGGCGGTCTGCTTCTCATCGAGCGCCTGGACCAGCCCGGCCCGCCCCAGCGGCAGCACCGCCCGCCCGGCGCGCAGTTCCCCGTCCGAGACGCGGACCGTCTTCTCGCCCAGGATCAGCAGGGCCACGCCGGGGAGGCCGACCAGCACCGCGTACGCCGCAACACCGATGAGCATGTCAAACCCGGCCCACACGAAGGACGCGAAGGTCGTCATGGTGATGAGCCCGAGCCCCCAGTAGGACGCCGGCACGCGGAGGTGCTCGCGGTAATTGCGCATGAGACCACGGTAGTTGGTTACATGGGGGGATGACCGACCGGCCGCAGACCCCAGACGATCCCGCGGCGCAGGCCGCCGGGACGCCGGGCGAGGCGGCCGGCCCGGCCGTCCCGCACCCGGCTGCCAGCGGGCCCCCGGCGGAGACGGCGCCGGAGCCGGGCAGCACGGCGCGGCCGGGCTGGCTCCGCGAGTTCGCCCGCCGGCTGCGAGAGCGCGGCGAGGCCATGGCCGCAGGCGATCCGTCCGGCCCGGCCGACACCACGCCAGGCGGCCCTGGCGCGGCCCCGCTGCCGCACCCCGATACGCAGGTGCCGCGGCTGCTGCGGCAGCTCGCCGCGTGGGCCTGGCGGCTGATCCTGGTCGCCATCCTCATCTACGGGGCGTTCCGGGTCGCGGTGGCGCTGCGGCTGGTCGTGCTGCCGCTGATCGCCGCGATCCTGCTCACCGCGCTGCTGCAGCCGCTGTCCTCGCGGCTGCGCCGGGCCGGGCTGCCCGCGCTGCTGGCGACCTGGCTGACCTTCCTGGCCGCGATCGTGATCATCGCGGGCGTCATTACCCTGACCGCCAACCGGGTCAGCGCCGACTACCCGGCGCTGGCCGCCGAGGTCAAGCGGACCGTGCGGGAGGTCCAGCACTCGCTGGCCGGCCCGCCGTTCCACCTGCGCGGCGCCCGCCTGCAGGACCTCCTCGACCAGGCCGGCCAGTTCATCTCCCAGCACAAGTCGACGATTGCCGGGACCGTGGTCACCGGCGGCCGGATCTTCCTGGAGTTCCTGACCGGCCTGGTGCTGATGCTGTTCATCTCCTTCTTCCTGCTCAAGGACGGCGACCGGATCTACGCCTGGCTGATCAGCGGGCTGAGCCGGGAGGCGAACCGGCGGATGACCAACGCCGGGTCCGCCGCCTGGCACGCGCTGACCAACTACGTCCGGGGCACCACGGCGGTGGCGGCGATCCACGCCATCTTCATCGGCCTGGCGCTGTGGCTGCTCGGCGTCCCGCTGCTGGTCCCGCTGATCATCCTGGTGTTCCTGGCGGCCTTCGTGCCGCTGCTGGGCATCCTGGTGGTGGGCGCCCTGGCCATCCTGGTCACGCTGGCCACCAAGGGCTGGATCGCCGCGGTCATCCTGCTGGCGGTGTTCCTGGTCGAGAACCAGATCGAGGGGCACCTGCTGCAGCCGCTGGTCGTCGGCCGGGCGGTCCGGCTGCACCCGCTGGCGATCATCATCGTGCTGGCCGTGGGCGGGGTGATCGCCGGGATTCCCGGCGCCATCGTGGCGGTGCCCGCCGCCGCCGTCATCACCTACGCCTGGCCGTTCCTGCGCGAGGCCGGGCCCGTGTCGCCGCCCGACGGCTGAGCCGGATGCCGGTAGGGTCGCCAGCGTGAGCGACGACATCGTGGACGTTCTGATCAGGCGGCTGGACCCGGGCCTGCCCCTGCCCGGCCGCGCGCATCCGGGGGACGCCGGGACCGACCTGTACGCGGCGCGGGACGTGGAGCTGGCGCCCGGTCAGCGGGCCCTGGTCCCGACCGGGATCGCCGTCGCGCTGCCCGACGGCTACGCGGCTTTCGTGCACCCGCGCTCCGGGCTGGCCGCCCGGCACGGGGTGACGATCGTCAATGCGCCCGGCACCGTGGATGCCGGCTACCGTGGCGAGATCAGGGTGACGCTGCTGAACACCGACACCGCCGCCCCCGTCCGGCTGCAGCGCGGCGACCGGATCGCCCAGCTGGTGATCCAGCGCGTCGCGTGCCCGGTCTTTCACGAGGTCGCGGTGCTGCCAGAGTCGGCCAGGGGCGAGGGCGGGTTCGGCTCGACCGGCGGGCTGGCCATGGCGGCAGAGCCGGCTCCGGCCGGTGAGATGCCGTCCGTCGAGCTGCCCGGCGGCGCGGCCGGGACCGGTGCGAATCCGGGCAGTCAGGCAAGCAGCTAGATAAAGGAGCGTGCGGGGTGCTGCGACGACGCCGCCGCGAGGACGCCGGGAGCCGGCCGGGCCGCGGCCGCGGGACCGGGCGGGACGAGCAGGAGCTGGCCAGCGCCGGCGACGGCCCGGAACTCGCTGACGACCCGGAATCCGGCGCGGACCCGGAGTCCGGCGGCGAGCTGGCCGCCGGGGGCGACCAGGACTGGGCCGCCGGCCAGGAGGACGATGCCGGGCTGGCGCAGGCTGCCGTGCAGCGCGGCGACGACCTGGGCGACCCCTCCACCTGGACCCGGCTGCGCGACAGCCGGGCCACGGCAGCAGCGGCGCCGGGCCCGGTCGCGGGCACCGGCCCGTGGGACTCGGCCTCCGACTACCCCGAGCGCGAGCGGCTGGACTTCGGCAGCCTGCTGGTGCCGGTCCGGGAGGGCTTCGACATCCAGGTCAACCTCGATGAGGAGGCCGGGATCTGGGTCGCGGTGGTGGCGGGCGACAGCGGGCTGCAACTGCAGGCCTTCGCGGCGCCCAAGACCAGCGGGCTGTGGGCCGAGGTCCGCCGGGAACTGGCCCAGACCGTTGCCGACTCCGGTGGCCAGGCCGCGGACGCGGACGGGCCGTTCGGCCCCGAGGTGCTGGCCGTGGTGAGCCAGCCGGGCGAGGACGGCACGCCGCAGCCGCCGCAGCCGCTGCGGTTCCTGGGCGCCGACGGGCCGCGCTGGTTCCTGCGCGGGATGATCAGCGGCCCGGCAGCCAGCGACGCCGAGCTGGCCGGGCCGTTCGAGGAGATCTTCGGCGACGTGGTGGTGGTCCGCGGCGACCACCCCGAGCCGCCCCGCAAGGCTCTCGACATCCAGCTGCCCGAGGAGGCCAGGCAGGCGATCGAGGAGCAGTACGCCGCGGCGCAGGGCATGCCCACCGACGCGCGCGGCATGCCGGTGAACCCGTTCGAGCGCGGGCCGGAGATCACCGAGATTCACTGATCCGGAGCGGCACGCCTGACCGAGGCTCCCGGCTTCGGGCTAGCACGCCCGGCAGGCAAGCCACGCCCGCACCGCGAAGCCCCGTTCTGCCGGGTCTTCGCGGCCTCGCGCGCTAGGTGTCGGCGTGCAGCAGCCGCGCGAGCTCGGCCTCCACGTCCTGGCTGGTCACGAACAGCAGCTCGTCGCCGGCCTCGAGCGGGTCGTCGCTGCTGGGCACGATCACCCGGCTGTCGCGCAGGATCGCGACCAGGGCGGTGTCGGCGGGCCAGTCGATGCTGCCGACCCGCTGGCCGGCCAGCGGCGCGTTGGCGGGCATCGTCAGCTCGACCAGGCTGGCCTCGCTCTGCCGGAAGGTCATCAGCCGGACCAGGTCGCCGACGCTGACGGCCTCCTCGACCAGCGCCGACAGCAGCCGCGGCGTCGAGACCGCGACATCGACGCCCCAGGACTCGTTGAACAGCCACTCGTTGGCGGGCAGGTTGATCCGGGCCACCACCCGCGGCACGCCGTACTCGGTCTTGGCCAGCAGCGAGGTGACCAGGTTCGCCTTGTCGTCGCCGGTGGCGGCGATGACGACGTTGCAGCGCTCCAGGGAGGCGTCATCCAGCGAGGCGATCTCGCACGCGTCGGCCAGCAGCCACTCCGCGCCGGGCACCCCGTACACCTTGATGGCCCGGGGGTCCTTGTCGATCAGCAGGACCTCGTGGCCGTTGTCGATCAGCTCCCGGGCGATGGACATACCCACCGCGCCGGCGCCGGCGATCGCCACGCGCATTACAGGTTCCCCTTCCCCGGGATCGGCCGGCAGAACAGCGCGGCGATGCGCTCGAGATCGTCTTCCTCGGCGACCACGTGCAGCACGTCGCCTTCCTGCAGCACCGTGCCGTGGCCGGGGATCATCGGCTGGCCCATCCGGGAGATGAACGCGATCCGGGTCTGGGCAGCGTCCTCCAGGGCGGAGACCTTCTCGCCGAGCCAGTCCTGGGTGCAGGCCACCTCGGCCAGCACGATGGTGCCGGTCGGGTCCCGCCACAGCGGCTCGGCGCCCTCGGGCAGCAGCCGACGCAGCATCTGGTCGGCGGTCCACCGCACGGTGGCGACGGTCGGGATGCCGAGCCGCTGGTAGACATCGGCCCGGCGGGGGTCGTAGATGCGCGCCACGACCCGCTCGACGCTGAAGGACTCGCGGGCCACCCGGGCCGCGATGACGTTGGAGTTGTCACCGCTGCTGACCGCGGCGAAGGCATCAGCGCGCTCGATGCCGGCCTCGGACAGGACATCGCGGTCAAACCCGATGCCGGTAATCCGGCTGCCCTTGAACCCCGAGCGCAGCTTGCGGAACGCCTCGGCGTCCCGGTCGATGACCGCGACCGTGTGGCCCTGGTCCTCGAGAATGTGGGCGATCGTGGAGCCCACTCGCCCGCACCCCATGATGACGATGTGCACGCTCTTCCTTCCCGCCCGATCAGTGCTTGATCACGGTATGCCCACATGCGGCCCGGTGCTAGCTCCTCGGCCGGCCCTGGTGGCCGGCGACTGCACGAGCACGGCAACATGGTGCCAGTGACTGCTTCCGCCCCGACCGGCCCCCCGTGCGCTGCGATGCTGCCTGGTGACACCCTTGAACTGACTGTAGGCGAGGCGGTGCACGGCGGCTGGTGCGTCGCCCGCCCGGACGGCGGCGGGCCGGTGGTATTTGTCCGGCATGCCCTGCCGGGAGAGCGGGTTCGCGCCGTGATCACGCAGGCGACCGCGAGGCTGTCCCGCGCCGACGCGGTGCAGATCCTGCAGGCCTCGGCCGACCGGGTGGCCGCGCCCTGCCCGCATGCCCGGCCGGGCGGCTGCGGCGGGTGCGACTGGCAGCACGCCAGCCTCCCGGCCCAGCGGCGGCTCAAGGCGGCGGTGATCCGCCAGCAGCTGGCCCGGATCGCGGGCCTGGACCGCGAGGTGAGCGTGGAGGCCCTGCCGGGGGATGAGCCGGAAGCCGCCGGGGCCGGGCTGGGGTGGCGGACCAGGGTCAGCTTCGCGGTCGCCCCGGACGGCACGGCCGGGCTGCGCCGTCACCGCTCCCATGAGGTCGTGGCCATCGGCGAGTGCCCCATCGCGCACCCGGCGGTGAACGCCGCCGGGGTAACCGGGCAGCGCTGGCCGGGGGTCCAGTCGGTGCAGGTGGAGGCGGTGCCCGCGACCGGCGAGCGGGGCGTGCTGGTCACGGGTGGCCGGCCCGGCGAGCTGCCGGCTGTCGCAGCGGACAGCGTCCGTCAGGTCAGGCGGCCGGAGCGGCGCGGCCGCCGCAGCTCAGCTGCCACCGGCCTGGCCGGGCGTAGTTATCTCACCCAGCGCGCGGCGGGCCGGGACTGGAGGGTGGCGCTCGGCGGGTTCTGGCAGGTGCACCTGGCCGCCGCGGAGACGCTGGCCGCCGCCGTGCTGGCGGCGCTGCAGCCGCAGCCCGGCGACGTGGCGCTCGACCTGTACTGCGGAGCCGGGCTGTTCGCCGGGGTGCTCGCGCCGCGCGTCGGCCCGGCCGGGCGGGTGATCGCCGTGGAGTCGGACGACGCGGCGGTCCGCGATGCCCGGCACAACCTGCGCGAGTTCGGCTGGGCCCGGGTGCACCGCGGGGACGCCGGCGAGATGGCCGGCCGGCTCGACCTGAGCGAGGTGACGCTGGTAGTGGCGGACCCGCCGCGGGCCGGCCTGGCGCAGCCGGTCATCGACGCGCTGGGCGGCGGGCGGGGCGCTGCGCCGCGGGCTGCGGGCGGCCCGCGGCGCATCGCCTACGTGTCCTGCGATCCGGCCACGCTGGCTCGTGACCTGGGCCAGCTGGTGGCGGGCGGCTGGCAGCTGGATGACCTGCGCGCGTTCGACGCGTTCCCGATGACCCACCACGTGGAGTGCCTGGCGACGTTGTCAGCCGGGCCGGGCCGGCAGCGGGGTCTGGCGGGCTGAGCCTCGAACCGTCCCCTCCTGCTTCCGGTTCGCGGCCTGCACCCTCCGGCCGGCCTGCGGCCCCTGCCCTCTACCGGTTCGCAGCCTGGAATCTCGCAATCAGGTCATCGGGTACCCGGCCCCGGTCAGACACCTCGATGCCCGCGCTCTTGGCCCACTGCCGGACCGCCGCGGGGGATGGGCCGCCCGCCCGCGTGCTGCGCGCCTGCCGCGGGCCGGCGGTGCCCCGCCGGGCGCCGGCCACGAAGGGCGCCATCGCTTCCCGGAATTCCTTGGCGTGCTCGGCAGACAGGTCGATCTCATAGTCCACGCCGGCGATCCCGAACCGGATTGTCTCGGCCGCCGGAGTGCCGTCGATGTCATCGATGAACAGAATCTCAACGCGCTGCGCCATGATGCCGCTGCTCCATTCCCGCGACGATGGGCGGCTAATTTAGCGGACGAGTTCGCAGCTGATATGGAGATGCCCTGGAGATTTCAGGGAATCTGGGCTCCGCGGCCCGCATCGCCTGCCAGCAGGGGCATCCGGCCCGCCCGGGCGGGCCCTCCCCGGCATATCTGCCGGCCGTCACGCGGCCGGCCGGAAATACCGCGGGTGCGCGTCACCGATGTTCCCGCCCGGTTCAGCCGGGCCGGCGGCCGGCCGCTCGGTGCGGTTGACTACGCGGTTTGAAGGAAATGCCCGGGGGCGGCCCGGGCGGATGATGAACGCCGGCCGCAAGCTGGTCCTGGAGTGCGGCGGCCGATTCCGGGGAATCGCGTCCGGCTGGCTGCCGCAAGCCGGCCGGCGATCATGCCCGGCGCGGGCCGGACCGCCGCCCGATGGCGGTCATGCCCCCGAGGGCGGGGCTGGCCAGCCCGGCAGAGGTAGCAACATAATGTTGCGGTCTCGCCGTATTGCTGCCGGTCATAGGTTATGAGTCATGAAACTTCGCATCTTCACCGAGCCGCAGCAGGGCGCCAGTTACGACACTCTGCTGCGCGTCGCGCGGGCGACCCAGGACCTGGGCTTCGACGCGTTCTTCCGGTCCGACCACTACCTGAAGATGGGCGCGGTCAGCGGCCTGCCGGGGCCGACCGACGCGTGGCTGACCCTGGCCGGGCTGGCCCGCGAGACGCAGCGGATCCGGCTGGGCACCCTGGTGACGGCGGCGACGTTCCGCTACCCCGGGCCGCTGGCTATCTCGGTGGCGCAGGCCGATCAGATGAGCGGCGGCCGGGTGGAGCTCGGGCTGGGCGCGGGCTGGTACGAGGCCGAGCACGATGCCTACGCGATGCCGTTCCCGGCGCTGGGCGAGCGCTTCGACCGCCTGGAAGAGCAGCTGGCCATCATCACCGGGATGTGGGACACCGCGGAGGGACAGACGTTCAGTTTCAGCGGCAAGCACTACACGGTGACCGACTCGCCGGGCCTGCCCAAGCCGGCCCAGCGGCCCCGCCCGCCGGTCATCGTCGGCGGCGGCGGCCCGAAGCGGACGCCGCGGCTGGCCGCCCGCTACGCCGCCGAGTACAACGTGCCGTTCGCCAGCCCGGAGGACACCGGGGCGGCGTTCGGCCGGGTCCGCGAGGCGTGCGCGGCCGCCGGGCGGGACGAGTCCTCGATGGTGTACTCCGTGGCCCACACGGTCGTCTGCGGCCGGACCGACGCCGAGGTGGCGCGGCGCGCGGCTGCCATCGGCCGCACCGCGCTGGACATGAAGGCCGCCGGGCTCTACGGCTCGCCCGCGCAGGTCGCCGACCAGATCGGCGCCTATGAGCAGCTCGGCGCGCAGCGGTGTTATCTGCAGGTCCTGGACCTGGACGACCTCGATCACCTGGAGCTGCTGGCCGAGCTGATCAGCTAGGCCGGCGGCGGCCGGGCAGCGATACAGCGGGCAGGCGATCTGCGAGGCAGGCGAGGTGGGCCGATGAGTACGCTAGCGGCGCGGCGCGACCGGGTGCTGCACGTGGCCAGGACATCCTGGGTGGACATCGCCTGGGTGGTCTTCATCTTGCTGAACCTGCTGGCCATGCGGCTGTTCGGTGAATGGCAGACGGTTCCGTTCCTGATCATCTGGGTCAGCGCGACGGTGATCTACGGCTTCCGGCTGTGGCGGCTGGGCTCGACGCTGGTGACCGTGGGCACCCTGACCCTGGCCACCGGCGTCCTGATCGGGTGGCAGGTGGTGCGGCACAAGCAGGACGTGGACTACCTCGCGGAGGTCCCGCTGATCGCCATGATGTTCGTGGTCATGGTCTGGCACTCGCGCCGCCGCGCGGCCACGATGGCCGAGATCAACCGGGTCTCCGAGCACAACCTGCGGCTGCTGGACCAGCAGCGGCAGTTCCTCCAGGATGCCTCGCACGAGCTGCGCACGCCGATCACCATCGCGCTGTGCCACGCCGAGCTCATCGAGCGGGCGGCCGCCGGGCTGCCGGACCAGGCCATTGCCAGGGACGCCCGGGTGGCCGTGGACGAGCTGCTCCGGCTGCGGCGGCTGACCAGCCGCCTGCTGCTGCTGGCCGCCACCGACGGGCCGGACTTCCTGCGGCCCGGCCCGGTGGACGTCGCCGAGCTGATGCTGGAGACCCTGCACCGCTGGCGGAACACCCCGCGCCGCTGGTCGCTGGGCGCCGTGGCCGAGGTGCAGCTGCGCGGCGACGCCGACCGGCTGATGCTGGCCCTGGACGCGCTCATCGAGAACGCCGTCGATCACACCGGGGCCGACGACCAGATCGAGCTCAGCGCGCGGCGCGAGGACGGCGGCGTCATCCTGGCGGTGACCGACTCCGGCTCGGGCATCCCGGCCGCCGCGATCGGGCAGATCTTCGGCCGGTTCGCCCGGGTCGATGCCGGCCGCAGCCGTACCGACGGCGGGTTCGGCCTGGGGCTGGCGCTGGTGAAGGCCATCGCTGAGGCGCACCAGGGCTCGGTCCGGGTGCGCAGCACGCCCGGCGAGGGATCGGTATTCGAGGTGTGCCTGCCCGAGCCGGCGGCGGGCACCGCCGCGCCGGGCGTGGCCGGCCCCGCGGAGCGGCTCGGCCAGCGGGCGATCTCCTGACGCCGGCCGCGGGCGCCCGGGGTGCCGGGCGGAGCGCTGCCCTACGGTGTAGGCCATGGCGAAGATGGAGCCAGGCAGGTGGCGCGAATTCGTGATGACCGGTACCCGGACCGGCAAGCTGGCCGTGACGCGCGCCGACGGCCGCCCGCACGTCACGCCGGTCTGGTTCGTGCTGGACGGCGAGGACATCATGCTCACCACCTACGGCCCCGGCGTGAAGGGCCGGGTGCTGCGCCGCGACCCGCGGGTGAGCCTGTGCGTAGACGACCAGCAGCCGCCCTACAGCTTCGTGGTGATCCAGGGCGAGGCGACCATCACCGAGGACCCGGGCCAGCTGCGGCGCTGGGCCACCGTCATCGGCGGCCGGTACATGGGCGCGGAGCGCGCGGAGGAGTACGGCGCCCGCAATAGCGTGCCCGGCGAGCTGCTGGTCCGCATCCGCCCGGCCCGCATCAGCGCGGAATCCGACATCGCCGGGTAGCCAGGCGGGCTCAGCCCGCTCCGGGGCTCCGGCGCGGCGGCGGCTCGAACCCCTCCCACGGGTCGTAGTCGACCTCCAGGGCCTCCTGCTCAGGTCGCTGCTCCTCCGGGACATGCCGCAGGTTGAGCCGGATCCTGGTCCAGGTCGAGGACCGGCCGCGCATCGCGTCCACCATGATGTCGGCCGGCTCCAGCAGCGCCGCGGCCTCCGGGTAGCGCTGCTTCCAGGTGTCCAGGCCCGCCATGGCCTCGGCCTGCGTGGCCGCCCTGGCCACTTCGATCAGCGGCGCGGTGGTCTTGCGGCGGCCGCTGGCCCCGCTGGACTTGCCCGGCGCCGCGGGCCGGACCGCCGGGGCGCGCCGCTTGGATGGCTGGACGCGCGGCGCCTCACCGGACTGCTTCTCGTAATGCGGGGGCCACGGCGCGTCGGGCAGCCCGGCGGCCTCATCGCGCTCGGCCAGCTCCAGCAGCGCGTCCAGCGAGCCGACCGCGTCGTCGATGCCCGCGCCCACGTCCCCCAGCTCGGCGAAGCGGGCGGGCATGGTGTCGATCGTGAACGCGGCCGGGTCGCAGCCGGGCACCTCGTCCCAGGCCAGCGGGGCTGACACCCGCGCGTCCCTGGTGGGGCGGACCGAGTAGGCCGATGCCACCGTCCGGTCCTTGGCGTTCTGGTTGTAGTCGACGAACACGCCGTGCCGTTCTTCCTTCCACCAGCGCGCGGTGGCGTCCTCCGGGGCGCGGCGCTCGATCTCCCTGGCCAGGGCCACGGCGGCGCGGCGGACCTGGGTGAAGGTCCAGCGCTGCTCGATCCGGCAGTAGATGTGGATCCCGCGCGAGCCGGAGGTCTTGGGCCAGCCGGTCAGCCCGAGGTCGGTGAGCGCGTCGCGGGCGACCAGCGCGACCCGGACGATCTGGTCCCACTCGATGCCGGGCACCGGATCCAGGTCGACCCGCAGCTCGTCGGGGTGCTCCAGGTCGGCGGCCCGGACCGGGTGCGGGTTCAGGTCGATGCAGCCCAGGTTGGCCACCCAGGCCAGGCCCGCCGCGTCGTGCACGACGATCTCCTCGGCGGTCCGGCCGGACGGGAACTTCAGCACCACGGTGTCCAGCCAGTCCGGCCGCGAGGTGGGCGCCCGCTTCTGGAAGAACGCCTCGCCCTCGGCTCCGTTGACGAATCTCTTGAGCACCATCGGCCGCCCGGCCACGCCGCGCAGGGCGCCCTCGGCCACGCTCAGGTAGTACCGGACGAGGTCCCGCTTGGTGTGCCCGGTCCGCGGGAAGTAGATCTTGTCCGGGTTGGAGACGGCCACAGTCCGGCCGCTGACCTCGATGATCTCCTTGCGATCCGGCATGCGCCCACCATAACCCGCCAGCCCCCGCCGGCCCCGGCCTGACATGGCCAGCCTCCGGCGAGCTGCCCGCCTCCCGGCCGCCCCGGCTGCGCCCGCAGCTGCCAGTCGCGGGGCCAGGGGCCGGGGCCGGCTCCCGCCGGGCGGCTCACCGGCCCGGCCGGGGCAGCGCCTTCTCGAACCAGTGCCGGGCGTACGGGTCATCGCTGAACGGCTCCACCTCGCGGTAGCCTGCCGACCGGTACAGGCTGATCGCCTCGGTCAGCGTGCTATTGGTCTCCAG
>DASUBV010000017.1:0-6655 GCA_035763085.1 Streptosporangiaceae bacterium | reverse complement strand
GGAGGAACTCACCTATCCCGGCCAGATCCGCGTCACCGTGGTGCGCGAGTCCCGCTCCATCGAGTTCGCTCGCTAGCGAGTTCGCCGCTAGCTCCGCGCGCTAGGCCCCCTGGCCCGACGGCTGTGAACCGTGCCCGGTTGCGGACCACGCCCGGCAGCGGAACCGCGCCCTTGCCGCGGAACCGCGCCCTTGCCGCGGAACCGCGCCCTTGCCGCGGAACCAAGCCCGGCAGCGAACCGCGCCCGGCCGCTGGGCCGGGCGCGGTCCGCGCGCCTCAGTCCGAGACCTCGACCTCCGGGATGCCCGGCGGCGTGAAGCCCAGGATCTGCCCGTAGAACGACAGCTCCGCCTCCAGCGACGCCATGATCGACTCCGCCTTGCGGAACCCGTGCGACTCGCCCTCGAAGCTGATGTAGGCGTGCCGGATCCCGTGGCTGGCCAGGTCGGCGGCGATGCTCTCCGACTGGGCCGGCGGCACCACCGGGTCGTCGAGGCCCTGCAGCAGCAGCACCGGCGACGTCGCCTCGCTGACGTGCCCGACCGGGGCGCGCTCGACGTACACCGCCTCGAAGCCCGGCCACGGCCCGATCAGCCCGTCCAGGTAGCGCGACTCGAAGTCATGCGTCTGCTCGACGAAGCCGCGCAGGTCAGCGACGCCGTAGCGGGACGTTGCCGCCGCGAACACCGGGCCGCGTGCCGTGGCGCCGGTGGTGACCGCGGCCAGCGCCGTCCAGCCGCCCGCCGATCCGCCCCGGATGGCCAGCCGCTTCGGGTCGGCCTCGCCTCGCGCGGCCAGGGCCTGCGCGGCCGCCATCGAGTCCTCGACGTCGACGATGCCCCACTGGCGGCGCAGCCGCTCGCGGTAGGAGCGGCCGTAGCCGGTCGAGCCGCCGTAGTTGACGTCGATGACCCCGATGCCGCGGCTGGTGAAGTACGCCTTCTCCAGGTCCAGCGTGCCCGTCACGTGGGCGGTCGGCCCGCCGTGCACCCAGACCACGTACGGCGGCAGCTCGCCCGCCGGGGCGGTCGCGTCCGGGCTGGCCGGCGGGTAGACCAGGGCGTGCACTACCCGCCCGTAGGGCCCCTCCAGCTCCACCGCCCGCGGCACCGGCAGGTACTCCTCGTCCGGAACCTCGTCCATCTCGCGCCGCAGCACGTCGGTCTTGCCCGTCGCCGCGTCCACCCGCACCACCGATTGCGGCTGCAGCGGCCCGCCGGCGATGCCCGCGACCGTCGACCCGTCCGCGGAGATCGCGTGAGAGATCTCCGGGAGCGCCATGCCCGCGTCGGTCAGCTCGCACGTCTCGGGATCCAGGATGCCCAGCCGCCCGCCGCCGCGGCCGTGCACGACGGCCAGCCGGCCATCGCCCAGCAGCGCGAACGGGCGCCCGCCGAGCTGCCACAGCGGCGCGGCGAACTCCTCATCGGCCGGGAACAGCGCCTGCGGCGGCTCCCCGTTCAGGCTGATCTGGTAGATGTTCCACCAGCCCGTCCAGTCCGTGGCGATGTAGAGGCTGGTGTTGTCCCGCCACAGCGGCGCCAGGACCGACTCGCGCAGACTGCCCTTGAGCAGGCGGCTCCTGCCGGGCACCCCGCCGGTGACTGGCGCGACCCGCAGCTCGGTGCCGTCCCACGGCATGTGCGGGTGGTTCCAGCTGATCCAGGCCAGCGAGCTGCCGTCGGGCGACGGGCTCGGGAAGGCGAAGAAGTCCGAGCCGGTCACCAGCGTCCGGATCGCGCCGGGGTCGGCGGCGGCCGAGCCGTCCAGCGGCACCGCCACGATCGACCGGGTGACCCTGCCCTCGTCGTGCCGCTCCTGCACGCACCAGATCTCGGTGCCGCCGGGGCCCAGGACGAAGTCGGCGAACCGCAGCGCGCTGGCGGCCAGCGTGCCGCTGGCGGCGGCCGACGGGACCTGGAGCGGGTCGGGGGTGAGCGGCTGCGGCTCTTCCCGGCCCTCGGCCACCTGCGGCCCGGCCAGGTACAGCCGCTGGTCGGCGTAGTTGGCGAACACGATGGAGCGCCCGCGCGGCGACTTGCCCGCCTGGCTGGCCGCCCGCGGCACCGGCAGGTAGGACAGGCCGCCGTACTCGTGCACCCGGGTCCGGGCGTTCCACGGCGCGGGCAGCAGCTCGGTCTGCCTGCCGCCCGCCGCGTGGCAGACCACGGTCGTCCGGCCGCCCTCGTCAGGCCGCCCCTCCTGCCACCAGGTGTCCCCGCCGATGGTGGTCACGAACGACAGCCGCAGCCCGCTGCGGGCCACGTCGGCGGCGGTTATCGGGGACGGCCACGCCCCGTAGGGCAGCTCCGGTTTCGACACGGCCGGACCGGCCTCGGGAGTCTGTGGGATGTCAACTGTGCTGTCCGCCGCGCCGGGCCCGCCATCTGTCATAGGCATATGTTGCCCTACCGCGCCGGCCGTCCTTGACCCGATCAGGCGCTGATCGCCTCCCGAGCGCCCCGGCGGGCCGCCCGGAGCCCCGGTGAGCAGCAAGCCGTCACAGTCCGGCGAAATGGACGTAACTGACAGTAGCCGGGGCCCGCGGCCCGGGGCACGGCTGGCCGCGCGGGCGTCTACCCTGGTGGGCATGGCGGGCGCCACCGGGCAGCGAACCTTCGACATCCGCACCTACGGGTGCCAGATGAACATGCACGATTCCGAGCGGCTGGCCGGGCTGCTGGAGACCGCCGGCTACCGCCGCGCGGCCGGCGGCGCCGACCCGGACGTGGTCGTGTTCAACACCTGCGCCGTCCGGGAGAACGCCGACAACCGGCTGTACGGCAACCTCGGGCACCTGCTGCCGGTCAAGAACGCCCACCCCGGCATGCAGATCGCCGTCGGCGGCTGCCTGGCGCAGAAGGACCGGGCCGCCATCACCCGGCGCGCCCCCTGGGTCGACGTGGTCTTCGGCACCCACAACATCGGCTCGCTGCCGGTCCTGCTCGAGCGGGCCAGGATCGAGCAGAAGGCCCAGGTCGAGATCCTGGAGTCGCTGGAGAGGTTCCCGTCGGTGCTGCCGGCCCGCCGCGAGTCGCCGTACTCGGCCTGGGTCGCCATCTCGGTCGGCTGCAACAACACCTGCACCTTCTGCATCGTGCCCAGCCTGCGCGGCCGCGAGGAGGACCGCCGCCCCGGCGACGTGCTGGCCGAGGTCAGGGCCCTGGCCGAGGACGGCGTGCTCGAGGTCACCCTGCTCGGCCAGAACGTGAACTCCTACGGGGTCGGGTTCGGCGACCGGCTGGCATTCGGCAAGCTGCTGCGCGCCTGCGGCGAGATCGACGGGCTGGAGCGGGTCCGGTTCACCTCGCCGCACCCGCGTGACTTCACCGACGACGTCATCGAGGCCATGGCGCAGACTCCCAGCGTCATGCCGCAGCTGCACATGCCGCTGCAGTCGGGGTCGGACACGGTGCTGCGCGCGATGCGCCGGGCCTACCGGCGGGACAAGTACCTGGGCATCATCGACCGGGTCCGCGCCGCCATGCCGCACGCGGCCATCACCACCGACATCATCGTGGGATTCCCCGGCGAGACCGAGCGCGACTTCTGCGACACCCTGGACATGGTCCGCCAGGCTCGGTTCGCCGGCGCGTTCACCTTCCAGTACTCCATCCGCCCCGGCACGCCTGCCGCGCAGATGGACGACCAGGTGCCGCCCGAGGTGGTCCGGGATCGCTACGAGCGGCTGGCCGCGCTGGTCTCGGAGGTCTCCTGGCAGGAGAACCAGAAGCTGACCGGCGATGAGGTCGAGGTGCTGGTCGCCGACGGTGAGGGCCGCAAGGACGGCGCCACGCACCGGATGTCGGGCCGCGCCCCGGACAACCGCCTGGTGCATTTCGCGCCCGGTGCCGCCCCCGGCGACCCCGCCGTGCCCCGGCCCGGCGACATCGTCACGACCGTCATCACCCGCGCCGCGCCGAACTACCTGCTGGCCGACCACCCGCCGCTGCGCGTCCGCCGGACCCGCGGCGGCGACGCCTGGGCCGCCCGCGCCGCCGGCACCGCAGACCCGGCGGGCGCGGGCAGCGGGTCCGGCGCCGGGATACCCGGAACGGGGCTGGCGCCAGAGCGAGTCCTGCTCGGCATGCCGGCCCGGCGCCCCGGCTCTTAGCCCGGTGCCCCTCCAGCCCGTCGTGGCGGTCGTCGGGCCGACCGCGGCCGGGAAGTCCGCGCTGTCGCTGCGCCTGGCCGAGACCCTCGGCGGCGAGATCATCAATGCCGACTCCATGCAGCTGTACCGGGGCATGGACATCGGCACGGCCAAGCTGACCCCGGCCGAGCGGGAGGGGATCCCGCACCACCTGCTGGACATCTGGCCGGTGACCGAGGCGGCCAGCGTGTCGGAGTACCAGCGGCTGGCCCGGCAGGCCATCGCGTCGGTCCACGCCGCGGGCAAGGTCCCGGTCCTGGTCGGCGGGTCGGGCCTGTACGTGCGGGCCGCGATCGACCGGCTGGAGTTCCCCGGCACCGACCCCGGCCTGCGCGGCAGCCTGGAAGCCGAGCTGGCCCGGCTGGGCCCGGCCGCCCTGCACGCCCGGCTGGCTGCCGCCGACCCCGCCGCGGCCGCCGCCATCCTGCCCAGTAACGGGCGGCGGATCGTGCGCGCGCTGGAGGTTATCGAGCTGTCGGGCCGGCCGTTCAGCGCGACCCTGCCGCAGTATGAGTCGGTCTACGAGACCGTCCAGGTCGGAGTGGAGCTGCCGCGCGGCGACCTGGACCAGCGGGTCGCCGGCCGGGTCGCCCGGATGTGGCAGCTCGGCCTGGTGCAGGAGGTCCGCGGGCTGGAGCGCGCCGGGCTGCGGTCGGGCCGCACGGCCAGCCGGGCCCTGGGATATGCCCAGGTCCTGGAGTTTCTCGCCGGGGAGTGCACGGAGGAGGAGGCGGCCGCGCGGACGATCCTGGCCACCCGGCGCTTCATCCGGCGGCAGGAGTCGTGGTTCCGCCGCGACCCGCGGATCCGGTGGGTGTGCGGCGGCCGGGACGTGACCGCCAGCGCGCTGGCGGCCCTGCGCGGCTGGCCGGGACTCGCGGGCGATCGCGGCGGCCGGTGACCGGCGGCCGCGCGAGCAGGTCCTACGATCGGGATCATGCGCTTCCTCAAGGGCCACGGGACCGGCAACGATTTCGTGATCCTGCCCGACCCCGACGGCCTCCTGGACCTGCCGCCGCAGGCCGTCGCCCTGATCTGTGACCGGCATGCCGGCCTCGGCGCCGACGGGGTGCTGCGGGCGGTGCGCTGCGCGGCCGCCGGGCCGGCGGCCGGGCCCTGGGCTGCCCGGGCGGCCGAGCAGGGCGCGCAGTGGTTCATGGATTACCGCAATTCCGATGGCAGCGTGGCGGAGATGTGCGGCAACGGGGTCCGGGTGTTCGCCCGGTACCTGCTGGAAGCCGGCCTGGCGGAGGGCCCGGAGCTGGCCCTGGGCACCCGCGCCGGGGTGCGCGTCGTGCGCGCCGACGGCGGCGGCTGGTTCACCGCGGACATGGGCCCGGCGCAGGTCACGGGCACCGGATCGGCGCGGCTGGGGGAGCGCGGCTATGAGGGGCTGGCGGTCAGTATCGGGAACCCGCACCTGGTCTGCCTCATCCCGGGCCCGGTGGCGGACGTCGACCTGACCCGGCCGCCGGAGCTGGATCCTGCCCTGTTCCCGGCCGGGGCCAACGTCGAGGTCATCCGGGTCACCGGCGATCACCAGGCCGAGATGCGGGTCTACGAGCGGGGCTCGGGCGTCACGCTGTCGTGCGGGACGGGCGCGGTGGCCGCCGCCGTCGGCGCGGCGGTCGCGGCGGGGGAGTGGCAGGACGGCCCGGAGCTGTCCTGGGCGCTGGAGGTGCCGGGCGGCCGGCTGGCCGTCACGCCGAGCGGAGCGGCCAGCCGGCTGTCCGGGCCGGCGGTGATCGTGGCGGCTGGCGAGCTGGATGACACCTGGCTGCGCGAGTCGCTGGCGGCCCGTGCCGCGGGCGGTGAACCCGCCGGGCGGCGCAGGCCGGCCACGATGTCAGGCATCAGCTGAGCCGGCGGCCAGCCGCAGGCCGATATGGACCAGGGTCCACCCGGCCCGGTTCCTGATCGTCGTGCGCGGCGCGGCGGCCTTGCTGGCGAGCTGCCGCTTGGCGGCGCTGCGGCGCAGGTCGGCGACGTGCTCGCTGGCGGTCTGGGCGAGTAGCTGCGGGTTCATGGTCAAGTTCCTTCCGGGAGCTGCGGGTATCGGGAGCGTGCGGGCCGGGGCGGCCCTGACCTGGCGGGCCCGCGCGGTGCGGGCGCAGTCGGCGCCGGGGGAGCAGGTATGCGGCGGCTTACGCGGCGGGAGCGGGCGGCTCGGCGCGGACGACCTTGATGTCGCCGCTGACGCTGCGGCAGCGCAGCTGCAGGCCCGCGCCTCTGCCGCCATCTGACTCGTGCAGCTGGCTGCTGATCCGGCCGGTGAGGCTGGACAGGTCCAGGTAGACGTCGGTGCCGGCGACCACGCCGACCACCGAGTCGCCGGAGACGGTCTTGAGGCCGACCTCGCCCCGGACAGCGCTGCGGATCACGATGTCGCCGCTGGCGGTGCTGGCGCGCACCGACCCGCCCGGCTGGCCGATGCTGACGTCGCCGCTGGCCGTCGTCGCGGTCACCTCGCCGTCGGCGCGGCGCAGCTGGATGTCACCCGAGG
>DASUBV010000016.1:0-66272 GCA_035763085.1 Streptosporangiaceae bacterium | reverse complement strand
GCCTGCCCACGGATCAGTCTTGCGCTGGCACTGGCAACGCTAGTGCTTCGGCGCTGACCGGCGCGGGTTGCCCCGCCTGGACGAGGCCGCCGCCGGCCTGCACCTGGGTCAGCAGCCTGGCGACATCGTGACGCCAGCGGCGGTGAATGTGAAGCCTGATGTCGGTCGTGCCGGTTCCGGGAGCGGCGTACTGGATGGCCCGCCATTCGAGGGGAACTCGCCAGGTCCACGGACCTGGAGGGCGGCATTGGCTGTTCAGCCGCCAGACTTGCCCCGGTTTGCGCCGGGCGGCCCAATCATTGTGGGGATCTTTGATGGCCAGGGCAGCTAATAGTCCGTACGTTAACGCGATCATGGTCGTCCCCCGCGCCCATGTCACCGCTGACCCCACCAGTCACTCCTGCCCCGACGACGGTGGTTGACGGCTTTGATCCTCGGCTCGCATGGAATCGGCCATGGCCTGAGCGAGCACGTCGTATTGGTCCTCGGTAATCAAGCCCGCGTAGTAAGCGTTGTCAACGTCATCGAACGAGCCAGGAACATCAGGTGGTGGATCTTCCTGTGCCTGGGCGGCGAGGTCGATGTAGGCGGTAGGTACGGGTTTGGCGCGCCGCGGCCAGGACCGGGCGCGGAAGCGCTGGGCCACTTCCCCGAGACTCATAGTGCCGTCCCGGAGCGCACTGATCAGTTCAGTAACCTCGCTGGTCATGTCCCTGCCTCCTGGGCCTCGTCATTGTCAAGGCTCTCAGCGACGCGGATCGGCTTGCGGCCATCCACCCCATTGTCGAACAGTGTCCACCGGCTAAAGCGCGGCTTGAGCTCCTCAAAGATCTGCCTGTTCTGGCTGCCCCGCTGGTCGTCGATCCTGCTCGTGATGAGCTCAGGCGGGACAAACCGACCGCCCATGCCCTTGCCAGCCCGGTAGTCGTCCTCGCCTTCGCGGTGCCGGGCATCGGCCCTGGCAAGGCTGACGTCGATAGGGATGTCAACGAAGACGCCGCGGATGGAGGTGTAGCCCGAGTCCTGCAACTGGTTGAGGCGGCCGTCTACCGAATCTCGGGAGGACATCGTGATGTCCCAGATCAAGTTCTTCCCCTCGGCGGTAGCCCTGGCTGCGAGTTGTTTCGCGATGTGAGAAGACTCCGGGTGGACCAAGTCAGAGGCTTCCATGGGAGACAGGCCATCTACCAGCGGAATCATGCCGCGCCTAGCCATCTCTTCCTTGATCGCGTCTGGATTGATGGTGAGGTACTGCGATCGATCGATGCCAGCATGATTGGCGAGCACAGTTGTCTTCCCTGCGCCGGCGAGGCCGCCAGCAATGATCGCCTTGTGGTCGTTGGCGACGTGCGATGCATCACTGAGGAAAGTCTCGACGATCTCGTTGTGCAGTTGGCGCCGCTCGCGGTTCCACCGTGTTTGATCGGGATCGACAGTGAACTGTCGCTCGGTAGCGAGCCCTCGATCTTGAGCATCGGCGATGAGCGGGGGGACTTCGGCCCGGTGGTCGGCCCATTCGGTGTCGGTGTAGGGACGGCGGGGTTCGTTGGGCTGGGTGTGGTCGTCTAGGTCTGGTTCGGTGTCGAGGTCCCGTAAGCGGGTGGGTGGTTCGCGGCGGGTGCCATCGGTGTCGTAGGGAGAGGACGGGTGGCCGTCGGGCAGGGACTCCAGCCTGCGCGCTAAGCCGTCCGCGCGCCCGTCGCTGCGCCGCGGGATGTCGGCCGCATGCTGGTCCGCCTCATCCGGCCAGCCCGCCGCTGGCCGGTCCGGGACCCCGGTCCTCATTCTGAGTCAGCCACGCCGCCAGGGTGCCGGTCATCCTCCGCCCGCTTGGACTCCGCCACCGCTTCGGATAGCACCGAGTACTCCTGGTCAGTAAGCCTTCCTTCATGGTGTGCTGCTGCAACGTCGTCGAATGACCCCGGCCGGTAGATGTCGGAGTCTTCTTGCACCGCCGCAGCTCGTTCCAGGTAGGTCGAAGGACGAGAACTAGCACGACGGGGCCAGGGGCGCTCGCGGAATCGCTGGGCGACCTCCTCCAGGGTCATCGTGCCGTCGCGGAGCGCGCTGATTAGGTCAATGACCTCGCTCATACGGTGGTCTCCTCGGGATCGCCATCGGTATGCGGGCTAGTCTCGACCAGCTGGGCAGGTCGATCATCGACGGAGTTGTCGTAGCGCACCCAGTGATCGAAGTGGGGATTGACTGACTCAAAAGACTTTCTGTTCCCGCTGCCCCAATCGGGGTCCGCCTGGGCGAGTATTACCTCGGGCGGGACATATCGGCCGCCCAGCCCTATTCCTGCTCTGTACAGATCTTCTCCTTCGCGATGTCGAGCGTCGGCTCGGCGGATGCTGAGATCTATGGGGACGTCGATGAAGAGCCCATCAACGCGATAGCCAGCAGACCGTAGGGCGTCGATCCGATCCTTAGTCGTGTCCTCTCGGGACATGGTGATGTCCCAGATGAGATTCTTGCCGTCCTGGATGGCCTTGTGCGCGAGTTGTTTTGCGATGACTGAGGACTCCTCGTGGACGAGGTCAGAGGCCTCCATAGGAGACAGACCCGGCACGTGGGGGATGAGCCCCCGCAAGGCGAGTTCCTCCTTGCCGATATCGGGATTGACCATCAGGTACTTCGAGAGGTCTATGCCTGCATGGTCTCTGAGGATCGTTGTTTTCCCCGCGCCCGGTAAGCCTCCGGCGATGATGGAGAGCCGGTCGCAGGGAACGTGGCTGGCTCGCTCATACAACTCTTGGACGATCTCCCCATGAATGCGGTCGCGTTCAGGCGTCCACTGTTCTTGATCTGGGTCAGTGGTGTGCTGGACCTTGGAGTCAAGCTCAGCGTCGCTGGCATCGCGAAGTCCATCCCGGAGCTCAACCTTATGGTCGGCCCATTCGGGGTCTGTGTATCGCAGAGCCTCATCAACGTGAGGACGGTCCTCTAAGCCGGACTCGTCGTCCAGGTCGCGGCAGCGGGGGGTTTGGGTGCGGCGGGCGCCGTCTGGTTCGTTGGGGGAGGACGGGTGGCCGGGCGGGAGCTGATCTAAGCGGCGATGCAGGTCATCCGATGGGGTGGGCCGGTCGCGCCTGTCGAGGTCTCGTCCGTCGGCCAGGGAATCTCGGTCCGCCGGGAGGGCACGGTCGGCCGAGACGGCTCGATCGGCGGTCACCGGCTCGTCCGGCATGCGGGCCTGGGCAGCACGAAACGACGATAACGTACCTAAGCTCCGCAGACCGCGTCAGTTCGCCGGGACCGCCGCTTGCGGGTTGTCGTCGCGGATGGACTGATGCCGATAACGGCCCACTCGGCGGGCGGCTCAGACGCCAGACGGCTCATGCCAGACGGGTCAGGCGTCCGACGGGTCAGGTACCGGGCGGGTCAGGCGCGAGGAGCGCCGGGGCGGGTCGGGTACCGTGCGGGTCGGACACCGGGCGGGTCAGCGCGGGCGGGTCAGGACCGTGCGGGGCGGGCGCCGGCGCGCGCGGGTGGGGTTAGGGCCGGCCGGGCCAGGTGGTGGGCGGGTCGGGCGCCAGGAGCGTCGGACGCCGGGCGGGTCGGGCGTGGGGTGGGTCAGCCGACGAGTGTTTTGACTGCGGCGGCGAGATCGGCGAGGGCCGTCTTGGCGTCGGCGAAGTACATGCTGGTCTTCGGGTCGGTGTACAGCTCGTTGTCGATGCCCGCGTACCCGTGACCCATCGAGCGCTTGATCACGATGATGCTCTTGGCCTGGTCGACGTCGAGGATCGGCATGCCCGAGATCGCCGTGCCGGCGCGCCGCGCTGCGGGGTTGGTGACGTCGTTGGCGCCGATGACCAGGGCCACGTCCGTCCGGGCGAACTCGGGATTGACGTCGTCCATCTCCTTGAGCTGCGGGTAGGGCACGTTGGCCTCGGCCAGCAGCACGTTCATGTGGCCGGGCATGCGGCCGGCGACCGGGTGGATGGCGTAGCTGACGTCGACGCCGCGGGACTCCAGCATGTCGGCGAGCGCGGCCACCTCATGCTGGGCCTGAGCGGCGGCGAGGCCATACCCGGGCACGATGATCACCTTGGACGCGTAGGCCAGCTGGATGGCGGCATCGTCGGCGGCGACCGACTGGATGGACCCCGAGCCGCCCGCGGCCGCGACAGCGGTGTCGCCGGTGCCGAAACCGCCGACGATGATGTTGCGGATGGACCGGTTCATGGCGTCAGCCATGAGCTTGGTCAGGATGCCGCCGGACGCGCCGACCAGGGCGCCGGCGATGATCAGCGCCCAGTTGCCGATGACGAACCCGGCCATGGCCACGGCGGTGCCGGTGAAGGCGTTCAGCAGGGAGATGACGACCGGCATGTCGGCGCCGCCGATCGGCATGACCATCGAGATGCCGAACGCGAGCGAGGCGAGGACCACCACGAGCAGGCCGGGCAGGCTGGTGGTGGCGATCAGGAAGCCGCCGGTGCCGAGGACCACGGCGGCCAGCAGCAGGTTCACGACGCGGGCGCCGGGGAAGGTGACCGGCGATGAGGTGATGACGCCTTGCAGCTTGCCGGCGGCGATGAGGGACCCGGAGAACGTCACCGAGCCGATGATCACGTCAAGCAGGGTGGTGACAGTGGTCGAGGTGGCCACGCCGGCCCCGGTGTCGGCGAGCCGGATGTAGTCGTGGATGGCGACCAGCGCGGCCGCGCCGCCGCCGACGGCGTTGAACATGCTGACCAGCTGCGGCATGGCGGTCATCTGGACGGTCCGGGCCGAGTACAGGCCGATGGCCGAGCCCACCAGGGCCCCGGCGATCATCACGGCCCAGCCGGTTGCGCTGATGGCGCCGGAGTGGATGACGATGGCCAGGGTCACCGCGATGGCCGTGACCATGCCGGTGGTCGAGACCTGGTTGCCGCGCCGCGCGGTGGCGGGGTTGTTCATCTGGTGCAGGCCCAGCACGAAGCAGGACGCGGACAGCACATACAGCAGCTGGGTAACCCAGGCGAAGGTGCTCACCCGCGCCGCCCGCCGCCGTTGCTCTCCACCGCCGAGGCCGACGGGGCCGCCGAGGCGGAACCGGCCGCCTGGCCTCCTCCGGCCGCCGGGGCGGCAGGTCGCCGCTTGAACATCTTCAGCATCCGGCCGGTCACCGCGTACCCGCCGACGACGTTCGCCGCCGCGAACGCCGCCGCCACGAACGCGAGCACGTAGCCGACCGCGTTGTCGGCGGTCACGGCGATGAGCATCGCCCCAGCCAGCACGATCCCGTGGATCGAGTTGGCCGCCGACATCAGCGGCGTGTGCAAGGTGGCGGGCACCTTGCTGATCACCTCGAAGCCCACCCAGAGGCTGAGCACGAAGATGGTCAGGTCAACGAGCAGGGCTGACGTCATCGGCGCTACCTCCAGGCTCGGCCGGACCTTCGGATGCGGCAGGCGCGCGCTCCGCGGCGGCAGCGCTCGTCTCGCCGCCTGTCTGCTCCGCACCGGGCCCGCTGCGCGGGGCGGCCTCGGTCAGCGCGGGATGCACGACCTGCCCATCATGGGTGATGATCACCCCCGCCTGCAGGTCGTCATCGCAGTCAATGGCCAGCGCGCCGTCCTTGACCAGGTACTGCAGCAGCGAGCTGACGTTCCGCGCGTACATCGAGGAGGCCGCCGTCGGCATGGTGGACGGCAGCCCGGCCGCGCCGATCACCGTGACCCCGTTCTCGGTCACGATCGTCTCGCCCGGCTGCGACCCGGCGACGTTGCCGCCGAGGTCACTGGCGCCCATGTCCACGATGACCGACCCGGCCGACATGCCCTTGAGCGCGTCCTCGGTGACCAGCAGCGGCGGGCGCCGCCCCGGCACCTGCGCGGTGGTGATCACCACGTCATGCGCGGCGATGTGGCCGGCGAGCTCGTCCTGCTGCGCCTGCCGCTCGTCCTCGTCCAGCGCGCGGGCGTAGCCGCCGGTCCCGGAGGCGGGCCCGACGGAGGTCAGCTCGATGAACGTGCCGCCCAGCGACTCCACCTCGGTCCGGGTCTCCGGGCGGACGTCGTAGGCGCTGACGACAGCGCCGAGCCGCCGGGCCGTGCCGATCGCCTGCAGCCCGGCGACGCCGGTGCCCAGCACCAGCACCCGTGCGGGGCGCGCGGTGCCGGCCGCGGTGATCAGCAGCGGGAAGAACCGGCCGAAGGCCGCCGCCGCGATCAGCGCCGCCTTGTATCCGGCGATGTTGGCCTGTGAGGTCAGCGCGTCCATCGGCTGGGCGCGGGGCAGCGTGCGCGGGATCATGTCCATGCTCACCGCGGTCACCCCGGCCGCGGCCAGGCGCTGCGCCAGCTCCGGGTCGGTCAGCGGTGCGAGCAGCCCGAGGAGCATTTGCCCGCGGTGCAGCGCGCTGATCGTCGCCTCGTCCGGGCGGCCGACCATCAGCACCGCATCGGCGCTGGCCAGGGCCTCGGCACGGCCGACGACACTGGCGCCGGCCTCGGCGAAGCTGTCGTCGGTCAGCCAGGCGCCGTCACCCGCGCCCGACTCCATCAGGATCTCGAATCCAGCTGCATGCAGCTTGACCACGGCCTCTGGCACCAGGGCGACGCGCCGCTCGCCGTGCGCAGTCTCCCTGACCACGGCGACCTTCATGGGCAGGCCTCGCTCGGTGTCCGGGTGTGGCGCGCGGCCCCTGGCCGGGCCGCGGTCCGCTACCGCGATGCTACCTGTCACCGGACCCCGGCGCAGAGCCGGGAAGTGACCGCGCATCATTGGTAGGGCAGCGCGCAGGCGGCTCTGCGCCTGCCGTGGCGACCGCGGCCCCGCGCCGACGCCGGGCCGGTTAGGGGAGAACGTGCAGGCAGATTCGGTCAGCGGCCCGCAGGCGGCAGGCGCCGACGACCTCGCCATGCGGCTGCATGCCGCGCAGGCCCGGCTCGCCGCGGGAAATCTACCGCCGGAAATCCGGGCCCGGCTGCAGCGTCACCTGATCGCTGTCTGCGATGCGGCCAAGGCGCCCGGCGCCGATCCGGCGGGATGCCGCCGGCGGCTGGATGGCTTCCTGGCCGCGCTAGATGTCGCGATAGCCGGAAAATAGCTGATTTAACAAAGCAAAAAATCAGGTCACGGCATAACGGGAAGGCCAGCGCGGGTCTCGCTCGGCCGGAAAATGCGCTTCGACACGCGGGTAATTCCTGCTTGGTATTTGTGTGGCGGCGCTCGATCGCTTAATTTCAGGCACATCAGAGGTCGCGAGTGCCGGAATCCCTGACCGCGCGACCTCCCGTTTGGGGGACCCGCAGGAGTGAAGCAATGAACAAGCGTGACCTGATCGACGCGATCTCGAGCCGGATGGGCGACAAGAAAACCGCGACGGAGGCGGTTAACGCGGTTCTCGACACCATCCAGGCGGCGGTCGCGAAGGGTGACAAAGTCGCTATTACCGGCTTCGGCGTATTCGAGAAGTCTGTACGGCCGGCCCGCACCGCGCGTAACCCGGCCACCGGGGCAGCCATCAAGGTGCCCAAGACCTCGGTGCCCAAGTTCCGGGCGGGCGCCGACTTTAAGGCAATGGTGAACGGCGACAAGAAGGTGGCCGCGGCTCGCAGGTAGCGGGCACACCAGCACAGGGCGCGGGCCCCGGCTTCCGGGCCGTGCTGCCGCAGGGCAGCACGGCCTAGGGCCGGGGTCGTTGCGCGTGCGGGGCGGGCGCTAGTGCAGGCCGGGGCCCTTGCGCAGCGCCGTCTGCAGCAGCCGGTCAATGAGCTGCGGGAACGGCAGGCCGGTGGCCTCCCACATCTTCTGGAAGTAGGAGGCGGGTGACAGGCCGGGGATCGTGTTGATCTCGTTGACCAGGATGTGGCCGCTGCTGGTGTAGAAGAAGTCCACCCGGGCCAGGCCCTCGCAGGAGACCGCCTCGAAGACGGCGCCGGCCAGCCGGCGGATCTCGCTGACGGCGGCATCCGGCACCGGCGCGGGGATCGCCATCCCGCTGGCCTGGTCGAGGTACTTGGCCTCGAAGTCCCAGAACTCCTCGCCGCCGTCGATCAGCAGCTGGCCGGGCAGGCTGGTGTCTGGCGGCGCGCCGTCGATGCCCTCGAGCACCGACACCTCGACCTCGACGCCGTCGACCGCGGCCTCGATCAGCACCTTCGGGTCGAACTGGCGGGCCACCACGATCGCCTCGCGCAGCTGCTCGGGGGTGTGCGCCTTGGAGGTGCCGATGCTGGACCCGCCCCTGGCCGGCTTGACGAACAGGGGCCAGCCCAGGTCGGCGATCTCGTCCAGGATCCGCTTGCGCTCCGGGTGCTCGCTGACGTCCGCGGCGCGCTCCAGGGCCGCCTGCTCGCGGCCCGGCCAGTCTCGCTCGCGCAGCACGACGTACCGGCCGACCGGCAGGCCCTTGGCCTTGAAGATCAGCTTCATGTACTCCTTGTCCATGCTGACCGCGCTGGACAGCACGCCGGCGCCGACGTAGGGCACCCCGGCCATCTCCAGCAGCCCCTGCAGGGTGCCGTCCTCGCCGAACGGGCCGTGCAGGACGGGCAGCACGACGTCGACGTCGCCGAGCAGGTGCGGGATCCGGCCGGGCGCGCTGGCCAGCACGCCGGCCCCGCCCCACGGCACCACCGCGCCGCCGGGCTCGGCCACGGCCTCGACGGTAGGCAGCTGGCCGCCGGTGACAGCGAGCCGGCCGGGCTCGTCGGCGACCTGCACCCAGCTGCCCTCGCGGGTGATCCCGATCGGCACGACCTCGTACTTGCCGCGGTCGATCGACGAGAGCATGTTGCCGCCGCCCATGCAGGACACGGCGTGCTCTGGGCCCTTGCCTCCGAACACCACCGCGACCCGGATCTTGCGCTGTGCTTCCCCGCTCGCCTCCGGCTCGCTCTGTTCCTGCCCGCTCGCCTCCGGGGCGCTCTGGGCGCGCCGCCTTCCCTCGTCGCTGCGCTCCTCAGTCCAGGCGGCGCCGCGCCCCTCCGGCTCGCTCACTGTGTGACCTCCCACTGCCGCTGCCTCGTCTGACTAGCTGTTTCCCCGCGCCCCGGTCTGTGCCCGGATTCAGGGGGCAGCATGCGCGCAACTCACTGGCGGTGCTCAGACGCCATAGCGCTCGGGCTTGGCTGTCCGGCTGGACAGCTGCAGCGCGGCCTCGCCGATCTCCAGGCCATCCTGCAGGACGGCCACCATCACCTCGGTGATCGGCATCTCCGCGCCGTGCCGCCGGGCGAGCTCGCGGACCGAGGCAGCCGACTTCACGCCCTCGACGGTCTGCGTCATCCCGGCGAGCACCTCCGGCAGTGGCATGCCGGCTCCCAGCCGCTCGCCGAAGGACCGGTTGCGCGCCTGCGGGGAGCTGCAGCTGGCGACCAGGTCACCGAGCCCGGCCAGGCCGGCAAAGGTGTGCTGGTCGGCGCCGAGTGCCACGCCCAGGCGGCTCATCTCCGCGAGCCCGCGGGTGATGAGCATGGCCTGGGTGTTGTTGCCCAGGCCCATGCCCGCGGCGATGCCGACGGCCAGCGCGATCACGTTCTTCACCGCGCCGCCGATCTCGCAGCCGACGACATCGGGGTTGGTGTAGGGGCGGAAGTAGCCGGTGTGGCATGCCTTCTGGAGCTGCTGGGCCGTTGCCTCGTCGGAGCAGGCCACGACGGTGGCGCAGTGCTGGCGGCGGGCGATCTCCGGGGCCAGGTTCGGCCCGGACACGACCGCGATCCGGCTGGCCGGCGCCTGCGTGGCCTGAGCGATCACCTGGCTCATCCGGTCGCAGGTGTCCAGCTCGATGCCCTTCATCAGGCTGACCAGCAGCGCGTCGGGCGGCAGCAGGCTGCCCCAGTCGGCCAGGTTGGCCCGCAGCGTCTGGGCGGGCACGGCCAGCACGACGAGCTCGGCGCCGTCCAGGGCCAGGGCCGGGTCCGTGGTGGCGGCCAGGGCCGGCGGCAGGACGATGCCCGGCAGGTAGCGGGCGTTCTCGTGGGTGGCGTTGATGGCCTTCGCCAGCTCTGGTCGCCGGCACCACACCGTGGCCGCAGTTCCCGCGTCGCAGAGCACCTGGGCGAACGTGGTTCCCCAGGAGCCGGCGCCCATCACCGCCGCTTTCACGACGATTCCGCCCCCGGAGCCGCCGGGTCGGCGGCCTTCTCGTTCTGGCTGGCCTCGGCGAGCGCGCGCATGTCCTGGCGGAACTGACGGCGCGCCACGGCCGGGTGGTAGAACTTCTCCGGCGGCGCCTCGTGCCGCAGCTGGCCGAGCAGCGCGGCCACCTCGGTCATGATCTTGTCGGTGGCCGCGCGGAGCACCTGGTTGGTGATCGGCTGGCCGGCGAACTCCGACAGGTCGACCGGCGGGCCGGCCAGGACCTGGACGGTCTTGCGGGGCAGGAACTTGGGCACGAGGCTGCCGTAGGGCAGGATCCGCTGAGCCCCCCAGTGCGCGACCGGGACAACGGGCAGGTTCTCGGCCAGCGCCATCCGGGCCACGCCGGTCTTGGCGACCATCGGCCACTTGTCCGGGTCGCGGGTCACGGTGGACTCAGGGTAGAAGATCACGCATGCGCCGGCCCGGCCGATGCGCTCGGCGGTGTTGAGTACCAGGCCCGCGTTGACCTGGCCGCGGTAGACCGGCAGCTGGCCGAGCTTGCGCATCAGGAAACCCAGGCCCGGGACCTCGAACAGCGAGGACTTGGCCAGGAACACCGGGTAGCGGCCCGCGCGGTGCACGAACAGGGACAGGGCCAGGACGTCCATGTACGACAGGTGGTTGGCGGCCAGGATCATGCCGCCGCTGGCGGGCACGTGTTCCTGGCCGGTCCAGTCCAGGCGCATCATGGCGCGGATGGAGGGCGGCAGGACGATCTTGGTGAACCTGCGCCACGCAGCCGAGTAGCTGCCGTCGGCTTGCTTGCCTGGAGGGGGGTTTTCGCTCATCGGGCTGTCATCCCGGCTGGTTCTGGCTTGTCATAGGGGTCAGTCTCCCCGCTCGCCGCTCGCCGTGTCGAGGCAAGATCAGACTCATGAAGTCCCCCAATCCCGCTCGCCCGGCTGATCCGGGAGCGGCCGCCTGGTCGCTGGTGATCCCGGTCAAAGTACTTGCTCTGGCCAAATCGCGGCTCGCCGGCCTGGCCGGACCGCGCCGCTCCGACCTCGCGCTGGCCATGGTGGCCGACACTGTCACGGCCGCGCTGGCCGCGCCGCCGGTGGCCGCGGTGGTCGTGGTGACCGACGATGAGGTGGCGGCCAAGGAACTGGGCGGCCTGGGCGCCGTGGTGGTCGGTGATGAGCCCGGCGCGGGCCTCAACCCGGCGCTGGCGTTCGGCGCGGAGTACTCCGACGCCAGGTGGCCGGGCCGGGGCCGGGCCGCGCTGGCCGGCGATCTGCCCGCGATGCGCCCGGCCGAGCTCACCCTGGCGCTGGAGCGGGCCGCGGCGGCGGGGGAGGCGTTCGTGCCCGACGCCCAGGGCACGGGCACGACGCTGTACGCGGCGGGGCCAGGAGTGGAGTTCCGGCCGCTGTTCGGGCCGGGCTCGCGATCCCGGCACCGGGATGCCGGGGCGGCGGAGCTGAACCTGCCCGGCCTGCGGGGACTGCGCCAGGACGTGGACACACCAGACGACCTGGACCGGGCGCGAGACCTGGGCCTGGGTCCCCGGACGATGGCCGTGCTGGCCGAAGGCAGCCGTTAGATCGTGCTGGCCGTAGGCAGCCGTTAGATGTGAACGATGGGGCAGGTCAGGGTCCTGGTGATGCCGCTGACGCCCTGGATCTGGGCCACGACCAGCTTGCCGAGGTCATCGACGTTGTCGGCTTCAGCGCGGACGATCACGTCGTAGGGCCCGGTGACGTCGTCGGCATGCATCACGCCGGTGATCTTGCCAATGCAGGTGGCGACGTCGGCCGCCTTTCCGACTTCAGTCTGGACGAGGATGTATGCCTGAACCATGTCGCCCTCTCTCGGCCGGATGAGTAAGGCCAACGCTACCGTAGTGGCCGCGGCGATAGTCGCAGGATGGCCGGCCGGCGGGCGGTTCCGGTGTCCCGAGATGCCCGTACATGTCGGCCATGTCGGCTAAGCGGCGGGAGGCCGTCATCACCATTGCGGAACTGGGCGAATTCGGCCTCATCGCGGCCATCGCCGAGCTGCTGCCGGCCGGGCGCGGGCCGCTGCTGGGAGTGGGTGATGACGCGGCGGTGATCAGCGCGCCGGACCAGCGCGTCGTGGCCACCACCGACCTGCTGGTCGAGGGGCGGCATTTCCGCCGGGACTGGTCCGGCCCGGTGGACATCGGGGTCAAGGCGGCGGCGCAGAACCTGGCCGACGTGGCGGCGATGGGCGCGACGCCGACGGGCCTGCTGGTGGGCCTGGCGGCGCCCGGCGACCTGCCGGCGGACTGGGCGCTGGACCTGGTGCGCGGGCTGGTCGCCGAGTGCGAGCGGGCCGGCGCGCCGGTAGCCGGCGGCGACGTGACCGGGGCGGACACGGTGATGCTCGGCATCACGGCCCTGGGCGACCTGGGCGGTGCTGATCCGGTGACCCGCGGCGGGGCACGGCCCGGTGACGTGCTGGCGGTGGCCGGGCGGCTCGGCTGGTCGGCGGCGGGGCTGGCGCTCCTGCAGGCCGGCCTGGGCAGCCCGCCGGAGGCCGAGTCCGCGGCAGCTGTCATCGCGGCGCTGATCGCGGCGCACCGGCGGCCGCAGCCGCTGTACCCGGCGGGCCCGCAGGCGGCCCGGCACGGGGCCACGTCGATGATCGACGTGAGCGACGGGCTGGTCCAGGACGTCGCGCACGTCGCGGCGGCCAGCGGGGTGAGCATCGACATCGACAGCGCATCGCTGCCCGGCACCGGGCCGCTGCGCGAAGCCGCCGCACGGCTCGGCGCGGACTGGCTGGACTGGGCGCTGACCGGCGGCGAGGACCACGCGCTCGCGGCCACGTTCCCGGCCGGGGCGGCGCTGCCGGAGGGCTGGGCCCGGATTGGCCGGGCGGGCCCAGGGTCAGGAGTGCTGGTCGACTCCCGGCCGCGAGCCGGCCGAGGCGGCTGGAGCCATTTCCGCTGATCTTGCCGAGAATTTCGGTGCTGACCGGGACGGGTCTGTCGTTCGCACTAGCTGATCTGGCGGCAGCTTGATATAAACCCCGTGATGCCTCGTCATCGCAAGGAGTGCCTACCCAAGCACAGGGCGCAGCCGCCGGGTCACAGATTCGGTCGCCGCGTCCCGATGGATGCTGCGATCGAGGCTGCGAAGACTGCTCTTGAGTCCGCTCGTGAACCGTTCCAGAGCACTTCAGCGGTCGTTGTCGAGGCCGTTCAGGCTTCTGCCGCCGCGCAGTTCTCTGCGGCCACTCCTGGTTCTCCGGTCACTCCTGCCGCTGGGAGCACCCCGTCCTCTCCGGCCGCGCCATCCTCCCAGGCCGCTCCGTTGTCCCAGGACGCGCCGTCGTCTCACGTCCCTCCGTCGTCTCGCGCCGCGTCGTCGCCTCACGCCGCTGACCCGGCGGATGCGCAGCCGACGGTCAGCCTGCCGAGCCTGCCGCTGCCCCGGCCTGAGTTGCCGACTGGCGCCGGCTCCGCGCGGGCCCGCGCTCGCGCCCGGCGGCAGGCCGCGGCGGCTCGTCGGCCGCCGCCCGGGCCCGGCCGCCGCCCGCCGCGGCGGATGCGCGGCATGCTGGTGACGCCCTGGTTCGCGGCCGGGGCGGGTTTCGTAATCGCAGCCGCGCTGGCCCTGAACTCGCCGCACACGGTGCTGACTTACCGGCCGCACATGACTCCGTGCACGGGCGGCCCGTGCGCCGTGCCTGGTGCGCTGCCGACGGCCCAGCCGGGGGTCCAGCTGAAGCGGGCCAAGCCCGCGCACGTGAGCGGTCCGCCGTCCAGGACGCAGGACGGCACCGGTCCGCTGGTCGGCTACCGGGTGGTCTGGAAGCACGACGGCGAGTTCGCCGCGATGATCACCATCCCCGCCCGGCGTGCGCAGCACGGCTGGGACCTGAGCTTCCGGTTCCCCGGCCGGCACGTGGCCCAGGTCTGGGGCGCGGTCTGGCGTCCGTCTCCCAGCGGCGATGGCGGGGTGGCGAGCGTCCCGGCGTCCGGCCATGGCCATGCGGGCCCGTCTGGCGGGCAGGGATGGCCGGGTCGCGACGGCGGATCCGGCGACAGCGGGGACTCAGGTTGGCAAGGTGCCAGCGGCCCGGCTGCCTGGAACGCGGCGGCCGGCCAGAGCAGCGCGGCGGATGGCTACGGGGGCAGCCTCCGCTTCCTGGTCGCGGTCCAGGGCAGCCCGGCCACGCCTGTGGACTGCGTCCTCAACCAGCACGCCTGCCACTTCGGCTAGCCGCCCTAATCCGGCTGGCAACTCCCGCCCCCGGGCCCGAGGCAGTCACTTGCGGGTGGGGCTGGCCTCAGGCGGGCGCGGGCCGCGGCCGGGGGCGGCTTAGGGTGGTGGTATGGCTTTCGTTCCGCCGCGTGTCCTGGCGATCGCCGGCTCCGACTCGGGCGGTGGCGCCGGGATCCAGGCCGACCTCAAGACGATGCTCGCCCTCGGCGTGCACGGGATGACCGTCGTCACCGCCGTGACCGCGCAGAACTCGCTCGGCGTCCAGGGTTACTGGGAACTGCCGCCCGAGGCGGTCAGCGCCCAGCTCGACTCGGTGCTCTCCGACATCGGGACCGAGGCCGTCAAGACCGGGATGCTGGCCTCGGCCACGATCGTCGAGGCCGTCTGCGACGGACTGGACCGGCACGGGCTCGAGCCAGCCGGGGTGCCGATCGTGGTGGATCCCGTGGCGGTCTCCAAGCACGGCGACAGCCTGCTGTCAGGGGGCACGCTCGACGCGGTCCGGCAGCGCCTGCTGCCGATGGCCACGGTCGTGACGCCCAATCTCCTGGAAGCCGAGTTGCTGACCGGCCAGGAGATCACCGATGAGGACGGGATGCTGCGCGCGGCCCGCCAGATCGCCGCGATGGGCCCGCACTGGGTGCTGGTCAAGGGCGGGCACCTGGCCGGTGATCCGGTCGACTTGCTCGTGGAGGGGCCGAGCGGCGGCGGGTCCACGGTCTTCCGCTATCCCGGCCCGCGGATCGTCAGCCAGCACACGCACGGCACCGGGTGCACGCTGGCGTCGGCTATCGCGTCGTGGCTGGCTCGCGGCGAGGACGTGCCGGGCGCGGTCAAGTCAGCACGGGACTACGTCTCCGGGGCGATCGCGGGCGGGTTCCCGCTGGGTGAGGGAATCGGGCCAGTCGATCATGGCTGGCAGCACCGCGAGGACCCGGTCTGGCCCCCGGCGCCTGCCAACTGACCGCGCTAGCTAACTGACCTCACTCCAGCCCCCCGCTGTCAGGTGCCGCTGGCTGTCTTGCTCCCAGGCGCCTAGCGCCAGCCGCTGAGCTGGCCATGACGACACGAGAGCGCTACGAGGCCGCGATCCGCGCTCGCGTCGACCAGGCCCCGCCCCCGACCGACGAACAACTCGCCGTCGCCCGGCGCATCCTCGGCCCCGGCATTCGCGCCCCAGCTCGCCGAGCTTGCAGCCAATGACCTGTCCGCTGCCCTACACCTCCCAGCCACGATCGTGGCCACGAAGTGACGCGAGGCTCTGCTGGCCGATATCCGGCTATGACCACATGGGAAGAACTCTCGGCCCGCGCCGAGGCCGACCTCGGTGACCGGCGCCACGACATCAGCGCCGTCCTGGACGCCATCTACGCAGAGCGGCTCCCGCTGATCGGCATGACCCGGGAGGCCGCGTCCGCGCGGATCCGCGCCGCCCTCGGCGACCAGCCCGCCTCCATCGCCGGCCTGCGCGACATCGCCGCAGTGCTCGGCCTGTCCGTCCGAATGCCTGGCCAGGGCGAGTTCAGTGGTCCAGATGAGACATGTAGCGGTCAATCGGACAGGGGTTAATGGTCGCAACTCCCTTCCAGCCAACGGCCGCGGTCAACCATTGGGCCGGTGAGCACGTCTCATCACCGTTGAATGGTCGCCCAAACGGTGCTCAGGCAAAGGTGCGGAGGTACGGTTGTCACATGGCGCTCCCGGACATGAGGAAGACTCCCCGTCGGCCGAGCCGCCTGCTGGAGGGGTTCGACAGCCTGACGCTGGACCCGTCGCCGAGGCTCCGCCGGCTGCGCATGGAAATGTCCCGGCCCCCAGAAGCGGGGCTGGAAAGCGCCTGGAAGACAGTGGGCGAGGCGATGGCCGAGGCCGTCAGGAGCCTGGGCCGGACGTTCGGTCTGTAGAGCAGGGCGCCCTTGAGGCGCTCCAGATCCAGATTCAGAGCAAGTGGGAAGGCCCGATGCCTGCCCCGGCAGTCTTAGCCCAGTATGAGCAGGTGCAGGAAGGCCTTGCTGAGCGCATAGTGGCAATGGCCGAAACGGTCGCGACCGGAGACATCAAAACGCGCGAGAAGATCGCCGAGGCTGAGGTCGACCGCGCGCGGTCCGGCCAGGCGCTGGCGTTCCTGCTGACTCTGATGGCGCTTGGCGCCGCGATCTGGTTCTTCGCTCTTGGCAACAACGTCGCGGGTGGTGTCCTGTTGTCAGTACCGGTCATCATGCTCATCCGTTCGTTCCTAGGTGGCAGGTGACAGGCTGCGAAGCAGCGGGAGGTACCCGATGGCGACCGTCCGGGAACTTATCAAGGCGTTCTCCGAGGCCGCGGGTGACCTGCCCGAGGGCTTAGACACCGCTGTCCGGATCGGCGTCTGCGACGGCGAGAACCTGCAACTGGTCGCCTCGGCCGAGGTCGACTACTGGGCGCGGATCAGCATGGACAGGTCCGTGCCGGATCAGCAGTTCGTCCTCGTACGCGGCCACTACCACCCTGGGGGCGAGCAGCAGGGAGAGCTACTGCGCGGTGCCGCTTCAGACGTTGATGACGAACTCCGCGAGCTCACCGGCGACGACGACGCTGGCTGACCTCCGGAGGCCCCCTGGGCCGGCGGCAGGCGAGCACCGAGGCTGGCCTCGAACAGGTCCCAACGGGTCACGCTGATGTGGAGGATCTAGTCGGCCGTGACGCGGACGGCGCGCAGGACCGCCAGGGCGGACTGGACCGCCGCGTGCTCGGCGCTGGCAGCATCGGCGCCGTCGACAGCGAGACAGAACGACATGGCGTACGCATCACCGGCGCGGATGCAGGTGTCCGGGCCGGGTGCCGGCGTGGTGGTGATGTCGATGTCGGCGTGGTAGGCGGTCACGGGCGGTCAGCCCCTTCCGCGGCGGAGTCCGGCCTTGCGGCGCGGCTTGATGTCGCCTCGCGGAGCCTGTCCTCGCGGACCGCGAGGGAGGCGATGAGCTCGGTAACATCCTCGCCGCCGATCTCGTATCGCCAGGCCAGGCCGAGGCTGCCCGGGTCGGCATCAGTGAGCCCGGCGATCAGGTCGCGCACCTCGGTGTCCAGGTCCGCGAACCGCTCAACGTCGGTGGCGGCCGGCCCGAGGCCCTCGCCGGTGATGTCGGCGACCCAGAGGTCATCCTCGCGGGTCACGGTGACGTCGTAGGTGGTCATCACGCGACCTTGTCTGCGTCGTCTATGAGCTGCTTGGCCCGCGGGAACGAGACACCGAGGGCCTGGCCCACGTCACGTAGCGGCAGGCCGCGGGCGCGCAGCAGGGCGGTGGCGCGGCGGGACCGCTGCGCCGCTTCGGATCACGCCATCCGAGACTGGCGGCATTCCAGCGCGCGCAGCACCCGGAACGCAGCCTGACCTGCTCGGGCTCGCGGGCGCTCCCGCGGGTGCTGCGGGCGCTGACTCAGCCGTTGCGGCATGTCTGGCCTATCGAGGACACAGGTAGCGAGGCCACTACGGCGTTCATAGGGGTCTTGAAGCGCCAGACCGGCGCCAACCCGGGTCTCGCACCCCGTTAGATCCGGGGCGGAGATGTAACGTGAGGTGGCAGTTGACGTTAGATATCTGACCCGGTTGTCACGCAGGGCGTTAGATCACACCGATGTAATTAACGTGATGTGGCGATAGTGTTTAGATCATGGACGTTGAGAGGCTCCGGCACAGCCCGATCGGTCAGCTCGTCCCTATCCAGGGGCGGGATGCCCGGTACGGCGACTTCGCCTACTTTGCGTACCTGCCGGACCGGCTGCCCGACGACTTGGTCCTCGAGTCAGTGACCTGGGCGGCAGTCGCGGAGGCATCCATGGCCCTCGGCAAGCTGGACCAGGTCTGCGCCCAGCTGCCCGATCCGCGGCTGCTCATTAGGCCAGCCCTCTGGCGAGAAGCCCTCGACACATCTGCCCTGGAAGGGACCGTCGGCCTCCTCCGCGACTTGCTGGAGGCTCAACTGAGCAGCGTCCAGTACCTCTCGCCCGAGACAAAGGAGATCAATTCGTATGTAGAGGTCGCCTTGACCGCCTTCAACATGATCCGCGACCGAGCAATTAGCGTCGGGTTCCTGAGTGAGCTGCAGGAACGCCTGTTCAGGGAGTCCCCGGAGAAACCACAGCACGTCGGGCATCCGCGGCAGGACCTCGTCTGGATCGGCGACAAGAAGCGGCCCATCGAGGAAGCACGTTTCGTGCCTCCGCCGGCTGACGACAGGCTCAAATCGGGGCTTGACTCGTGGGTGGACTGGGTCCAGGCGGAGCACGCCCACCTTGCGCCCATCGTGCGGGCCGCGCTGGCTCATTACCAGTTTGAGACGCTGCACCCGTTCGGTGACGGCAACGGACGGCTCGGCAGGCTGGTCGTCGTCTTGCAGCTGCTTCGGAGCGATACCATCCAGCAGCCTGCCATCACGCTCTCACCCTGGCTCTTGCGCAACCGGAGCGAGTACCAGGATCAGCTGCTCGCCGTGAGCTGCACGGGGAACTGGAACCCGTGGGTCCGCTTCTTCTGCAGCGCGATAAGCGCCCAGTGCTTCTCGCTAATCAGCGGCGCCGAGCGGCTGCTGGCCTGGCTCACCAGCTCCCGCAAGATCGTTGATGACCGGCACTGGACCGGCGCGATTCACCGGGTCCTAGCCGGACTTGTCGAGTGGCCGGTTACCTCGGTCTCCGACGCCGCCAGCCGTTACGAGATCAGCCCGATGAACGCCACCCGGATCATCCAGCACCTAGTAGAAGCCGGCATCGTGACCGAGCTGACAGGAAAGAGCTACGGCCGGATCTTCGGTGCTACCGAGATCATCAACATCGTCGAGGCCATCTAGCGGGCGGGACTCCAGCTCCGACATCTGCGACTGACAGCGGATCCTCGTAGCCTGGCGCGCATGGAAACCAAGCCACCGGGCAAGAACTCGGGTGGCCAACCGCGACATCCCCCGCGCCGCCGACGGCAGCCTCCCCGCATGCTGGCTGCTGGCAGAATGGCCCCCCGAAGCCGACGAGCCCGCAGACTACTGGCTCTCCACCCTCCCGCCCGATACCCCCATCGCCGAGCTGGTGCGCCTGGCCAAGATCAGATGGCGCATCGAGCACGACTACCGCGAGCTCGAGACCGGGCTGGGCCTGACCCACTTCGAGGGCCGCTCCTACACCGGCTGGCACCGCCACGTCACCCTCGCCGCCCTGGCCCAGGCCTTCTGCACCATGATCAGGACCGACCCAAGAGCCCCTGCGCCGGGATGACCCTCTACCAGGCCCTGCACGAACTGCAGATCGTCCTGGCCCTCATCCCCGGCGCCTGCTCCCTCTGCACCCAGCCATTAACCCTCGGCCGGCTCGCCGCCCTCGCAGGAACCTAACAAAGTACTACTAGGTATCTGATCGCAGTCTGGCCCCCGGAGCGCGCCTCGGCGCCTGATCGCAGTCCAGCCCCCGGCGTCAGACATGCCAGGGGCTGAGGAAACCGCGGGGACCCTAGCGGGTGATCTTCCCCGCCTTGATGCAGGATGTGCAGACATTCAGGCGGCGCGGGGTCTTGCCCACCACGACGCGCCTGCTCTGAATGTTGGGGTTCCAGCGACGCGGGGTGCGGCGGTGCGAGAACGACACGTTGTTGCCGAAGCCCGGTCCCTTACCGCAGACATCGCAGACGGCAGCCACGGGATCGCTCCAAAGGGTGTTAGCCAGATAGGTCATCGGCCCGGCCGAACCGGGACGGTCGCTGAAGGATAGCCGACCAGCGGCAGTTCGCGCGAGCCGAGCGTCATAGCCGGAGCCTATCCTGCGGGTGTGGTCGCGGCTGAGGTGATGGACGGCGCGGTGGTCCGCCGCTGGTGCCGCATGGCCGCCGAGGCGCTCGGATCGGCCCGGTCGGCGATCGACGCGCTGAATGTCTACCCCGTCCCGGACTCCGACACCGGGACCAATCTGTACCGGACCCTGCGGTCGGCGGCCGATGCGGTGGACGCGCTGGCGCCCGGTGCCGGGCCGGAGGAGATCTGGCGCGCGGCCGCCGACGGCGCGATGCTCGGCGCCTGCGGCAACTCCGGGATCATCGTCAGCCAGCTGCTGCGCGGGCTCGCCGACATCTGCGCGCCCGCCTCGCCCTGCGACGGCGCCGTCGTGGCCAGGGCGCTCGGGCATGCGGCCGAGCTGGCCCGCGGGGCCGTCAGCCGCCCGGCCGAGGGCACCGTGCTGACGGTCGCGGACGCCGCCGCCCGTGCCGCTGCCGCGGCCGTCACCGATGCGGCCGCCCTCACCGCGGTGGTGCTGGCGGCGGGCACCGCCGCCCGCCGGGCCCGTGACCTGACTACTGAGCAGCTCGCCGTGCTGGCGGCTAGCGGCGTCGTGGATGCCGGGGCCGCGGGGCTGTGCGTGGTGCTGGACGCCTGGGCCGCCGCGATCGCCGGGACGCAGCTCGCCGCGCTCGACGTGCCCGAGCCTGCCGGGCGGGCCGCGGGCCTTCCGGCGGCGGCCCGGCCGGCCGAGTCCTACGGCTACGAGGTCACCTACCTGCTGCAGGCCGGGCCGGGGGAGGTGAACCGGCTCCGGGAGGAACTGGACTCGATGGGCGACTCCCTGGTGATCGCCGGCGGCCCGCCGCCCGCCCGCCGGGCGGGGCCCGCCCGTCAGGCGGGGACCGCTCGCCAGGCCGGCGCAGCCCACCCGGCGGCGCCAGCCGAGTCAGCCGGGTCCGCGCTGTGGAGCGTTCATGTGCACGTGCCCGAGGCCGGGCTGGCCATCGAGGCCGGGCTGCGCGCGGGCTCGCTGCGCCGGATCACCGTGACCTACCTCGGCGCACCGCCGCCGGCCCGGCACCAGGTGGTGGCCATCTGTGACACCCCTGGCATGGCCGCGCTGGCGGAATCGGCCGGAGCCCGGATACTTCGTTCTGGCTCACCATCCCCGTCTTCCGCCGAGCTCAGCACGCTCATCCGGCAGGCCGCGCAGGGGGCGCGGCGCTGCATCGTGGTGCCCAGCGGGCCGGCGACCTCGATGGCCGCCGCCGCGGCGGCCCGCATGCTGGCCGCCGATGGCATCGACGTGCGGGTCGTGACCGTGGCCTCTCCGGTCCAGGCGCTGCCCGCGCTGGCGGTGCATGAGCCAGCGGCCGGGTTCGCGGACGACGCCGCCGCCATGAGCCGCGCCGCGAGCCGGATGCGCCACGCCGCCATCAGCTGCGAGCTCTCCGCGGACACGGCTCCCGGCGGCCCTGGCCCTGGCGGCACTAGGTCCGGCGGCCCTGGCCCGGCCTCCGGCGGCCTTGGCCCTGCTCCTGGCGGCCCTGCTCCTGGCGGCCCGGCGTCCGGCCGCCCAGTACCTCACAGCCCAGCACCTCTCCGGCCAGTCCTCGAGGAGGCCGCCCTGGCCGCGACCGACGAGCTGCTGGCCGGCGGGGCGGAGCTGGTCACGTTGCTGACCGGCGGGAGTGGCGCCCGCCTGGCCGAGCTGGTTACCGCCCGGGTCCGCGAGGTCAGCCCGGCGGCCGAGATCGAGTGTCACGCCGGGGCAGTTGCCGGCCACGCGCTGCTCCTGGGCGTCGAGTAGGGCAGGGTAGGCAGAGATGGCGACGATCCGGGATCCGCTGCGCCTGGTCATCGGCGACAAGGCAGCCAAGCGGCTTGACGAGGCGTTCGGACTGCAGACGGTCGGCGACCTCCTGGGCCACTACCCGCGCCGGTATGCCCAGCGCGGCGAGCTGACCAGCCTGGCCGGGCTGACCGAGGGCGAGCACGTCACCGTGCTGGCCGAGGTGGCGTCGGTCGGCACCCGGCCCATGCGCAACCGCCGCGGGTCGATTTTCGAGGCCGTCGTCACCGACGGGCAGGGCCGGCTGACCCTGACCTTCTTCGGCAACCGGTCGCAGACCTGGCGGGAGAAGGAGCTGCAGCCCGGCATGCGCGGCTTGTTCTCCGGCCAGGTGTCGAGCTTCCGGGGCAAGCGCCAGCTCACCCACCCCGACTACGAGCTGCTCGGCGCCGGCGCGTCGGAGGCACGGGCCGAGGAGTACGCCAACGAGCTGATCCCCATCTACCCGGCCACCGGCAAGCTCGCCTCCTGGCGGATCGCGGACTCGGTCCGCATCGCGCTCGACGTGCTCGACGTGCCCGACGATCCCATCCCGGCCGCCCTCCGGCGCGAGCACGGGCTCATCGGCTACGCCGACGCCCTGCGCGGCATCCACCGGCCCGTCGACTGGAACGACGCCAGCCGCTCCCAGAGCCGGCTCAAGTGGGATGAGGCCCTCGTCCTCCAGGCCGCGCTCGCCCAGCGCCGCCGCGCGGCCGCCGCCTACTCGGCGACCAGCAGGCCCCGGGTCGAGGGCGGGCTGCTGGACGGGTTCGACGCCGCGCTGCCGTTCGAGCTGACCGTCGGCCAGCAGCTGGCCGGAGCCACGATCGCGGACGAGATGGCCCGCGACCACCCCATGAACCGGCTGCTCCAGGGCGAGGTCGGCTCCGGCAAGACGATCATCGCCGTACGGGCCATGCTGCAGGCCGTCGACGCGGCGGGCCAGGCCGCGCTGCTGGCCCCCACCGAGGTCCTCGCCCAGCAGCATTACCGGTCGATCACCAGCCTGCTCGGCCCGCTGGCCCAGGCCGGCCAGCTCGGCGGGGCCGAGCACGCCACCCGGGTCGCCTTGCTGACCGGCTCGCTCGGGGCCCGCAGCCGCCGCGCCGCGCTGCTGGAGGCCGCCTCCGGCGAGGCCGGCATCGTCATCGGCACGCATGCCCTGCTGGAGGAGCACGTCCAGTTCGCCGACCTCGGGCTGGTCGTCATCGACGAGCAGCACAAGTTCGGCGTCGAGCAGCGGGACGCGCTGCGCGACAAGGTCGGCGACGGCCGGCCGCACGTGCTGGTCATGACCGCCACGCCGATCCCGCGCACTGTCGCGATAACCGTCTTCGGCGACCTGGACATCTCCACCCTGACCGAGCTGCCCGCCGGGCGGCAGCCCATTGCCAGCCACGTCGTGCCCGCCGCCGAGCGGCCCAACTACCTGGCCCGGACCTGGGAGCGGATACGCGAGGAGGTCGCCAGGGGCCGCCAGGCCTACGTCGTCTGCCCGCGGATCGGCGACGCTCCGGCCGCCCCCGGCACCGGCCAGGCCAGGTCCGGCGGCTCGCCCGCGGCGGCACCAGGGGATTCAGCAGAAACGGAAGATCTCTGGGCCGAGGATGAATCCGCCAGCCAGGCGGGCCCGCGGCGGGCGCCCATCGCCGTGCTCGACCTGGCGGCCGGCCTGCGAGCGGCGGAGCTGTCCGGGCTGCGCCTGGGCGTCATGCACGGCAAGCTGCCGCCCGAGGAGAAGGACAAGGTCATGCTGGCCTTCGCCGAGGGCGACCTGGACGTCCTGGTCACCACCACCGTCGTGGAAGTCGGCGTCGACGTGCCCAACGCCACCGTCATGGTGATCATGGACGCCGACTGGTTCGGCGTGTCCCAGCTGCACCAGTTGCGCGGCCGGGTCGGCCGGGGCCGCCACGAGGGGCTGTGCCTGCTGGTCACCGAGGCCCCGGCGGGCACCCCGGCCCGGGAGCGGCTGGACGCGGTGGCCAGTACCTCAGACGGGTTCCGGCTGTCCCGGATCGACCTGGAGCAGCGCCGGGAGGGCGACGTGCTGGGCACGGCCCAGGCCGGGCGCACCAGCCTGAAGCTGCTGCGGCTGGTGCGCGACGAGGACCTGATCGGGCAGGCCAGGGCCGCCGCTATCGAGCTGGTCGACGCCGATCCGGCGCTGGCCGGCTACCCGGCGCTGGCGGCCGCCGTCGGGGCGCTGGAAAGCGAGCGCGCCGAGTACCTCGAGAAGGCGTGATGAGCTCGCGGCTCAGCACGGCAGCGCCGTGACCCGGATCATCGCCGGGGTGGCCGGCGGGCGGCGGCTGACCGTCCCGGCCGGCCAGTCCACCCGCCCGACCAGCGACCGGGCCCGCGAGGGCCTGTTCGCCACGGTGACGGCGCTGCGCGGCGGCCTGGACGGTGCCGCGGTGCTGGACCTGTACGCCGGGTCGGGGGCCGTCGGCCTGGAGTCCCTGTCGCGGGGCGCCGCTGACGTGCTGCTGGTCGAGTCCGACCCGCGGGCCGCGCGGGTCATCCGCGAGAACATCGCCGCCCTGGGACTGCCCGGCGCGCGGCTGGCCGCCGACCGGGCCGAGCGGGTGCTGGCCCGCGGGCCGGGCACCGCGCCGCCGCGGGACGTGGTGTTCGCCGACCCCCCGTACGCGGTCGGCGACGCCGAGATCGAGCGGCTGCTCGACGGCCTGCGCCGGCACGGCTGGCTGGCGGCCGGGGCGCTGGTCGCCATCGAGCGCGCAACCCGGTCCGGGCCGCTGGTCTGGCCGCCGGGCTACCAGAGCGACCGGTGCCGCCGGTACGGCGAGGCGACGCTCTGGTACGGTCACGCCGCAGGCGCGGGGCCTGCGGGATCGCCGGAGACAGGAGCGTGAATCGCGTGCGGCGTGTGGTCTGTCCAGGCTCGTTCGACCCCGTGACCAACGGGCATCTCGACATCATCTCCCGTGCTGCCTCGCTGTTTGACGAGGTCATCGTGGCGGTGCTGCGCAACCTCAGCAAGACCGGCCTGTTCACCGCCGAGGAGCGGGTCGAGATGCTCCGCGAGGTGCTGAAGGGCCAGCCCAACGTCCGGGTCGCCCGGTTCGAGGGGCTGACCGTGGACTTCTGCCGGGAGAACGGGGCCTCGGCGATCGTGAAGGGCCTGCGCGCGGTCAGCGACTTCGACTACGAGATGCAGCAGGCGCAGATGAACTACCGGCAGGCCGGGGTCGAGACCCTGTTCATGACCACCAACCCGCTGTATGCGTTCCTGTCCTCCAGCCTGATCAAGGACATCGCCAAGTACGGCGGCGACGTCAGCGGGCTGGTGCCCGACCCGGTCCTGGAGCGGCTCACCGCCCGGCTGCTCAGCGACTGAGCCCGCCGGGACCAGGCGGCCGGCGGGGGCAGCCCCCGCGCGCGGATTATCCGGCAAGTTGGGCTTCACCCAGCCTGGCCGGTAAGCTGGTCCGCCGATGCCTTGCCACAACCGCTGTCTGCTATGCCACATCAGCGATCCAAGCACCTGAAGCGAGTCGATCCGACGGGGCCGCTTGTCTTTGACATCCGGACTCTCGGACCGGGGACGGCGCGTACCGAGCAGCGCACCAGTCCGGCACCTGCCGACCTGGGCGCCGGGATGGTGCGCGTGCCCGCCGGGGCCGACCTCGAACTGGACGTCCAGCTCGAGGGCGTGACCGAGGGCGTGCTGGTGACCGCCACGGTGACGGCGCCGCTGACCGGCGAGTGCGCACGGTGCCTGGAGCCGTTCACCTCCTCCGCGAGGATCCGGTTCCAGGAGCTGTACGCGCTGGACGAGGGGGTGGCGGGCCCGGACGGCTACGTTCTGGACGCTGGCTTGCTCAACCTGGAGCCGGCGTTGCGTGACGCGCTCGTGCTGGAGCTGCCGCTGTCGCCGCTGTGCGCGGATGACTGCCAGGGGCTCTGCGCGGAGTGCGGGGTGCGGCTTGCTGACGCGCCACCCGGTCACGGGCACACCGAGCGCGGCCCGATGTGGGCGGCATTGAAGGACGTTCGCGTGGGCGAGCCGGGAGCTGGCTCAGGCGACGACAAGGCGGCACCGGACGGGACGGCCGGACCGGGAACAAGCATGCACCGGGCGGATTCCGTGCCGGAACGAGCAAAGGAGCCCTGAGGTGGCGGTACCCAAGCGGAAGATGTCGCGCAGCAATACGCGGTCGCGGCGCGCGCAGTGGAAGAGCACCCTGCCGCAGCTGATGACCTGCCCGAACTGCCGCGAGCGCAAGCTCCCGCACACCGCGTGCCCGACGTGCGGCACGTACAACCGGCGCCAGGTAATCACTCCTTCCTGACGCGCTCGCAGCGGGGGACTCGCGCGCACCGCATGGCGCGGGGAAGGAGAACATCGTGAGTGGCTCTTCGCCTGGTGGTCAGGCACCAGACGCAGACACCGCCGTGCTGCTGTCTGCCCTGGGCGTGCCGCTCGGTGCCGAGCTGCTGGAGCGCGCTCTCATGCACCGCTCCTTCGCTTACGAGAACGGCGGGCTGCCGACCAACGAGCGGCTGGAGTTCCTCGGCGACTCCGTGCTCGGCCTGATCGTCACCGACACGTTGTTCAACTCCTACCCCGACCTGCCCGAGGGGCAGCTGGCCAAGCTGCGCGCCGCGGTGGTCAACATGCGCGCGCTGGCCGGGGTGGCCCGCGGCCTGCAGCTCGGCTCCTACGTGCGGCTGGGCAAGGGCGAGGAGGGCACCGGGGGCCGGGACAAGTCCTCCATCCTGGCCGACACCCTGGAAGCGGTGATCGGCGCCGTCTACCTGGACCAGGGCCTGGCGGCCGCCGACGGCCTGGTGCACCGGCTGTTCGACCCGGTCATCGCCCGGTCGGCCCGGCTGGGCGCCGGGCTGGACTGGAAGACCTCCCTGCAGGAGCTCACCGCCGCCGAGGTGCTCGGCGTGCCCGAGTACCACGTCGAGGAGAGCGGGCCCGACCACCAGAAGTCCTTCCGGGCCTCAGTGCGCATCGGCTCGCAGACCTACGGCGAGGGCGAGGGCCGGTCCAAGAAGGAAGCCGAGCAGCAGGCGGCCGAGGCGGCCTGGAACGCGATCAGTGCCGGGCTCAGCGCCGGGTCCGGGGACAAGGCCGGCGAGGCGGGACTGACCAGCAGCACGGGGAACGAGACGTCGGGGCCCGGCTCGGGCTCACCTAACGGGGCGGTGACCGGCCAGGGCGGCCAGGGCACCGCGGCGGCACCAGGCGAGGGCGGGGGAGCGTCAGGGGAGCAGCCGGTCAGGGACGGATAGTTCCGTGCCTGAGCTTCCTGAGGTGGAGACCGTCCGGCGCGGCCTGGAACGGCATGTCGCCGGGCGCACCGTCGACGAGGTTGAGGTGCTCCATCCGCGCGCCGTGCGGCGGCATCCGGCCGGAGCGGCTGACTTCGCCGCCGCCCTGCGCGGCCGCAGCCTCGGGGCTCCGCTGCGCCGCGGCAAGTACCTGTGGCTGCCCGCCGGCGAGGACGCGCTGCTCGCGCACTTGGGCATGAGCGGGCAGCTCCTGGTGGGCGAACCCGGCCGGGCGCTGGCACCGCATGTCCGGGTCCGGATGACCTTCCGCGATGGCGGGCCCGACCTGCGCTTCACTGACCAGCGGACATTCGGTCACCTGCTGGTCAGCCCGGGCGGCGCGCAGCTGCCCGCCGTGATCGCGCACATCGCCCCCGATCCGCTGGAGCCGGCCTTCGACCGGGCGGTCTTCGCATCCCGGCTCCGCGCCCGGCGCAGCGGCATCAAGCGCGCCCTGCTGGATCAGAGCCTGGTCAGCGGGGTCGGGAACATCTACGCCGACGAGGCCCTGTGGCGGGCCCGGCTGCACTGGGCCCGGGCCGCCGACCGGCTGCGCGGCCCGGATGTCACCCGGCTCATCGACGCCGTCCAGGAGGTCCTCGGCGAGGCCCTGAGCGCGGGCGGTACCTCGTTCGACAGCCTGTACGTCAACGTCAACGGGGAGGGCGGCTACTTCGACCGGGCCCTGGCCGTCTACGGGCGAGCCGGGCTGCCCTGCCCGCGCTGCGGGACCCCCGTCCGGCGGGACCCGTTCATGAACCGGTCGGCGTTCAGCTGCGCGTCCTGCCAGCCCAGGCCTCGCAACGGCCGGATGTGACGGGCAGCCCGCTGTGTGTTCTGGAAAATGGTGGGAGCAAGCACGCCGGGTGCGTGTGACGTGTGGTGGCAGTGGAGGCCAAGGTGACGGATGAAGCTCACCCGCCGCCTCCCGAGCTACCCGGCGACCCGGATGAGGAAGCCGCGCGGGAGGCCGCCTGGCTGGCCGACCTCCAGCGCAGCATGGCGGGCCTGGACGACGATGCCGAGGGCCCCGGCGAGCAGTGGGGCGAGCCCGCGGCTCCCGGCCGCGGCGCGGCGGCGACCGGGCCTGATCCTGGCCCGGTGCCCCGGCTCCCGCCGGGGCCGCGGGGGGACATGGTGCCCGGCGAGCGGGCGCCGGGGGAGACGGGCCTCGGCGAGGCCGGGACCGTGCGCCTGACGGCGTGGCTGCGCGGCCGGGTCCAGGGCGTGGGATTCCGGTGGTGGGCCCGCAGCCGGGCACTGGAGCTCGGGCTGTCCGGGTGGGCGGAGAACCTGACCGACGGCCGCGTGAAGGTAGTCGCGGAGGGTCCGCGCGAGGCCTGCGAGCAGCTTCTGCAGCTACTGGACAACGGGGACACTCCGGGGTATGTCGAGCATGTCACGCATCGCTGGGACGCGGCCCGCGGCGGACTTGTCGGCTTTGCTGAGCGCTGACCAGAAAGCGCCGGCCGCACCCCTGTGACCTGCGGGATCGGTCAACTTGACCGGATACCCTTGACGGTGGGACCATGGATGCGTTACTTGCGCGCAGTCGCGTACTCGCGATTCTTGCGTCCGCATGCGCGCCCACTCTGGTCGCTCAGTGTGGAGGACCTTACACAATGGCGAAGGCTCTACTTGGCCACGTCGGCGGGCCGGATCCCCGCATGGTCTCAGAGATGCGCCGCCTCCAGCAGCGAGTACGTGACCTGGAAGCCGAGCTGTCCCGGCTTCAGGAAGAAAACGACGTGCTCACCGCCGAGGTAGGGCATGACCTGCTGATCCCGGTCCGCGAGCCCGCGCTCACCTGACGAGTGCTAGCCGCGCGCATGTAGAGGGGCGCCGCGACAGGCGTCCCTCTTCGCCGCTCTGGCGGCGGGCGCGCGGCCACGTCAGGTGCGTGCGAGCAGCCCTGCAGGCGGCATGATCGCTGCCGTCGCACCGGCCCTGGCCAGGGCAAATTACGTTGCCGTCGGCGATGCCGGCGGAGATTTCACCGTGTCATGACCGGCTGCTGACTTCGGTCATCATGACCACCGCGGCGTGACGAGCCTGCCGTAGGCAACTCGCCCGTCCTGCCGCTCGTCGCGGCTGGCCCGTCCCGGTCAGGACCGTGCCTGCGCCGAGCGCGCGGTGCCGGCGAGGCGCGCGGTGCCGGCGGCGAGCACCGCGCTGCGCGGCCGGGTCAGGGCAGGTAGGTGCTGAGGAACGTCAGGCCGCCGGGCAGGTTCCTGGCCCAGAACGCGACGTCGTGGCAGCCGGAGGTCACCAGGCCGGCGGGCGAGTGCCCCGACAGCCGCGCCAGCCGGGCCCGGAATTGCCGGGCCATCGGCTCGAATGGATCGTCGGTGCCGCAGGCGATAAAGGCCGGAACATGCCGCAAAGCGGAAATATGACTCACGACGTTATTCGCCGCGAAATCGGCCGGACCGTCGAATGAGAGGCTATCGGCCTGGTGCGCATCGGCGTAGCTGGCGAATATGGCGGGCGAGATGGCGGCGACCGCCGCGGCCTGCGGGCCGGCCGCCGACTGGCCTCGCCGGACCGCGGCCGTGCTGGCCGCCCCGGGACCGCCGAGCCGCTCGGCCAGCAGCAGGGCGCCGTACCCGCCCATGGACTCGCCGACGATCCCGATGCTGCCGGTCTGCAGGCCCCGGGCCGCGGCCCGGGGCAGGACCTCATGGATGATCATGCCCTGCGGGTCGTCGCCGTCGGAGCGGCGGTGCCAGTAAGTAGTGCCCCCGTCGACGGTGATCACGGCGAACCGGTCCCGGTCGGCCTGCGGGATCTGCGCGGCGGCCATCGCCCGGGCCACGGACCGGGCGGTGCCGGCGGCATCACCGCCCAGGCCATGCAGGGCCACCACGGTGCCCAGGCCGTGCGGGGCCGCAACCCCGGCCGGGATCAGGGTCACCATGGTCACCTGGCGATGCCGGTACTCCGACCAGAACTGCTCGGTATGCCGGGCCGGGAGCGGCCCGCTCGGCGGCGGGGGCGCCGAGCCGCACGCGCCCAGCACCCGGGCCAGCTGATACTTGCCCGGCAGCGCGCCTGCCTCGACGAGCCCGTAGCCGGCCCCGGCCAGCACGCCGGTCGCGGCCACGCTCAGCCCGGCCCAGATGGCCGCCCGGCGCGACATACCCTGATAAGGCACGAGACATCCTAGCTAGGCCGCCAATGCCGCCCCGCCGGGCGGTCGCAATCCGCAGAGCTGACGGTAGCGCGCGGTAGGGTGCGGGGGACCGGCAAAGCCCGCCGGCGCGCCCGGCAGCGGCGCGGGACCGGCGCGGGTACCGGCGATTCGTGAGCCGCAGGGCTGGGGACCACAGGCTGGGGAGGAATCCGCGGGTGTATGTGAAGACCCTCACCCTGCGCGGCTTCAAGTCCTTCGCCTCCGCCACGACGCTGCGCTTCGAGCCGGGCATTACCTGCGTGGTGGGCCCGAACGGGTCGGGCAAGTCCAACGTCGTCGACGCGTTCTCCTGGGTCATGGGCGAGCAGGGCGTCAAGCCGCTGCGCGGCGGCAAGATGGAGGACGTCGTCTTCGCCGGAACCTCCGGCCGGCCTGCGCTCGGCCGCGCCGAGGTCACGCTCACCATCGACAACAGCGACGGCGCCCTGCCGATCGACTATGCCGAGGTGACGATCAGCCGCCTGCTGTTCCGGTCCGGCCAGAGCGAGTACGCCATCAACGGCGACCACTGCCGGCTGCTGGATGTGCAGGAACTGCTGTCCGACTCCGGCCTGGGCCGGGAGATGCACGTCATCGTCGGGCAGGGTCAGCTCGACGACGTGCTCAACGCCGGGCCTGAGGCCCGCCGGGCGCTGATCGAGGAGGCGGCCGGCGTCCTGAAGCACCGCCGCCGCAAGGAAAAGGCGCTGCGCAAGCTCGACGCCATGCAGGCCAACCTGACCCGGCTGGTGGACCTCACCGGCGAGCTCGGCCGGCGGCTCAAGCCGCTCGGGCGGCAGGCGCAGATCGCCCGCAAGGCCGCCGTCATCCAGGCCGACCTGCGGGACGCGCGGCTGCGGCTGCTGGCCGACGACTATGCCGCCCTGGCCGCCGAGCTGGAGCGAGACGAGGCCGACGAGGCGGCCAAGGCGCAGGCCAGGGCGAGCCTGGAGACGGCGCTGGGGCAGGCCCGCGAGCGGGAAGCCGGGCTGGAGGCCGACGAGCAGCAGCACGCCCCCCGGCTGGCCGCCGCTCAGGAGACGTTCTTCGCCCTGGCCGGGCTGGCCGAGCGCCTGCGCGGCTCGGCCAGCCTGGCCACCGAGCGCTACCGCAACCTGTCGGCGCCCGAGCCGCAGCGGCCCGGCCGTGATCCCGACGAGCTGGAGGCCGAGGCCGGCCGGCTGCGCACGCAGGAGACCGAGCTCAGCGACTCACTCGGCCGCGCCCGCGAGCAGCTCACCGCGGTCGTGGCACGGCGCAGCCAGGCCGAGGCGGCGGTGGCGGAGACCGAGAGGCGGATCGCGGCGGATGCTCAGGCGGCCGCCCAGCGGGCCGACCGGCTGGCGCGGCTGCGGGCCCGGGCCGAGGCTGCCGCCAGCAAGGCAGCGGCCGCTCAGGAAGAGGCCGGGCGGCTGCGCGAGGCGTGCGAGCAGGCCCGGGTGCGCGCCGGCCAGGCCCAGGGCGAGCACGCCGAGCTGCAGGAGCAGGTGTCCGGGCGCGACGAGGGCCGGGCCGGCCTGGCCGCGGCCAGGGAGCGCGCGGCCGGCAGTCTCAAGGAGGCCTCGGCCACGGTGGCGCGGCTGCGCAAGGCCGAGCACGGGGCCAGCGGGGAGCGGGCCGGGCTGCGGGCCCGGGCCGACGCGCTGAGCGAGGCCGTGATCCGCGGCGCCGACGCGTCCGCCGTGCTGCTGGCCGAGCCCCGGGTGTTCGCGGGCGTGCTCGGCCCGCTGGCCACGCTGCTGACCGTCCAGGACGGCGCGCAGGAGGCCATCGCCGCGGCGCTCGGCGGCGCGGCCGGGGCGGTCGCCGTGGACGGCCTGGATGCTGCCGTCGACATCCTGACCGCGCTGCGCGCGCAGGACGCCGGCCGGGCCGGGCTGGTCATCGCGGGCGGCAGTGCCGCCGCGGCTGCCGCCAGCGCGGCCGATGCCGGCGGGCTGCCCGGCATGACGGCCGCCCGCGACCTGGTCCAGGCGCCGCCCGAGCTGGCCGCCGCGGTGGACGAGCTGCTGGCCGGGGTGGTCGTGGCCGACGACCTGCGGGCCGGGCTGAGCGTGCTGCGCGACCGCCCGGGCCTGCGCGTGGTGACCAGGGACGGCGACCTGCTCGGGGCGCACTGGGCGCGCGGCGGGTCGAGCGCCGAGCAGAGCCTGCTGAGCCTGCGCGCGGCCGCCCGGCAGGCGTCGGCTCAGCTGGCCGACGCCGACGCCGCCTGCCAGCTCGCCGAGCGGGAGCTGGCCGAGGCCGTCGAGGCCGAGGAGCAGCTGCGCCAGGACCTGGCGGCGGCGCAGGCCGCCCTGCAGCAGGTGGACGCCGCTGCCGCCCAGACCTCCGGCCGCCTCGGCACCCTGGCCGGCGCCGCCCGCGCGGCCAGCGACGAGGTCAGCCGCCTGGCTAAGGCCATCGCCGTGGCCGAGCAGTCCCAGCAGCAGAGCCTGGCCGCCGCCGGCGACCTGCAGGCGCAGCTCACTGAGCAGGAGGCGGCCCTGGCCGCCGCCGAGGCGGGCCAGGACGGCCAGGACGGCGCCGCCGCGGACGGCGGCAAGGAGCAGCTCGCCGAGGCGGCGACGGCCGCGCGCGCGGCGGAGATGGACGCCCGGCTGGAGGTCCGCACGCTGGAGGAGCGGCTGCGGGCTATCTCGGGCCGGGCCGACTCCCTGGCGGCCGCCGCGGCGGCCGAGCGCAAGTCGGCCATCCGTGCCCAGGCCCGCCGCGAGCTGCGCGCCGCGCAGGCCGTGGTGGCCCGCGCGGTCGCCGACGGCGCCCGGTTCGCGCTGGCCCGCATCCAGGCCTCCAGCGCCGCGGCGGACACCGAGCGGCAGCATGCCGAGGAGGCCAGCAAGGGCCGGGACGCCGGGCTCAAGGCGGTCCGGGCCAGCATCCGTGACCTGACCGCCGAGCTGGACAAGGTCGTGAACAGCGCGCACGGCGCGCAGATCGCGCATGCCACCAAGCGGATGCAGCTTGAGCAGTACGCGGCCCGCGCGGTCGAGGAGTTCGCCATCGAGGCCGACGTGCTGGTCGCCGAGTACGGCCCCGGCGTCCTGGTGCCCCCGGCCGAGGACGGCCAGCTGTCGGTGCCCTACGACCGCGTGACACAGGAGAAGCGCGCGCAGACCGCGCAGCGCCAGCTCGACCAGCTCGGCAAGGTCAACCCGCTGGCGCTGGAGGAGTTCGCCGCGCTGGAGGAGCGGCACGCCTTCCTGGTCGCCCAGCTGGAGGACCTGCGCAATACCCGCCGTGACCTGCTGACCGTGATCAAGGAAGTCGACGAGCGGGTGCTGCAGGTGTTCAGCTCCGCCTACGCCGACACCGCGCGCGAGTTCGAGCGGATCTTCGCCACGCTGTTCCCCGGCGGTGAGGGCAAGCTGGTGCTGACCGAGCCGGACGACATGCTGGCGACCGGCATCGACTTCGAGGCGCGGCCGCCGGGCAAGAAGGTCAAGCGGCTGTCCCTGCTGTCGGGCGGCGAGCGGTCGCTGACCGCCATCGCCTACCTGGTGGCCATCTTCATGGCCCGGCCCTCGCCGTTCTACGTGCTGGACGAGGTCGAGGCCGCGCTGGATGACACCAACCTCGGGCGGCTGCTGGAGATCTTCGCCCAGCTGCAGGAGAACAGCCAGCTGATCGTCGTGACGCACCAGAAGCGGACGATGGAGATCGCCGACTCGCTGTACGGGATCAGCATGCGCGGCGACGGCGTCTCCAGCGTGGTGAGCCAGCGGCTGCGCGAGCGCGAGCCCGCCTGAGCCCTGGCCGCCGCAGGTCGCGCGGTCTGCAACACTGGTGGGCGTCATGGAAGAGCTGCTGATCATCATCATCGCCATCGTCGTCGTGCTCGCCGCGGGCGGCACGGCGTTCCTGGTGCCGCGCCGCCGCGCCCGCCGCCGGGCGGTCTCCGGCGCGGACACCGCCGCTGCGGGCCAGGCCGCCAGGCCCGAGGTCTCGGGCCCGGCGTCGGCCGGCGCGGCCGGGGAGTCCTCCGGCGGGACATCTGCCGGAGCGGGCACCCTGACGCCGGAGGCTCCGGCCGCCGGGGCGCCGGCCCGGCCGGCGCCCGAGGTGCCGCCGCCGTCCGCCGGGCGGCTGGTGCGGCTGCGCGGCCGGCTGGCCCGGTCGCAGTCGGCGCTCGGCTCGGCCCTGCTCAGCCTGCTGTCCAGCGGCAAGCTGGACGAGGCGGGGTGGGAAGAGATCGAGGACACGCTGATCACGGCCGACATGGGCGTGGGCCCGGCCCGGCAGCTGGTCGAGCAGCTGCGCACCGAGGTGAAGGTCACCGGCACGCAGGACGTCGACGAGGTCCGGAAGCTGCTCCGGGCCGACCTGCTGGCGCAGATCGGCCCGGACATGGACCGCTCCCTGCGGACCGCCCGGCACGGCGACCGCCCCGCGGTCGTCCTGGTCGTGGGCGTCAACGGCACGGGCAAGACGACCGCCTGCGGGCGGCTGGCCCGCGCGCTCATCGGCGATGGCCGCACCGTCCTGCTGGGCGCGGCCGACACCTTCCGCGCGGCCGCCGCCGACCAGCTGCAGACCTGGGGCGAGCGAGTCGGGGCCCGGACCGTCCGCTCGGACCGCGAGGGCGCGGACCCGGCCAGCGTGGCCTTCACCGCCGTCAACGAGGGGATCAGCTCCGGCGTCGACACCGTGATCGTCGACACCGCCGGGCGGCTGCACACCAAGTCCGCGCTGATGGACGAGCTCGGCAAGATCAAGCGGGTCATCGAGAAGCACGGCACCGTCGATGAGGTGCTGCTGGTGCTGGACGCCACCACCGGCCAGAACGGCCTGCGCCAGGCCCGGGTGTTCGCCGAGGTGACCGACGTCACCGGGATCATCCTGACCAAGCTGGACGGGACCGCCAAGGGCGGCATCGTGATCGCCGTGCAGCGCGAGCTCGGCGTCCCGGTGAAGCTGGTCGGCCTCGGCGAGGGGCCTGATGACCTGGCCCCGTTCGATCCCGAGGTCTTCGTCGACGCCATCCTCGGCAGCTAGCCGGCAGTTTCGCCAGGTTCAGGCAGAATGTGGCAACTCTTCATGTTGCATTCTGCAAATGGCTGAGAGAGCGTAGATCCTGGACCTATCATCGGGCATGAGCGCTATCGGGCGCTCTTGCCCAGCTGGATGGGGGAGGCCATGAATCCTGGGCATCTCGAGCGGCTGACGCCGGACAGCGTTCAGGAGGTCACCTTCCGCCCGGCCCGGCGCGGCAGGCGCGGGCTGGACCACGAGCACGTCCGGGAGTTCTGCGAGCAGGTCGAGGCTGAGCTGACCCGGCTGGCGCGCGAGCGGGCGGTGCTGCAGGACGAGGTCAGGCGGCTGCGCCAGCGGGTGCTCCGGGCCGGCGACCTGGCCAGCGCCCCGCAGGACGACACGCACCGGCAGGCGGCCAGCATCCTGGCCCAGGCCCAGAAGACGGCCGACCGCTACATCGCCGAGGCCCGGGACTACAGCAGGCACCTGGCCGAGCACGCACGCCGGCGCCGGGACGAGGTGCTGGCCGAGGCGCAGTCGCAGGCCGGCCGCGTCTGAGAGCGGTCCCGCCAGGGAGGCCCGCGAGGCAGGCGGACGGCAGCTGGCCGGCGTCCTGGCGGCGCCCGCGGGCCGGCCGGCCCGCGGAGCGGCCGGACTGGATCGCGCGAGGCGCTCTGAGCCGCCGGTCACCGTCCGCAGTCACCGCCGGGCAATCCGCCAGGCAGGCGGCCGGGCACTGCCGGAGCCGGTAACTGTGCGTCTCCGCCCTTGTCCCGGACGAACAGGTGAGAAAGCTGTTACACGTTGCATTCTGCAATTCGCTAGCCATGCCACCTGCCTGGCCTTATTCTCGTACACGAGGCTGAGGGGTGGAAATAAGAGGCCGGTACCCTTCTGCTCCCATGCGCCTGGTCAGCATGCCGCTGGCCGGGCACGGACCGTCCGCGGCCGGCCATGGGGGGATAGCGCATGACGTTGCGTCACGACTGGCTCCGGACCGAGCCGCCCGCTGGCGAGGCGTTCGCGCGGCCGGAAGCCGTGGCGGTGCCCGATGCCGTGATCGACGGCGGGCAGCGCCGGTCCTTAGCCTGGTGGCGGCTCCGGTCCTGGAAGAAGGACCTGGACCTGCTGACCCGGCTCCGTGACGGACTCAGGGCGCTGCCGGATGACCCGGACTTCCCGGACCAGCTAGCCGAGCCCGGCACCGCTGAGGCCGGCACCGCCGAGGCCGGCACCGCCGAGGCCCTGCTGGCCGGCCGCAGGCGCATCGGCACGGGTACCTGACCCTCAGGACTCCGGCGGGCCGGCCAGGGTCGCACCCGGCCCGCCGGGCTTACCCCGGATGGGTGCTACGCCGGATGCCGGTAGAAGTTCGGCGCCTGGTCGAAGTCGCTGTAGTAGCGGTGGAAGACCGGCGTGGCTGACGACGCGGCCGGCGGCACGATCCAGGTCCGGTCGGCCGGGCAGCGGCGGCCCCGGCGCTCCTCCAGGTCCAGGTGCCGCAGGAACCGCGCCGACTCGGTGTGGTGATCGGTGATCGTCACCCCGGCCTCGGTGAAGGAGTGCAGGACCGCCAGGTTGAGCTCGGTGAGCGCCTTGTCCTTCCACAGCGTGCGGTCGCTGCCGGTGGACAGGCGAGCCGCCGGGCGATTTGTGCCTGGCGCCGAAAGACCCTTACGTTCAGCAGATCGGGCCTTACGTTACGAGCATCCCCACTGGCGTGCAATTGCGTTCTGCATGTTGATAATCGCAATTGGCTAGTTTGAGCCCGCCTGTCCGAAGCCGGGCACCGGCCGCTTTGGCCGGAGGCGCGGTCAGCCACCAGATAGCCTGGGGACGCCCACCGTCGGTATCAGCGAGAACGGCAGCTACAGGTGTTCGAGACCCTTTCCGATCGGCTAACCCAGGTCTTCTCGTCGCTGCGCGGTCGCGGGCGGCTGTCGGCTGCCGACATCGACGCGACCTGCCGCGAGATCCGGATCGCGCTGCTGGAGGCGGATGTCGCGCTGCCGGTCGTCCGGCAGTTCATCGCCCGCGTCCGTGAGCGTGCCTCCGGGGCGGAGGTGTCGGAGGCGCTGAACCCCGCCCAGCAGGTCATCAAGATCGTCAACGAGGAACTGATCACGATCCTGGGCGGCGAGGCGCGGCGGCTGCGCTTCGCCAAGGTCTCCCCGACCGTCATCATGCTGGCGGGCCTGCAGGGATCCGGTAAGACGACGCTGGCGGCCAAGCTGGCGCTGTGGCTCAAGGCCCAGGGCAACACGCCAGTCATGGTGGCCGCCGACCTGCAGCGCCCCAACGCGGTCCAGCAGCTGCAGGTGCTCGGCGAGCGGGCCGGCGTCCCGGTCTTCGCCCCGCAGCCGGGCAACGGTGTCGGCGACCCGGTGGAGGTGGCCCGCCAGTCGGTGGATGAGGCGCGCCGCACGATGCACAACATCGTCGTCATCGACACCGCGGGCCGGCTGGGCATCGACGAGGAGATGATGGCCCAGGCGGCCAGCATCCGCGACGCCGTCGACCCGGACGAGATCCTGTTCGTCGTCGACGCGATGATCGGCCAGGACGCCGTGCAGACGGCGCAGGCGTTCCTGGACGGCGTCGGCTACGACGCGGTGGCCCTGACCAAGCTCGATGGCGACGCCCGCGGTGGCGCCGCCCTGTCGATCGCGGAGCTCACTGGCAGGCCGGTGATGTTCGCCTCGTCGGGGGAGAAGCTCGAGGACTTCGACCTCTTCCACCCCGACCGGATGGCCTCGCGCATCCTCGACCTGGGCGACATGCTCACCCTGATCGAGCAGGCCGAGCGGACCTTCGATGCCGAGCAGGCCGCCTCGATGGCCGGCAAGCTGGCCTCGGGCGACGGGTTCACCCTGGAGGACTTCGTCGAGCAGCTGGCCATGGTCCGCAAGCTCGGGCCGATCGGCAATCTGCTGGGCATGCTGCCGGGCGCGGCGCAGAACCGCGAGGCGCTGAGCCAGGTCAGCGACAAGGACCTGGATCGCGCGGCGGCCATCGTCAACTCGATGACAGTCGAGGAGCGGCGCAACCCCAAGATCCTGAACGGCTCCCGCCGGGCCCGGATCGCCGCAGGGTCCGGGGTCACTCCCGGCGAGGTGAATCAGCTGGTCGTGCGGTTCCTCGAGGGTCAGAAGATGATGCGCCAGATGATGGGCGGCATGCCGGGGATGCCGGGGATGCGCCGGGGCGGATCCAAGGCCCGTAAGGGCAAGAAGAAGGGCAAGGGCGGCGGCCGCCCGGCCGGCGCGCCGCGTCCGGGCCAGGCCGGGACGCCGGGCGCGCAGCCCGCTCCGGGCCTGGGCCAGCTCCCGGCCGGCTTTGGCCGCGGCGGCGCCGGACTGCCCGGCCTCGGTGATGGCGGCCAGGACGGGCTGCGGCTGCCGCCGGGCTTTCCCGCCGGGCAGCCGAGCCTGCCGCCCGGCCTGCGGGGTCCCCAGCAGGGGCGCCGCGGCAAGGGCGGGAAGGGCCGCTAGCCAGGTGATTACCCGCGGCCACGACGCATCTGGCAGAATGTGACCGCTATGATCGGCCGCGCGAGGCCCTCTCTCCTCTCGCTAAGCCGGACCCATCTGGGCGGCACGTCCGGTCCCCACCCGCTGACTTCCGCTGCCCGACCCGAATCTTCTGGGAGAAGACCACAGCCGTGGCTGTCAAGATCAAATTGAAGCGCCTGGGCAAGATCCGGGCGCCGTACTACCGGATTATCGTTGCCGACGCCCGCACTAAGCGGGATGGCCGGGCCATCGAGGAGATCGGCAATTACCACCCGAAGGACGAGCCGTCGCTCATCGAGGTCAACTCTGAGCGCGCGCAGCACTGGCTCTCGGTGGGCGCGCAGCCGACCGACCCGGTCCGCAAGATCCTGGAGATCACCGGCGACTGGCAGAAATTCAAGGGCCTGCCGGGCGCCGAGGGCACGCTGCGCACCGCAGCGCCCAGGGAGGACCGCAAGGCCGTGTTCGCCGCTGCCCTCCAGGAGACGCTGGAAGCCGGCGGCGCTACGGCGAAGGGCAAGTCGAAGGCCAAGGCCGGCGACCCGGCCGCCAGGGAAGCCAAGGGCGCCAGGGGCGGCAAGACCGAGAAGGCTGACGCTGGCAAGGCCGAGAAGCCTGCCAGGGCGGACAAGCCCGCCAAGGCCGAGAAGGCTGACAAGGCCGAGAAGGCTGACAAGGCCGAGGCTGAGAAGCCGGAGAAGGCCGAGAAGCCCGAAAAGGCCGAGGCGGCCAAGTCGGACGACGCCGCCAAGGCCGGTGCGGCCGTCAAGGCCGGTGAGGCCGCGGCCGCCGACTCGGCGCCCAGCGAGGGCTGACATGCTGGAAGAGGCCCTGGAGCACCTCGTCAAGGGCATCGTCGAGCACCCGGATGATGTCCGGGTCGACAGCCGCGGGCTGCGCCGGGGCCGGGTCCTGGAGGTCCGGGTGCATCCCGATGACCTGGGCAAGGTCATCGGGCGGGGCGGGCGTACCGCCAAGGCGCTGCGCACCGTGATCGGCTCCCTGGCCGGCAGCTCCTATGTCCGCGTCGACCTGCTGGACACTGACGAGATCCGCTAGCAGCCATGCAGCTGGTCGTCGGCCGCATTGGCCGGCCGCACGGAATCCGCGGTGAAGTGACCGTGGAGGTGCGGACTGACGATCCCGAGCTGCGGTTCGCGGCAGGCTCGGTCCTGGCGACCGAGCCCGCCGCGGGCGGCCCGCTGACCATCGAGGCAATCCGCTGGCACTCCGGCCGGCTGCTGATGTCCATCGCCGGGGTGCACGACCGGGACCGCGCCGCGGAACTGCGCGGGGTGCTGCTGGTGGTGGACTCTGACGACCTGGAGGAGCCCGCCGACCCCGACAGCTTCCGCGACTACCAGCTCATCGGCCTGGCGGTGACCACGACCGGCGGCGATGCCGTCGGGCAGGTGTCTGACGTGCTGCACTCCGGCCAGGACCTCCTGGTCATCACCGGCGCGGGCCCGCGATCGGGCGCCGAGATCCTGGTGCCGTTCGTCGCCGCGCTGGTGCCGGAGGTCGACGTGGCCGGCGGGCGGCTGGTCATCGACCCGCCGCGCGGGCTGCTGGATCCGGGCGACGCCGTCTAGGCGGGGAGGAAGCGGCGTGCGGATCGACATCATCACCATCTTCGGCGAGTACTTCAGCCCGCTGAACGCCTCGCTTATCGGCCGGGCCGTCCAGCGCGGCGACATCAGCGTGGGCATTCACGACCTGCGCGACTGGACGACCGACGTGCACCGCACCGTCGATGACGCGCCGTTCGGCGGCGGGCCCGGCATGGTGATGAAGCCCGAGCCGTGGGGCGCGGCCCTGGATGCCATCGTTCCCGCGGGCCAGCGGGCCCGGCTGGTCGTGCCGACCCCGGCGGGCATCCCGTTCAGCCAGGGCCTGGCCGAGCAGTACGCGGCCGAGCCGTGGCTGGTCTTCGCCTGCGGCCGCTATGAGGGCATCGACGCGCGGGTCGTGCAGGACGCGCGATCGCGGATGGACGTGGACGAGGTCAGCATCGGCGATTACGTCCTGCCCGGCGGCGAGGCGGCGGTGCTGGTCATGGCCGAGGCGGTCGGCCGGCTGCTGCCGGGCGTGCTGGGCAACGCCCAGTCCGCTGCCGACGACTCGTTCGGTGCGGGCGGCGGGCCGATGGCCGGCCTGGTCGAGGGCCCGGCCTACACCCGGCCGCGGGTCTGGCGCGGTCAGGAAGTCCCGCCAGTCCTGCTGTCGGGTGACCATGCGGCCATCGCTCGGTGGCGCCGCGACTGCGCCCTGCGGCGGACCGCCGAGAACCGCCCTGACCTGGTGCAACGCCTGATCTCAGGAGACCAGCAGGCGGCCGGGGAAGCTGCTGGCGGCCGGCCTGCGCCGCTCAGTGACCATGATCGGGAGGTGCTGGCTGAGGCTGGCTTTCCGGTTAGCGGCCAAGATATGGCACACTGAAGGCTGCCGCCTCGCTGCAGGAGCACTCCGCCGGGGCGCTGCCGGGTGCTTTCGCCCGGCAGCTATGACAGGCACAGCCGAGACCGACTCAAGCGCAACGCAAGCGTGCGCGTGATGACCCGAGGAACGCAAGCGATGCACACCGCGATTGCCGAGCTTGAGCAGGCGCAGATCCGCGCCGACATCCCCGACTTCCGGGCGGGCGATACCCTCCGCGTGCACGTGAAGGTCACCGAGGGAAACCGCTCCCGGATCCAGGTGTTCCAGGGCGTAGTCATCCGCCGTCAGGGCGGCGGCGCGCGGGAGACGTTCACCGTCCGCAAGATCAGCTACGGCGTCGGCGTGGAGCGCACCTTCCCCGTGCACACCCCGGCGATCGACAAGATCGAGCTCGTGACCCGCGGCCGGGTCCGCCGCGCCAAGCTCTACTACCTGCGCGACCTGCGCGGCAAGGCGGCCCGGATCAAGGAGCGCCGCGAGGTCACCCCCCGCTAGCGGGCCGGATCCTCCTGTCGCAGCCGATGCTGCCGCAGAACCCACCTGCGCGGTTCGCGCTGCTGTAGATGACGCTGTCCCGGATGACGTCGGCGGCTGACGCTGCCGGGGCCGGGCCGCATGCTCGTGCTGCGCATGCGGCCGCGGCACGACGGGGCGGGCTGACCGTTGCGGCACGACCGGCGGCTGACGGCCGATGACGGGCGAGGGGGAGACGGTGACCAGCAGCCCGGAGCCGGGTGACGGCGCCGCGCCCGTAACGAGCCCGGCCGAAGGCCAGGGTGCGGACCCGTCGGCCAGCGAGGCGAAGCCCGGTAACTCCGGCAGGTCGTTCTGGAAAGAATTCCCGCTGCTGATCATCGTGGCGCTCGTCATTGCCCTGGTGATCAAGACCTTCGTGGTCCAGGCCTTCTTCATCCCGTCGGGCTCCATGCAGAACACGCTGAAGATCGGCGACAAGGTCCTGGTCAACAAGCTCGTCTACCACGTCCGGGCGATCCGCCCTGGCGACATCGTGGTGTTCGACGGCGCGGGCTCGTGGGACGCGCCCGCGGCCGCGTCGTCCAGCAGCAACCCGGTCGTCCGGGTCTATGACGCCACCGTCCTGCGGCTCGCGCACGCCATCGGCGGGCTGTTCGGGACCGCGCCGGGCCAGACGGATTACATCAAGCGGGTCATCGGGGTGCCCGGTGATCGGGTGGCGTGCTGCAACGACCGGGGGCGGGTCACGGTCAACGGGGTGGCGCTGCACGAGAGCGGCTACCTGTATCCCGGCAACGTGCCCGGCGACGCGCCGCTCAACGAGTCCGGTCACTTCAGCATCACCGTCCCGCCCGGCCACCTGTGGGTGCTGGGTGACCACCGCGCCATCTCCGATGACTCGCGCGGGCATGTCGACGACCCGGGCGACGGCACCGTCCCGGAGAACATGGTGATCGGCCGCGCTTTCATGATCGTCTGGCCGCCGTCACGGTGGCAGATCCTGCGGATCCCGGCCACCTTCGACCAGAAGGGCATCGACGGCCCGGTGGCGGGCCTGGCCGGGCGGGCTCTGGGCAGCCCCGCCGCGCCGCTGGCCGGCGGCCTGGCGGGCGCGCTGCCGCTGACCCTGCTACGGCGGCGACTGGCCCGGCGGCGGAACCGGCCTGGCGGGCGCCGGGCGCGCCGGCGGCTGCCTCGCGGCCACCGGGGCCCCGGCCGCCCGGCTCGCGGGCGGCTGGCCGGCGGGCGGCTGGCCCGCCGACGGGCGGATCGTGACCGTTTGTCGCGGTTACGATGATTCGGCCCCCGGTGCCCTGTCCGACACGTTGCCTGGCGGGGCTCGCTGCCGTCGTCCGCCCCGCCCGGCGGCGCTAGGCTCGATCCCGACATGAACGACGACCAGAGCATGCGCGACCGCGTGGCCGGGCGGCCCGAGTCAGGCAACCAGGCCGAAGGGGGCACGGGGAGCGCGCCGGTCCCGCCTGCCAGCCAGCCGGGCCCGCCCCGATTCTCTGGTAACGGCCAGCCCGCGGCAGGCCGTCCGGGCGAGGGCCAGGAGCCCGGCCAGCCAGGCGCCCCGGCGGACGGGCGCCGCGCCGCCGCTGGCGCGGGCGCGTCCGGCAGTGCCCCGTCCGGCAAGGCCGCGGAGGGCCAGGCGGCGGATGACCAGGCGGCGGGCGACAAGGCCGAGGGCGACAAGGCCGAGGACAAGCGCGGCCGGTCGTTCTGGCGCGAGCTGCCCATCCTCATCGTGGTCGCGCTGATCATCGCCCTGCTGATCAAGACCTTCGTGGTCCAGGCGTTCTACATCCCGTCGTCCTCGATGGAGAACACGCTGCTGATCGGCGACAAGGTGCTGGTCAACAAAATCGTTTACCATGTCCGCCCGATCCACGCGGGTGACGTCATCGTGTTCGACGGGGCCGGCTCCTGGAATCCCAATCCGCCGGCCGAGTCCAGGAGCTCCAACCCGATCGTCGGGGCCTACGACGTCACCTTGCGGCCGCTGTTCCACTCGATCGCCGGCCTGTTCGGCACCGCGCCCGGCCAGACGGACTACATCAAGCGGGTCATCGGCGTGCCCGGTGACCGGGTGGCCTGCTGCAACGCGCAGGGGCGGCTCACCGTGAACGGCGTGGCCCTGCACGAGCGGTCCTACCTGTACCCGGGCGCGGCACCGTCCCAGATTCACTTCAGCGTCACCGTGCCGCCTGGCCGCCTGTGGGTCATGGGCGACAACCGGCAGGTCTCCGACGACTCCCGGCTGCACCGCGATAACCCCGGCGGGGGCACGGTCCCGGAGAACAAGGTCATCGGGCGGGCCTTCCTGATCGTGTGGCCGCCGTCGCGGTGGCGGGTCCTGGACATCCCGTCCACCTTCGACCAGCCGGGGATCACCAAGGCGGCCGCGGCCGCCGGGGCGGTGCTGCAGGCCGGGGCGGCCACGCCGGTCGCTCCGCTCGCGGCCGGCCTGGTCGGGGCGGTGCCCCTGACCTTGCTGCAGCGCCGGATCCGGCTGCGTCGGCGCCGTGCCCGCGGACCTCGTGCCCGCGGACCCCGTGCCGGCGGACCTCGTGCCGGCGGGCTCCGTGCCCGCGGACTCCGTGCCCGCCGGCCCGCCCTGAGGCGCCGGTGACGAGATGCAGGCCGACCTTCGACGACCAGTCGGCTACACGCCCCGGCGTGATAGCGGGCTGGCTGGCTATGAGCGGATCCTGGCCCGCGCCGGGCTGGCGCCGGTCGCCGGGATCGACGAGGCGGGCCGGGGGGCCTGCGCGGGCCCGCTGGTGGTCGCCGCAGCGGTGCTGCGGCCCGGCCGGTCGGCCGCTGTCGCCGGGGTGCCCGGCCTGGCCGATTCCAAGGCGCTGACCGCCGCGGCCAGGGATACGGCCTACGACCAGATCATGACCGCGGCGCTGGACTGGAGCGTGGTCGTCATCCCGCCCGGTGACATCGACCGGCTCGGCCTGCACGTGTGCAATGTCAGCGGGATGCGGCGCGCGCTGGCGGGGCTGGGCGGCCGGCCCGGCTACGTCCTGACCGACGGGTTCCCGGTGCGCGGGCTGGCCGTCCCGGCGCTGGCCATGTGGAAGGGCGACCAGGTGGCCGGGTGCGTGGCCGCCGCCTCGATCATCGCGAAGGTAACCAGGGACCGGCTCATGTCCGGCCTGCATGCCGACTACCCGGAATACGGGTTTTCCCGGCATAAGGGATACTCCACGCCTAGCCATATGAAGGCCCTGGCGGAGCACGGGCCGTGTCCGGAGCACCGGCACTCGTTCGTCAACGTGAGAGGCCGCGGCCGGGGCCGCCGGACGGTCGAGGTGACCCCGCCAGAGCAGGTTGAGGACTCCTGCTTGGCCGCCGGCCCGGGAGGAGCGGCCGAGGACGGGCACAATGGCCCTATCGTTGACGTCGGCGAGGAGCTTGCCTGGTCGGCACCGGGCGTGGCGTCTGGGGCGCCCGGAGCCTGACGGGAGGAGGACGATGAGCGCCGAGGATCTCGAGAAGTACGAGACCGAGATGGAGCTGCAGCTCTACCGCGAGTACCGGGACGTGGTCGGGCTGTTCAGCCATGTCGTCGAGACCGAGCGCCGCTTCTACCTCACCAACCAGGTTGAGCTCAACGTCCGCACGGCCGACAACGGCGAGGTTTTCTTCGAGGTCACCATGCAGGACGCCTGGGTGTGGGACATGTACCGGCCTGCACGGTTTGTGAAGAATGTTCGGGTCGTCACGTTCAAGGACGTCAATGTCGAGGAACTGGCCAAGAGCGACCTCCAGATCCCCGACGACAAGTGACCTCCCGCGGCCCTGAGCCCGCCTGCACCGGCCCGGTCCGCTGACCCTAGGCCGGATAGCACGCGGCTCTGACGGTCGGCCTGCGTTACCCACAGCCGTTCGTGGCTGTCCGCCGTCATGCCCGGGGATAACGGCCGGCCCGGCGCCTGGCCGATCCTCCGGCAGCCTCGGGACCGGAGGTGGTGGCGATGAGCGCCAAGGACGCACTGGGCCGGCAGGGGGAGCAGTTAGCCGCGGAACACCTGGCCCGGTCCGGGCTGAAGATCCTGGACCGGAACTGGCGGTGCCCCGAGGGCGAGCTGGACATCGTCGCGGCTGACGGCCGGGCCCTGGTCATCTGCGAGGTCAAGACCCGGTCGGACACCCGGTACGGCACCCCGCTGGAGGCCATCAGCGCCCGCAAGCACGCCCGGCTCCGCCGACTGGCCATCCGCTGGGTCGTCGCGCACGCCGTCCTGTACGACGAGATCAGGATCGACGTCGTCGCCGTGCTGCGGACCGGGCCCGGCGAGTTCAGCATCGATCATGTTCGCGGGGTGGGCTAGATGGCGCTGGCCCGGGCCCACGCGATGGCGCTGGTCGGCGTCCAGGGCCACCTGGTGGAGATCGAGGCCGACATCGAGAACGGGCTGGTCGCCCTGCTGCTGGTCGGGCTGCCGGACACCGCCCTGCGGGAGGCCAGGGACCGGATCAGGTCGGCCATCGTCAACAGCGGCGAGTCCTGGCCGCAGCGCCGGATCACTGTCGGCCTGTCCCCCGCCAGCCTGCCCAAGCGCGGCAGCGGGTTCGACCTCGGCATTGCCGTGGCGATCATGTCGGCGGCAGGTGCCGTGCCCGCCGGCCGGCTGGCCGGGATGGTCTTCCTGGGGGAGCTCGGGCTGGACGGGCGGGTCCGGCCGGTCCCCGGCGTGCTGCCGGCCGCCGCCGCGGCGGCGGCCGCTGGGTTCGGCGCCATCGCCGTGCCGCCAGAGAACGCGGGCGAGGCGGCCCTGGTCCCCGGGCTGCGGGTGCTGTCGGCGCCCACGCTCGGCGCGCTGCTGGCCTGGCTGCGCGGGGGCAAGGCCGCTGGACCCGGCACCGGGCCGGCCGGACCGGCGGCGGAGGCAGCGGTGGTGGCTGAGGTGGGCCACGAGGATCTGGTCACCGGGGGTCGCGCCACCGGCCATGGCGGCCCCGGGGCCATCGCGGGCGGTGGTGCTGCCGGGAGCTCCGGGGCGGGACCGGGCGCCATGGCGCCCGGGCCGGGCGGTGAGCGGGACCTGGCCGACGTCATCGGGCAGCCAGCGGCCAGGCGGGCCGCCGAGATCTGCGCCGCCGGCGGGCACCACCTGCTGCTGCTCGGGCCGCCGGGCGTGGGCAAGACGATGCTGGCCGAGCGGCTGCCGACGATCCTGCCGCGGCTGGACCTGGCGATGGCGCTGGAGGTGACCGCCATCCACTCGGTCGCGGCCACGCTGCCTGCCGGGCAGCCGCTGCTAGGCCAGCCGCCGTTCTGCGCCCCGCACCACACCGCGACCAAGGCAGCGATCGTCGGCGGCGGCAATGGCGTTATCCGGCCCGGTGCCGCCTCGCTGGCGCACATGGGGGTGCTGTTCCTGGACGAGGCCCCGGAGTTCGCCCGTGACGTCCTGGACGCGCTGCGCCAGCCGCTGGAGAGCGGGCAGGTGGTCATCGCCCGGTCCGGGCTGACGGCCGCGTTCCCGGCGCGGTTCACCCTGGTGCTGGCGGCCAACCCGTGCCCCTGCGCCCGGTCGGCGGCGGCCGGCCAGGCCTGCATCTGCACGCCGATGGCGCGGCGCCGGTACCTGGCCCGGCTGTCCGGGCCGCTGCTGGACCGGGTGGACGTCAAGGTGGAGCTGCTGCCGGTGAGCCGCGCCGAGCTACTCAGCGACCGCCAGCTCGCCGAGCCCAGCTCGGTGGTCGCGGCCCGGGTAGCCGAGGCCCGGCAGCGGGCGGCGCGGCGGCTGCGCGGCACGAGGTGGCGGCTGAACGCTGAGGTTCCCGGGGCCGAGCTGCGCCGGTCGCTCCGCCCGGCACCCGGCGCGCTGGCCCCGCTGGAGCGGGCGCTGGACCTGGGCGAGATCAGCGCCCGCGGCGTGGACCGGATCGTCCGGATGTCGTGGACGCTGGCCGACCTGGCCGGCCGCGACCGGCCAGGCACGGACGAGATCGGCTACGCCCTGGGCCTGTGGCTCGGGGTCGCGTTATGACGTGCTGCTGCGACCCCGTTTCGTATAACTGGCGAGCCGGTAACCCAGCACCACGACGAACGCATCAGCGGCGGATTCTTAGTCCGTCGGCCTCGATCTTGCGTTCTGCTCGCGTTTTGCCGCGCCGTGGTTAGTCCCTGCGGGAGGGAGCGACTGCAGCGCAGCGGCAAGGTTGTCTGGCCGGTCGAGGGGGAGGGGCTGACCATCACTGTGCACTCGAACGTCCTTGCCGGTTGCGCAGGAACCGGCCGGACTGGCACGTGTGTGCTGAGACGATCTACGAGGCCGTCTACTCATCACCCGTAGTGGAGACGGCGGGTGCGATGGCGGCGAGCAATTCGAAGATTTCTTGTAGCTCCGAGGGGCTCGGTGACGGAAGCGCGAGGGATGCACCAACGATGATCAGGTGGGGTATCAGGGCCGCGATGCGCGCCCTATGGGGGTCTCGAAGGACGCGGCGCCAGAGCGTAATGAGCGTGTCAAGGCGGGCTTTGTCCACTCGACACAGCACGTCTCGCGCCTGGTCGCTCTCGACCGCCCATCCGCGTATTGCGGCATCCAGGCGTAGATCGATGCGGGCATGGCGCGGAAGAGCTGTGAGTGCCTCGCTGGCGGGCAAGTCCGAGACTGCGGCGACGGCTGTGGCGATCGTCCGGTGCTCGTCGGCCTCGTAGCGCTGCAACAGAGCGTGCTGGTAGTCAGCCTTGCCTGAGAAGTGATGATGAAACGACCCCTGGGTGACGCCGAGCCTGGTCGCCAGTCGGTCGATCCGGACTCCGGCGATGCCCTCGGCGCTGAGCGCTGCCAGGCCTTCATCGATCCATTGGTCTCTCGTGGCCACTGCTCGACCATACCATAGCCTATGGTATGGTCGGGAGATGCTTCTCCCAAGCCCGGTGTGGCCAGTCGCGGTCCTGGCCGCGATCTGCGCGGTCGATGCACTCTTGTGCCTGAAGCCGGCCGGGTTCATCGCACAGTGCTTTCGCGACGTTGGGTTCCCGCGCCGCTACTGGCGCCTCATGCCTTTGATCAAGGTGGCGGCGGTCGGCGGTCTGATTCTCGGGATCTGGGTCCCCGTGCTCGGTTTCGTGACAACGGCGATGCTCGTTATCTACTTCCTCGTCGCTATCGCCATGCACGTGCGCGCACGCGATCTTGGAAGGAACCTCTTCGTCAACGCATCAGGCATGCTTGTCGTCTGCACTGCGGTGCTGGTGTACTCCTTCCTGGCCTGACAGGCTCTGCCGGCCGCAGGTGGCCTAGTGCCGTATCAGGCAACGTTTGCCCGGCTGACTACCCGGCGGAGTCTCTCGTCATAGGCGTGGTTGTTGCGCCAGATGATGTAGCGGCGGATCATGCTGGCCTGCCGACCTGGGCGAGATCAGCGCCCGCGGCGTGGACCGGATCGTCCGGATGTCGTGGACGCTGGCCGACCTGGCCGACCGCGACCGGCCAGGCATGGACGAGATCGGCTACGCCCCGGGCCTGTGGCTCGGGGTCGCGCTATGAAGCTGACCGTGGCAAGCGTGCTGCTGCGTGACCCTGTCTCGTATATATCTGGATGCGGGTGACCGGGCTGCCTGCGTTCCGGACACTGACTGACAGTTGCTACTCTCGCCAGGCGGCTGCTGACTACTCGGTGCGCAGGACGTCCAGGATCTCGGCCGGGCTGCCGGCGACGACATGAACAGCGGTCCCGTGCCGCCTGGTCAGCACGTAGACACCCGATGTCCCGGCCTGATCGAGTTCCCAGCCGTGCTGCTGGCACAGGTCGACTAACGCCAGCGCGGCCCGCGCCTGCGCTGCCAGCCCGGCCCGCGGGACCGCCACGCTGCCCGGACCGGATGCGGTCACCATGACGTGCCCGTCCTGTCGCGGAGCGCAGCAACTGCTTCGCTCAACTCGGCCGCGACCTGATCCAGTACCCGCGCCGCGCGCTCGGTCTCGGTCGGCGCGGAGGCAGGCAGCTGCTTCAGAACCGCGTCAAGGTCGGTCATGCTCTGGCGCAGGCTCGCGCTCAGGCTGGCCGCGGCCGGCATGCTGGCAGGTTGTGGTGACATGGCCACCACTGTGTGCGGCGCGGCGGTTACGGTGGAAGCGGGGACTGGCAGGACGTCAACGCCGGTCAACAGTCGTCAACTGCGGTGGGTGCATGCCGGTGGGTGGCTTCGCTGAGGCGCTACGCGCGCTGATGGACGACCACGGCATCAGCGTCAGCACGCTGGCCCGCCAGGTGCCCTGTGACAAGGCCCTGATCTCCCGGTACCGCAGCGGTCGGCAGCAGCCCTCCCAGCGGATGGCACAGCGCCTCGACGCCGTCCTCGGCGCCGGCGGTCAGCTCGCCGGACTCGCCCGCCTGCCAGCCGGCCACGTCCTGGGCCCCTGCGACCCGGTCGACGACGAGATCGCCGCCCTCGAGCTGGTCCGCCGGGCCGCGGTGACCGATGTCGGCATGGCTACCGTGGAACAGCTGGAGCGGGTGACCGACTCGCTGGCTGTCGCCTACCCGAAGACATCGCCGGCGTCGCTGCTGCCGCGGGTACGCCGCCACCTCGGCTACCTCACCGGACTGCTGGACGCCCGGTCGACGCTGGCTGAGCGGCGGCGTCTCCTGGTGGCCGGCGGGTGGCTGTCGCTGCTGGCCGCGACCTGCGCGGTCGATCTCGGCCTGGCTGACGCTGCGGCGGCGCACCTGGCTACCGCGGCGCAGCTGGCCCGTGAAACCGGGCACGCCGAGATCGCCGCCTGGGCTCTGGAGACATGTGCGTGGCAGGTTCTGACCAGCGGTGACTACCCGCAGGCTGCTGCACTGGCGAAGGCGGCCCAGCGGGTCGCTCCGCAGGGCTCCAGCGCGCACATCCAGGCGACCGCGCAGGAAGGCCGGGCCCGGGCCCGGCTCGGCGACATCCGCGAGACCCTGGACGCGCTGCGCCGCACCGAGGGCCTGGTGTCGCCGCTGTCCGCCCCGGATGAGCCCGAGCACCACTATAGGTATGACCCGGCCAAGCAGCACGCGTATGTAGCGACGACCCTGGCGTGGGCCGGAGATCCCGGCGCGGAGGGCCATGCCCGGCAGGTGCTCGCCCGGCTGGAGTCAGACGCCGACGGGCCGTCCCGGCCGCGGCGGGCCGCCTCCGCGCGGCTGGACCTGGCACTGACTCTCGCCGGGACCGGGCGCCTGGACGAGGCAGCCGGGACCGCTCTCGACGCAGTGACCAGCAGGCTGCTGGTGCCCTCGAACTACTGGCGCGCCGAGGAAGTCATCAGCGCCGTCGCCGCCCGCGCTGAGCCCGAGGCTCGCGAATTGCGCGAGGCTTATCGCGAGATCTGCCGCGGCGCCCCGCCCGGCATCTCCGCCTGACGCCTCAGCCAGCCGCGATTAGCCCGATGGGCGCCGGTCCTGGCCAGCAAGCGATCGGGACATCGGCTGGGCGGTAGGGGCATCGGCTGGGTCGCGCTCGCTGGCTGACGTCTCGATCACCCCGGCAGCGGGGCTGATGCTGCGGTGCTGGGAGATCTGCACACCCGCCGCGTCGGCGTGGCCCCGTTTCGTATGTGCTGGCATGCCGGTGACCCGGCTGCGGGTGGGCGATCACCGGTGCCGGTGACTCCCGGCATCCGGTGACCGTCACGTCCGGTGCCCTCGCGCCGGCACGGGGGGAGTGCGCCGGCGCGAGGGCGTTGCGCCGGAAGCCGGCGGCTGGCCGGCTAAGGCCGGGCAGCCGCCTACTTTCCGGACGTCGTGACGGCGGGCCCGTTCACCGCGTTCAGGACCGCGGTGCCGAGCTTGCCCTGGGGCAGCGCGTCCGGATTCTTGGTGGTGTCGATGGCCCCCGTGGACTTGACCGCGCGCGTGGTGGTCGCGACCTTGGCCGCGGTGGCCGCGCCGCCGGCGTACGGGGTGGCCTTCAGGACCAGCGTGAGCGGGCCGGACGCCAGCGTCGTGTAGGCCGAGAGCTCCTGCCCGTAGCTCGCGCCGAACGTCGGGCCTGTGGCCGTGCCCAAATGGGTCCCGGCCGGGGCCGTGACCGGCACCGAGGTGCCCGACGGTCCGGTGATGGTGACCGTCTTGCCCTGCACATAGCCGCTCACCGAGCCGCCGTTGAGCGTCTGCGCCCACTTGTCCTGGTTGTTCAGGGCCGTGCCGGCCGCGGACAGCCGCTGGTTCACGATGGGCGCGTTGCTCGCGAACACGCCGCGGTAGGCCGACAGCGCGCCGTTCAGGACCGGGTAGATCAGCCGGTCGTTGGTCAGATTCGACTGGTGGAACATGAACGGCCGCGGGTCGTTCTGCACCATCGAGCCGAGCATGGTGTTGACCTGTACCGGCAGGATGAACGAGGTCCACCCGGTCGTCAGGCTCAGCGGGGCCAAGCAGGGCGTCCCGTTGGCCGTGCACAGACCGCTGCCGCCGTCGGCCGCTGAGTCGTAGATCCAGTTGTACTCCGACGTCTCGTCCGCCTTGGTGCTGACGTTGTAGAACACGTCGATCGGGTGGCGCGGCACGCCGAGCGCGTCGCCGACCGGCCGCATCGCGGGCTCTCGGCTGGCGTCGATCGGCACCCACTTGATGCCGTTGTCGCTGATCGCCTGGAGCAGGTTCGGGTTGTCGGCCGGCTGCTGCGGCAGGATACGCAGCCCGGAGTACTCGCCAGGCGCCAGCTCATCGGCCTCGATCGGGATGCCGTTGGCGTGCGCCCACTGGACGTTCTGCGTGATCTCGCCGTTGACCGTGTTGTAGTCGACCCACTCGGTGTTCCCGCTGCTGTCGGTGGTGCACTGCCACGGCGAGACCGTGAAGTCCTGGATGCAGCCCAGCCACTGGTGGGTGAAGGTGTGGTTGACCCACCAGTACTTGCTGGCCACCGGCTGGAACGCGGTCAGCAGCGGGTCCGTGCCGTTGACCTGGAACCGTGCCGACGCGCCGCCGTTGAACAGGAACTCGAGCTTGAAGTTGTGCTGCTGCTGCCAGTTCGAGGCGAAGGTGACGTCGGCCGGGGTCATCCGGCTCGGCGTGGTGTCCGGGGTGCCGGGCGGGCAGACCGTGTCGTTGGGCGTGCACTTGCCGGCCTGGCTCCACTCGGCGTCGGCGTTGAACACGTCGTCGGCGTCAGCGGTCAGGTAGTTGCGCCAGTACCCCATGTGCACGCCGCGGGTCAGCCAGTCGACGATGCCGTGCGCCAGGTAGCGGTACTGCAGCTGGTAGTAGTTGTAGCCGAAGCTGATCTCCAGCTGCTCCCGGCCGTTGTTGTTGTAGACGCCGGCCAGGGTGCCCGTGGTGGAGGTACCCGGGATGGTCTCGGTCAGGAACGGGGTGAAGGTCGTCGTAGGCGTGTTGGGCAGCGGCGTCGTCAGGTAGCCGTAGGACGTGGCGCCGCCCGCCGTGCCCTGGAAGTTGTAAGTGCCCTTGAGATAACCGAACCCGGCGGTCTTAGCCGCCGCGGTCACGGTGGCCGCCGAGCCGTCCAGCGACCCGGCGTAGGACGGCGGGTTCGTCCCCACGTTGCCGGTCGGGTAGAGATAGGCGTCCACCTGCCGCACGGAGAACGCCGACTCATAGCTGGCCAGCGCGTTCATCTCGTCAGCAGACAGCCCGGACGGCGCGTCGTTCGGCAGCACAACGCCCTGGAAGTGGCCCTCCGGGGTCCCGTCGGACAGCGTCCCGGACAGGTACGAGCTGGTGATCGCGGGCCGGCCTGAGTCGTTGAGGTTGACGACCGTGGTCGGCACGCCCTCGGAGCTGAGCTGCTGGCGGATGGCCTCGATCCACGGGCTGCCGTCGCTGACCACCAGCACACCGAGGTCAATCCGCGGCGTGGTCGCCGCGGGGGCCGCCGGCGCTGTGGTCAGCGCCAGGGCGCCCGTCGCCATGAGGGCCGCGGTAGCCCCGGCTATCGCGGTGCGCACTCGTATCCCTGCCTTCATTGCGTACTCCTGTCGTCCGGCAGCGGCTGGTGCGTGATCACCCAGCGGTGCGGCGGTCTGATCGTGCGGGGCGGCTGCTGCCTGGCGGCGGGGGCCGCGATGTGAGGGGCGGCGCGGCCGGCGGGGGTGCGCCCCGCCGGCCGGCCGTTGCGGTGGCTAGTCGGCGATCCCGGATGCGGGCCGCGGCGTGGGGGATGGCGGCTTGGGCTGCGCGGCCCGCCGCCGGGCCCGCTGCGGCCGCCCGGCCAGGATCTCCTCGTACAGGTCATCGATGCGGGTGGCCACCGACTCCATGCCGTACTGAGCAAAGACGCTGGGGTCGGCGATGCGCTCGCGCGGGCCAGCCTCGTATTCCTTGCGGATCTCCTGGCCCAGGGCTTCTGGCGTGCCGGTGACCTGGCGGGCGCGCTCGGTGTGGATGCCATCCAGCGCCGGGCACGTGGTGTACAGCACCGGCAGCCCGCTGGCCAGCGCCTCCAGCACCGACAGCCCGAAGGTCTCCTGCAGCGAGGCGGCGACGTACAGGTCAAAGGCGGCCAGCATCGCGGTGGTGTCCTTCTGGTAGCCGCCGAAGATGACGTGGTCGCTGACGCCGAGCCGGGCCGCGGCCTTCTCCAGCCGCTCCTGATCTTCGCCGCGGCCGATCACCAGGAACTTGCACTTGTCGCCCAGCACCGGCCTGGCGGCCTCCATGGTGAGGTCGACGCGCTTGTTGGGATCCAGCCGCCCGAGCGCGCCGATCACGTAGGTGTCGGGGGCGATCCCGAACTGCGCGCGGACCTGCTGGCGCGCAGCCGGGTCGAAGGACAGCTCGGTGACCTCCACGCCGTTGGGGACGACGGTGATCTTCCGGCCGGACACGCCCCAGCGCACCAGGCGGTCCCGCACGATGTCGGACACGGCGATCGTCGCGTCGGAGAACATCTCGGATGCCAGGTACAGGGCCCGCACACTGCGGGTCATCGGGCGGCGCTCAATGTGGGTCTCGCCAATGGAGTGCTCGGTGGTCAGCACCACAGGTGTGCCGGCCAGCCGGGCGGCCGGCCGGGCATACACCTGCGTGCGGTACAGATGAGTGTGCACAACGTCGTAGCGCCCGTCGCGGATCAGGTTGCGCAACCTGACGAGGGCACCCAGTTCCCGGTTGCTCCGCATCCCCAGGTTGCGGACCGAGGTGCCCTCCTCGCGGATCATGTCGGCAACAGGACCCGGGTTGTACAGGGTGACGACATCTGCCTCGTGCCTGGTGTGCCGCAGCAGCATGGCCAGCTGGAGCTCGGCACCCCCCGCGTCTAGCCCGGTGATCACGTGCAGGACCTTCATGAACGCCTCCCCCCGCAATTGACGGCCGGCCTGGGTAGCCCGGCGCGCCTGCCCGTTGCTGGCTTGCCGGCCCGGCTCGTCCGGGCGCCCTCGTTGCTGTCCATCTGTGTCCCCCCTCGCGTGCTGAGGGCTATCGGCGGCCCTCAGGACATGCGGTCACGACACTTCCAGCAGGCAGCACGCGCGGGATCGGCCATCAGGGTGAGGAAACCTACTCACTCCGGCTGAGCCCGCCCGCCGGGCAGCCCCGCCGGGGAAACCAGGCCCGCGCTCGTCCGGGCCCGGCCCGCTGGCCTTATCCACAGGCAGCCGTCCACAGGCCAGGCGTCCTGCCGCGCCGTGTCCACAGCGCGCGATCAGCTGCGGCGGCGGCCGCCCCGGCCGGCGATGGTCGGAGGCGGAGGTGGTGATGGTGACAAGCGAGGACAGGCTGGCCCGGACGACGCTCAGCTTCCTGGCCGATCCAGCCGATGAGGCGCTCGGCCGGCTGCTGGGCGCCTGCGAGCCGGCCGAGGTGATCGCCGCCGTGTCATCGGGCCGTGACCCGCAGGCCGCGCTGCCAGCCGCGGCTCGCGGGTTACCGGGGCTGGACCGGGCATTCGCGCGCTGGCGCGCCCGGCTGGGGCAGGTTCCCCCGGCGGGACAGCTGGCTGTCTGGGCCCGCGACGGGGTCCGGCTGCTCGTGCCCCGCGATCCGGAATGGCCGACCCAGCTTGATGACCTGGGCGCCGCCCGGCCGGTCGCGCTGTGGGTGCGCGGTGAGGCCGACCTGCGCTTCGCCGGCCTGCGGTCGGTCTCCGTGGTCGGGTCCCGCGCGGCGACCGCCTACGGCACTCATGTCAGCACCGAGCTGACCGCGATGATGGCCGAGCGCGGCTGGAGCGTCATCTCCGGCGGCGCCTTCGGCGTCGACAGCTGCGCGCACCGCGGCGCCCTGGCGGTCGGCGGGCAGACTGTCGCGGTGCTGGCCAGCGGCCTGAGCTACGGCTATCCGCGCGGCCACCACGAGCTGTTCGCCGCGATCGCGCAGCACGGTGCCCTGGTCAGCGAGGTCCCGCCGGACCGGGCGCCGACCCGGCCGGGCTTCCTGATCCGCAACCGGGTCATCGCGGCCTTGAGCCGCGGCACGGTCGTCGTGGAGGCGGCGCTGCGCAGCGGCGCGCTGAACACCGCCCGGCACGCCCGCGACCTGCGCCGTCCGCTGATGGCCGTGCCGGGGCCGGTGACCTCGGAGCACTCAGCGGGCTGCCATGAGCTGATCCGGGAGTGGGGCGCGCTGTTAGTGACCGGGGCCAGGGACGTGATGGAGCACATCGCGCCGGTCGGGACTGACCTGGCCGGCCCGCGCTTGGGCCCGGCCGTGCCGCGTGATCATCTGGACCCGGTCACCACCTCCGTCCTGGAGGCCGTCCCGGCGAGAGGCGGCCGGGGCCCTGCCGCCATCGCCGTGCTGGCCGGTGTCGACCTGGACACGGCGCTGCGCTGCCTCGGGCTGCTCGCGGCGGCTGGCTTCATCAGCCGCACAGGCAACGGGTGGCGGATCAGGCCCCTTTCGGTTGCGTATCCAGGGCCGGGTACCCCGGCAGCGGGCACCGGGGCAGCGGTCACTCCGGCAGCGGTCACTCCCGCAGTGGTCATCGGGGCGGACACCTCGCCAGCGGTCACAGCGACGCCGGGCATCCCGGCAGCGGACACCGCGGCCGTGACTGGTCAGGCGCTCCCTGACCCGGCCGGGGATGGTGCGGATACTGCCGGGCACGACCAGTCCGGGAGCGGCTAGCGCTCGGCGAGGACGATCCAGACCGGGCCCCGGGCGAACGTCATGGGCTGTCCCGCGGCCGTGGTGAACGTGGTGCCGGCATCGGCAGCCGGACGCGACCAGTGCGCGGACCACGATTTCCCGTCGCGCAGCACGACGGCAGCCCCCGAGGCGACGCTCACCGCGTACGGCGAGGGAACGCCCTGCTTGTGGAAACGCGAGTTCCGCACTTTCGTGTACTGGATCACCACGGTGGCGGCGCTGAGCCGGCCGTCCTCGGTGCTCTGCGCGCGGGCGCCGTCCATGGACACCAGCCACCGCTGCTTGGCTGCCGACCAGCTGAAGCGGAATGCCGCGGCCGGGAACGACACCGAGCGCGACGTAGCGGGCTGGCCGCCGGGCGGCGGCGGGCCGAACCGGAAGCCGATGTCATGGGCCTTGCTGGCCCCGGCTGCCTGGGCCAGCAGCTGGCCGGTCCGGGCGTAGAGGTTGTGCGGGGCGGGCCTGCGCGCGTCCCGGTAGTACCCCCGCGCCAGTCCCTCGTACAGGTCGACGATCCGGGCCCGGTGCACCAGCGGGAGCAGCCGCGGGTCGGCGCCGGAGTAGGCGAAGGCGGGGCGCCCGTACTGGCGCAGCAGCTCGATGTCATCCTCACGGCTGCTGCGGACCGGCCCGATGACCGGCGGGTCATGCGAGGAGAACACCGCCATGATCCGGCTGAGCCCGCCCTCGACGGGGATCAGGTAGATGATGTCGGCGCGAGTCAGCCCCGTCTGGGGGCGGGCCGCGTCCAGGTTGTCGATTTTCACGATCAGCACGCGCCGGAGGGCCGTCACGGGCTCCCCCGTGAAAGGCGAGATCAGGCTGGCTTGCGTGGGTGACGGGGAGGGCGCGGTCTCGCGGTGGGCGGCCGGCGCGCCGGTGAAGACGACGATCGCGGCCGCGGCAAGACCAGCGGCGGCTGTTCCTGCCCCGGCTATGACGGCCTTCCTGCGATTCGACGCCATCGCATCATCCCAGCCTGACCGGGCCCGCCGGTGCTGGCCGCTGGCCGGCCGGGCCGCGCGGGCCTGCCTCCATCGTCACGATATCGCCGTCCCGCGGCAAGCCGCTCAATCCCGCGATCGGCGGCCGGCCAGCGGAACAGCACGGCTTACCTGGCGGGGACGGCCCCCCGGGCGGCCCGGCTCGGACAGGATGGCCTGGACGGGAGAGCCAGGACGGGTGGAAACGGCCAGAAAGGCCGCGTGACACGGCCCGGGCTGCCAGGCCGGCGCGGCAGCAGGACCGACACTGGGGACATGGTGCCCCGCCCCGGCGACCCCGTCACGCCAGCAGCCCCGGCCGGCCTGACCGGATCAGCCGATGACGCGCTGACGACCGCCGCCGCCGGCGGGCCGGCCGCCGCCGACAGCCAGCTTCCTGCCGGGCTCGGCCGTGCGCTCGCTGCATTCGAGCGGCATCTGGCCAGCGAGCGAGGCCTGTCGCCGCATACTGTCCGTGCTTACCTCGGTGACGTCACCGCTCTCCTCGAGCACGCCGCCCGGGATGGCTGCGCGAGCGCGGGTGATCTTGATATCGGGATCCTCCGGGCCTGGCTGGCGGTCGGTCATGGTGCCGGGAAAGCCCGGGCCTCCATTGCCCGGCATGCGGCAGCGGCCCGGGCGTTCACCGCGTTCACGCATGCCCGCGGCTGGTCGCAGGCCGATCCCGGCCTGCTGCTCGGCACCCCGAAGACCGGCAGGCACCTGCCGCAGGTACTGGCCCGCGAGCAGGTGGCGGCCGTCCTGGACGGCGCCGTGCCGGGCGCCCTCGTGCCGGGCGGCCCCGTGCCTGGCGGCCCTGTGCCTGGCCGCGCCCGGGTGGCCGGACGCCGGCCGCTCGCCGCGCAGGACACCGCCCAGTCGCTGGCCATCGCCGCCCGCGATACCGCGGTCATGGAGCTGCTCTACGCCTCCGGGATCCGGGTCAGCGAGCTATGCGGCCTGGATCTCGGTGACCTGGACGAGCACCGGCGCACCATCCGCGTGCTCGGCAAGCGCGGCAAGGAGCGCGTCGTGCCGATCGGCATCCCGGCCCTGCGGGCTGTGCGGGCCTGGATCCAGGACGGCCGCGGTGCCGTCCTGAGCGCAGCCGCCCGCCAGCAGCACCCAGGCCAGCCAGGCTCGGCCCCGGGCGGCCGGACGCCGCGCGGGGCGGCCCGGCAGGGCCCGGGCCAGCGGGCCAGCGCCGCGCTGTTCCTCGGGGCCAGGGGCGGCCGGATTGGCCCGCGTGCCGTCCGGCGGATCGTGCATGAGCGGATCGCCGCCGCGGGCACGGTGCCCGACACCGGCCCGCACGGGCTGCGCCACACCGCGGCCACGCACCTGCTGGAGGGCGGGGCTGACCTGCGCAGCGTCCAGGAGATGCTCGGTCATGCCTCGCTGGCGACTACCCAGATCTACACGCACGTCAGCGTGGAGCGGCTGCTCGCGGCCTACCGGCAGGCTCATCCCCGGGCCTGACCGCGCTCCGCCAGCGACCGCACTGCGGCCTGCCCCGGCATGTAGACTGAGAACACGGCCATCAGCGGTCCTTCCGGGCATGCGCGCAGGCGCATCGTTCGCCCGGTCGGCTGGCGGCCGAATTCGCGCGCCCGCATGCCGCGCCGGATACCGGTCACGGATCCGCGCGGGACGCTCCTCACCGGTCCGCGGGATGACTTCCCGCCGCGAGGACGTACGGGCGCCAGGCAGAAACCGGACGGCTCCTGTGCCCGCGTGCCAGGCGCCACGAGAGGAAGGGGACACCGGGATGGCACCGGTCGTCACCATGCGGCAGCTCCTGGAGAGCGGCGTTCACTTCGGCCACCAGACCAGGCGGTGGAACCCGAAGATGAAGCGCTTCATCCTGACGGAGCGCAACGGCATCTACATCATTGACCTACAGCAGTCGCTCGACTTCATCGACCGCGCCTACGAGTTCATCAAGGAGACGGTCGCGCACGGCGGCTCGGTTCTCTACGTGGGCACCAAGAAGCAGGCCCAGGAGGCGATCGCCGAGCAGGCCCGCCGCGTCGGGATGCCGTTCGTCAACCAGCGCTGGCTGGGCGGGATGCTGACCAACTTCAGCACCGTCTACAAGCGGCTGCAGCGGCTCAAGGAGCTCGAGGAGATCGACTTCGACGACGTGGCCGGCTCCACCCGGACCAAGAAGGAGCTGCTGCACCTCCGCCGGGAGCGGGAGAAGCTGGAGCGCTCGCTCGGCGGGATCCGGGACATGGCCAAGGTGCCGAGCGCGATCTGGGTCGTGGACACCAAGAAGGAGCACATCGCGGTCAGCGAGGCCCGCAAGCTGGGCATCCCGGTGATCGCGATCCTGGACACCAACTGCGACCCCGACGAGGTGTCGTACCCGATCCCCGGTAACGATGACGCCATCCGCAGCGTTTCCCTCCTGACCAGGGTGGTCGCTGACGCGGTGGCCGACGGCCTGATCGCCAGGGCCGGCGCGGCCGCGGGCGAGGAGAAGCCCTCGGCGACCGGTGCCGCCGGCGAGATCGGCGCCGCTGAGCCGCTGGCCGAGTGGGAGCGCGAGCTGCTGGAAGGCAGCAAGGCCGAGGAGCAGGCCGCGGCGAACGGCACGGCCGTCAACGGGGCGAAGACCGACACCCCGGCTGCCGCGGCAGCCACGGAGGCCCCGGCCGAGGCGCCCGCTGCGGAGACGGCGGCCGCCGAGGTCCCGGCCGCGGAGACGGCTGCCGCCGAGGTCCCTGCTGCGGAGGCGACGGCCGCCGAGGCCCCTGCCGAGTCCAGCGAGACCGGTACCGAGTCGGCCTGACCTGCGGCGCGCGGCCGGGAGCCGGCCGGCCGCCGGAGCCCGGTGACGAGGCCAGCAGCGAGACAACAAGGGAAGAGGACATGGCGAACTACACCGCCGCGGACGTGAAGCGGCTCCGGGAGCAGACCGGGGCCGGCATGATGGACTGCAAGAATGCGCTGGTCGAGGCGGACGGCGACTACGAGGCCGCCGTTGAGGCGCTGCGCATCAAGGGTGCTAAGGACGTCACCAAGCGGGCCCAGCGGACCGCGGGCCAGGGCCTGGTGACGGCGGAGCTGGACGGCACCAGCACCGGCGTGCTGGTCGAGCTGAACTGCGAGACCGACTTCGTGGCCAAGACGGACCTGTTCCAGGAGGTGGCCGGCGACATCGCCCGCGCCGCCCTGGCCGCTGGCGCCGACGACCGCCTCGCGGTCCTCGGCCTGGAGGTCCGGCCCGGGCAGAGCGCTCAGGAGCTGATCGACGAGGCCGGCGGGACGCTGAAGGAGAAGCTGGAGCTGGGCCGGTACGCCCGGTTCTCCGGCGGCCTGATCGGCAGCTACCTGCACAAGTCCGACCCGGCGCTGCCGCCGACGCTCGGCGTGCTGGTGCAGCTGGACGAGGGCGGCGACGACGTCGCGCAGGACATCGCGCACCAGGTGGCCGCGATGCGGCCGCAGTACGTGACCCGCGACGGGGTCCCCGAGGACGTGCTGGCCAACGAGCGCCGGATCGCCGAGGAGGTCACCCGCCAGGAGGGCAAGCCCGAGCAGGCGGTCCCGAAGATCGTCGAGGGCCGGGTCAACGCCTTCCTCAAGGACATCGTCCTGGTCGAGCAGGCGTCGGTGCGCGACCAGAAGAAGACGGTCAAGCAACTGCTGGCCGAGCGGGGCGCCACCGTCCGGCAGTTCGCGAGGTTCCAGATCGGCCAGGCGGGTTGAGGCTGGCCGAGGACGGCGCCGCAGCCGTGAGCGGGCGGATCCCTGATCCCGAGCCAGGCGCTCGGCGGGGATCCGCTGCGCGCGGAGCCCACCCGAGCTGGGGTCGAGTGGTGCTGAAGCTGTCCGGCGAGGCATTCTCCGGGGATGAGCCGCTCGGCATCTCCCCGGACACGGTCGCCCACATCGCCCGGGAGATCACCGCGGCGGCGCAGGAGGGCATCGAGGTCGCGGTCGTCGTCGGCGGCGGCAATATGTTCCGCGGCGCGGCCCTGGCCAAGAGCGGGATCGACCGCTCCCGCGCCGACTACATGGGCATGCTGGGCACGGTCATCAACTGCCTGGCCCTGCAGGACGTGCTGGAGAAGCTCGGCGTCGAGACGCGGGTCCAGACGGCCATCACCATGGGCCAGGTCGCCGAGCCGTACATCCCCCGGCGGGCTATCCGGCACCTGGAGAAGGGCCGGATCGTGATCTTCGGGGCCGGGCTCGGCGCGCCGTTCTTCTCGACCGACACCTGCGCCGCGCAGCGCGCGCTGGAGATCGGGGCGCAGGCCGTGCTGAAGGGCACGCAGGTGGACGGCGTCTATGATGCCGACCCGCGCAAGATGCCCGACGCGGTCCGCTTCCACCGGCTCGACTATGCCGAGGTGCTCCGCCGTGAGCTACGGTTCATGGATGCCACGGCAGTCAGCCTGTGCATGGACAATGACCTGCCAATTGTGGTGTTTGACCTGATGGGGGAGGGTAACGTCGTTCGCGCCGTGCGCGGCGAGCGGATCGGGACCCTCGTCAGCCGGTACGGCCGCTGATGCCGGAGGCGGACCCTGCCATAGCGTGCGGCTCGCCTCACCCGGCGGCGCCGTGGGAGGATGCGGGCGTGCCTGGCTGGCGCCTAGCCCTGGGCCTGACGACGCACGGGAGTCGCTGTGATTGACGACACGCTCCTCGAGGCTGAGGAGAAAATGGACAAGGCCCTGTCGGTGGCCAAGGAAGATTTCAGCGGCATTCGCACCGGCCGGGCACATCCGTCGATGTTCAACAAGATCACCGCCGAGTACTACGGCACGCAGACGCCGGTGAATCAGCTGGCCTCTTTCCACATGCCGGAGCCGCGGATGGTGGTGGTCCAGCCGTTCGACAAGTCCTCGATGACAGCCATCGAGAAGGCCATCCGCAGCAGTGACCTCGGCGTGAACCCGACGAACGACGGCGTGATCATCCGGGTGGTCTTCCCTGAGCTGTCCGAGGAACGCCGCAAGGAGTTCATCAAGGTGGCCCGGCACAAGGCGGAGGACAGCCGGGTTTCCATGCGCAACATCCGGCGGCACGCCAAGGACACGATCGACAAGCTGGTCAAAAACGGCGACGCCGGCGAGGACGACGGCCGCCGCGCGGAGCGCGACCTCGACGAGCTCACCCACGGGTACGTCGCGCAGGTCGACGAGCTGCTCAAGCACAAGGAAGCCGAGCTCCTCGAGGTCTGAGGCGCCGGCGGCCGGGCCGGCCGGGGCCGCACAGCCGCCCGGGCCGGGCCCGCAGCCCCGGTCCGCCCGGTGGCCTGCAGTCCTGCGCCGGGGCTGCCCCTGGCCATGATCACTACGCACCGGTACTGTCCAGGCATGGCCGCACACCCCGATCACGCGCAGTCGGACCTGGGGCCGTCCGACACCGGCCCCGGCGAGCGTGCGCCCATCGCGGCCGGCCGCAACCTGCCGGTCGCCATCGCGGTCGGTGTCGCGCTCGGCGGCCTGGCGCTGGTCACCCTGTTCACCGTCAAGGCCACCTTCCTGCTGTACGTGGGCGCGGTCGTCGGCCTGGCGCTGTGGGAGCTCAGCAGGGCCCTCGGCTCCCGCTCGGTGAACCTGGCCCTGGTCCCGGTCGCCGCGGGCGGGGCGGCCATGATCGCGCTGGCCTACTGGACGGGCTACCGGGACGCGCTGGCCGCCCTCGGGCTCACCTTTATCGCGGTGCTGGCCTGGCGGCTGCCGCGCGGCGCGGACGGCTACGTGCGCGACGTCACGGCCAGCGTCTTCACCCTGGCCTACCTGCCGCTGCTGGCCTCATTCGTCGCGCTGATGCTGGCGCGGGCCGACGGGGACCGCCGGGTGCTGCTGTTCATCCTGCTGACCGTCTGCAGTGACGTGGGCGGCTACTTCGCCGGGATCCTGTTCGGCCGTCACCCCCTGGCCCCGGTGATCAGCCCCAAGAAGACCTGGGAAGGCCTGGCGGGCTCGGCCATCTTCTGCCTGGCCGCCGGCGCGATCGCGCTGCCGCTGCTGCTGAACGGGCAGGTATGGCAGGGCCTGGTGCTCGGCGCCGTCGCGGTGGCCGCGGCCACCCTGGGCGACCTCGTCGAGTCGATGATCAAGCGCGACCTGCAGATCAAGGACATGGGCTCGATCCTGCCCGGCCACGGCGGCATCCTCGAGCGGCTGGACTCCCTGCTGATCATGGCACCGGTGGTCTGGCTGCTGCTGACGTGGTTCATCCCGCATGCCCACCACGGATAGCCGCGATCCGGCTCGCGGCGGTCGTCAGGCGATCCGCCTCGCGGCGGCCCTGGCCCCGGCTAGCCGCTGACCCAGCTCCGCCGCTGCGCCGCCAGCTGCGTGATCAGGCTGCCTGACCCGCGCTCGGCGGCCAGCAGCCGTTCCCGCTCGCTGATCGGAACGATCCACAGCCACCGGACGGGCGCCCCGGCGACCGTGAAGCCCGCCAGCGAGGGAACCTCCGGGCCGAGCAGCCGGCCCGGCTCGTCCAGCAGCAGCACCGCGGAGTTCCCGCGGCCCAGCGGGAAGGTGGCCGGCTCGTGGTACCAGGGGATGCTGTGCCCCGCGCCCAGCCAGGTCACCTCGCGCCACGGGTACTGGGCCAGCCACAGGAAGACCCGCGCCGCGTCCGCGCTGGACATCGTCGTGGCCAGGGCCAGCTCGATCCGCTCCTGGCCGGCCCGCCCCGGCCCGGTCTGCTCGATCGCCGGCATCCGCTGGCAGCTCATGCCGGCCGTGGACAGCACCGAGTACGGCCGCTGCGGTGTCGGCGGCCGCTCGGAGACGCCGACCAGCGGCTGATTGCCGCCGCTGACGTCCCAGTACTTCCCGCCCGGCCCGAGGCGACCCAGCAGGTGGCCGAACACCGCCTGCCGGAATGACGCCCAGGCCGACGCGTCGGAGCGCCAGCGCCAGAACTGCTCGGCCGCCGTGATGCGCGGTCCCAGCCCCTCCATGGCCTGGTCCAGTGACCAGCCGAACGGAGTCTGGCCGATGATGTCGCGTCCGTAGCCGGGCATGCCGGTGGACATGTCCGCCCAGCCGGGGATCAGCGCCAGCGGGACGTCGTTCTCCATGATCGCGACGCCGTCGCCCTCTTCCAGCCACAGCGCGCGCAGCGTCTGCGGGTCCAGCGGCGGCCGGCCCTGCGGGTGCCGGGTGTGGCCGGCGGGCATCTGCGGGGCCTGCCCGGTGCTGAGCCCGGCCAGGTCGACGCTCTGGGGTGCCGGCGCGTGGTTGGCGATCCAGGTGGCCGCGATCGGGCCCTCGCGGTCGTGCACGTAGGCCGCCGTCGTGGTGCCGTCATACTCGACCACGACTCGCCTGCTCCCGTAGGGGCTCTCGCTGTCGAGCAGCACGGCAGGCTGGTCAGGCCGGCCGGATATCCTGGCCTGACTGGACCCTCTGCGCAGCGTCGGCATAGTACGGAATCTACAGACTTTGCGGGGGCCCATCCGCACATGCCCCGAAGATCACCGAGTGAACTTGCCCCCGCACCCGAACGGAGCCCCGCAGGTGACCGGATCACGCCCGGCAGCCGGCCCTCCGGCTCCGCCTGCCGTGCTCCAGCTCGGCCAGCCGGAGCGGCCCGGCCGCCGCCGGCCGCCGCGGCACCTGGCCGACCTGGATGCCGGCGGCCGCCGCGCCGCCGTGGCCGATCTCGGCCAGCCCGCGTTCCGCGCTGACCAGCTGTCCCGGCATTACTTCGCCCGGCTGACCGACGACCCCGGCCAGATGACCGACCTGCCGTCCGCTCAGCGGGAGGAGCTGGCCGCTGCCCTGCTGCCCCGGCTGCTGACCGCCGAGCGCGAGCTCACCTGCGACGGCGGCACCACCCGCAAGACCCTGTGGCGGGCGTTCGACGGCGCCTACCTCGAGTCGGTGCTGATGCGCTATCCCGACCGGGTCACCATGTGCGTGTCCTCGCAGGCTGGCTGCGGGATGGCCTGCCCGTTCTGCGCGACCGGCCCAGGCCGGGCTGACGCGCAACCTGTCCACGGCCGAGATCGTGACCCAGGTCTTCGCCGGCGCCGCCAGCCTGGCCCGCGGCGAGGTGCCCGGCGGACCGGGCCGGGTCTCCAACGTCGTGTTCATGGGCATGGGCGAGCCGCTGGCCAACTACGCCTGCGTGCTGGCCGCGGTCCGCCGGATCACCGACCCCGCGCCGGGCGGGCTGGGCATCTCCCAGCGGTCGGTCACCGTCTCGACCGTCGGACTGGTGCCGGCCATCCAGCGGCTGGCCGGCGAGCAGCTGTCGGTCCGGCTGGCGGTGTCCCTGCACGCGCCCGACGACGGGCTGCGGGATGAGCTGGTGCCGGTGAACCGGCGCTGGAAAGTCGCCGAGGTCCTGGACGCCGCCTGGGGATACGCGGCCGCGACCGGCCGCCGGGTGTCTATCGAGTACGCCATGATCCGCGACGTCAACGACCACGCCTGGCGCGCGGACCTGCTCGGCGACCTGCTCGCCGGGCAGCTGGCGCACGTCAACCTGATCCCGCTCAACCCGACCCC
>DASUBV010000015.1:0-8687 GCA_035763085.1 Streptosporangiaceae bacterium | reverse complement strand
GACGACGGGAAGCTGCAGTCCGGCGCCCTGGACGGCAACGATGTGCGTGACGCGCTGGCCGGCATGCTCAGCTGAGCACCGCGGCAGCCGGCTCGCAGCGGCTCCGGACGCCGAACGGGCCGAACGCCCGGTGAGATGCTCATGGACCGTGCTGGCGGAGATGGGCAGCACGGCCATGATGTGCCCGTTCCGCCACGCAGCGCGCCGGCAGCTCCCGTCGGAGTAGTCGGTTATGGCGCGGCGGCGCGCCGGGCAGCTTCCGTCGGAATAGCCGGCTGTGCGACGACGGCGTGCCGGCAGAATTCTGCCGAAATAGTCGGCTATAGGCTAAAACCCGAGTCGCGAGACGGAAGGCGGAGCATGGTGCGCGCTGCCCGGTCGCCGCGCCGGCATAGCTCCGTCACCGCCGCCTGCGCCACCGCTGCCGTGCTGGTCGGGCTGGTTCCGTCGCTGGTGGCGCTGGCGGGGGTTCGGGTTGTCCTGCTGGCATTCGTGCTCGGTCTCGTGGCGGCCATCGGCGTGACGAGTACGCGGCACCTGTGCGCGGCCATGCGGAAGCAGAAGGGGAAGCACTCCCGGGGGACCCAGTACAGCCACTACCTGTCGGCGCGGACGCCGACCGGGTATCGCACCATTGACCTGCACGACCTGGCCAGCGTCCGGGCCCGGCGGCTGGTCGGCCGGGCCTGGCCGCCGCTGGACTTCGTGATCGCCCGCGACCGCCGCGGAGTCTGCATCGCCTTCAGCGCGAAGCCTGACCTGAGGATCATCCGGGAGGCTCTGGCTGAGATGACGCAACGCTCGCCGGCTCCCGCCGTGCGGGTGTCGCGACTAGCCAGGGCCGTCCTCGGAACCCAGCCGCTGCCCGGAATCGTGTCCGTGCTCTGGGCGCTGAGCTCGGCCGAGGTCCCCATCGTGGTCGCATTCGTGTTCATCATCCCGGCCCTGCTGCTGTCGCGGCGCTGATGGCAGTACCTTCTAGCGAAAGCGCACCCGGACGTTCCGATATGCACCGATAGTCCGGGACGGCTAACGTAGACGGTGAGGCTGCGATAGCCGGGAGGACACCTCTGTGGCGCTCTTCGACCGAACCCCGAGCAGGCTCGCCGCCGGGCCGGCCCTGCTGCTGCCCGCGGATCCGGGCCCGGCGTTACTGGACGCGGCCCGGCTCTATGACCCGCAGCTGCGGCACTGGCGCAGCCGGCTCATCTTCGGCAACGGGGTGCTGCTGTTCGGCCCGTTCGAGGTCACGCCCCGGCTCCGGGAGCAGGCCGGGCTGCCTCCGGATACGGCGGTGGCCTGGTACGCCGCCTCATCCGCCCAGGACCAGCGCGGCCTGCGCACGCACGAGGCCAAGATGGCCGACGGCGAGCTGCTGATCCGCGGGCTGGCCGCCCGCCTGGGCGGGAGCCTGTTCCCCGGCCCGTCGCTGCGGCCGCGGGCCCTGCTCGCGTCGGTCTACAGCGAGCGGTCCGTCCCTCCGGACGAGGTCGCCCTGGTGCTGCGCCCGTATGCCGGGGACGTGGCGGTCGAGGACACGAAGGACGACTCGTACATCATCAGCGGCAAGGACATCACCTTCCTTACCGCCTACAGCTCACCTGGGCAGTTCATTCCTGCCCTCGCCCCGCCCGCGGTCAGCCCGGTCAAGAAGCGGCCGCTGCACCACTGGGACCTGAACACCGGCCTGCGGCCCGGGGACGCCAGCCAGGACATGCAGCTCAAGGTGGCCGAGGCGGCCCTGGCACTGGCGGCACGGGCCGGCGGCATCGCCGTCGACATGCTGGGCTTCCGGTTCAGCACCCCGCAGGAGCTGCTGGCGGCCTGCGCCGGCTGACCGGGCCGCCAGCGCGGCTGACCTGGGCTGCCCGCGCGGGTGCCTGTCAGTCAGGCAGCGGGCAGGAGCGCGGGCAGGTCGGCCACGCTGATGACGTAGCACTGGCGCGGGTAGACCCGCTGGGTCAGCGTCTCGTGAACGACCGGGTCGGTATCCGCGCAGGCATCTTCCAGCACATACACCCGGTAGTCCAGGTCGGCGGCCGCGCGCACTGTCGACAGGACCACCCCGCTGGTGCTGATCCCGGCCAGGATCAGCGTCGTGATGCCGCGCGCCCGCAGCTGCTCGTCCAGGTCGGTGGTGGAGAACGCGCCGACGCGGACCTTGCGCACGATGATGTCGCCCGGCTCCGGCCCTACCCGCGCGTCGATGACGGTGTCCGGGTCGGTGTCGTGCAGCCGGCGGCTGGCGACCAGTGCGGTGAACGTCTTGTTGGTGCCCGGGATCGCGGCGTAGTCCTGGTCATCGAAGGCGACCCGCACATAGCCGACCGTGATGCCCGCCGCCCGGGCAGTGGCGATGGCGCTGGCGGCCTGGGCGACCAGCGCGTCCGCGCCGTCGACCATCCGGACCACGCTCAGCTGGTAATCCATCACCAGCAGGGCGGAACTCGCAGGGTCGATGGCGGGGGCGTCGGTCACGGCATCTCCAGGCTCGGGGCAGGGAACGAGGCTCACGCTACGCCACCCCGTTCCCGGGGTGTCCGGAGGCCGACGGGCGGGCTGCCGGCGTGCCGCCCGGCGCCGGCGGATTCCAGCGGGTCGCGGATCGCGTCACACTGCGGGGCCAGGCAGCTGGTCCCGGTCCCGTGTCCCCGGTTCGCCCCGGCGGGACCGGGGACACGGCTGTCAGCCGGCGCTCAGGCGACGCCGTCCTGCGGGTCGATGCCATGCTGGCGGAGCAGCTGGCGCAGCCGCTCGACCTCATCGCTCAGCGACGGCAGGTCCATGTGCGCGCTGGCCCAGGTATCCCGGCGGGCACTTCGCTCGGCCAGAAGCTCCCTCTCCTGATCCCGGCGGGCCGCGGCGGTCTCGAAGTCCTGGGCATCGATAGCCGTTTCCTTGTCCCGGCGCACCTGGGCGAGCTGGCTGTCCAGGTCCCGCAGGTCGGGGCCGGTGCCGACGCGCTGCTCCAGGGCGCTCAGCCGCAGCTCGATCGCGTCCAGGCGGCCCATGACCTGAGCCAGTGTCTTGCGGGTCCCCCGGCCTGCCTTGCCGGGCAGGCTCAGCTCCCCCGGCGGGCCAGTGACCGGCTGCTGCCCCACCAGCTCGATCACCTCGCGGCGCACCCGGCCGTGGTCGGCGCCCAGGGCGGTCAGGACCTGCGCGGCCACCCCCTGCCCCTCGCGGGCCAGGCCGAGCAGGATGTGCTCGGTCCCGATGTAGTTGTGGCCGAACTGCAGCGCCTCGCGCAGCGCTAGCTGGAGCACCTTCTTCGCTCGCGGGGTGAACGGGATGTGCCCGGCCGGCGCCCCCTCGCCGTGGCCAATGATCTCCTCGACGCGCTGGCGCACCGCCGCATGATCGATGCCCAGGGCGGTCAGCGCCTGGGCGGCAATCCCGTGGCCTTCGTGAATCAGGCCGAGCAGGATGTGCTCAGTCCCGATGTAGTTGTGGTGCAGCGTCCGGGCCTCGTCCTGGGCCAGGACCACCACCTGCCGTGCTCGGTCGGTGAATCTCTCGAACATGCTCCGCGCCACCCTCCGCTACCTCGCTGTGGCCATGCCCGGATGCAAACACGTTACATCGTGAGTCTCGCACTGTCCGGGTCGTCCGCTCTCGGCTTACCATCGGGTCCTGGCTCGGGCTGTTGTTCTCGTCGCGGCCGTGTCGACCTCCGCGTGTGACCAGGCGCTAGCCGCGCCGCGGCGCCGTCCCCGCCGCCTCCGCGGCGTCCGCAGGCACCACTTCCGTCTCGCCCGGCTCCGCACCGGCGTGCCCCGCCTCCGCCGGGCGCAGCACCACCGCCGCGACGATCAGCGCGCCAGCCGCCAGCCCCGCCCCGACCGCGAAAGCCAGCCGGTACCCGGCGGTCAGCGCCGCCGCCGAGGCCAGCGCGCCGGGCCGGCCCGCGGCCGCGGTCAGGTGCGCGGTCCGGGCGGCAGCCAGCGTCGACAGCAGGGCCACGCCCACCGCCGCCCCCACCTGCTGGGTGGTGTTGAACAGCCCCGACACGATCCCGGCGTCCGCTGGCGTCGCATCGGACATGCCGAGCATCGCCAGCGCGGGCAGTGTCAGCCCGCCGCCGACCCCGAACAAGAGCATCGCGGGCAGCAGGTGCACCGAATAGTCGCCGTGCACCGGGACGCCGATCAGCAGCGCGAGTCCCGCGGCGACCAGGGCCAGGCCGGCCAGCAGCGTGGTCCGCGCGCCGAACCGCATGGCCAGCCGTGCCGACAGGCCCAGCGATACCATCCCGATCACCGCCGCCGTGGGCAGCAGGCCCAGGCCCGCCGCGGCCGGGGAGTAGCCCAGCGCCCGCTGCATGTACAGCACGATCATGACCTGGAACCCGAAGGCCGCCGCGATCACCAGTCCCTGCGCGAGGTTCGCGCCGCTGACGTTGCGCGAGGACAGGATGCCCAGCCGCAGCAGCGGCCGGGCCGCCCGGGCCTGCCGCAGCACGAACGCCGCGAGCAGCACGACCGCGCCCGCCGCGAAGCCGAGCGTCGGCGCGGACAGCCAGCCGTGCTGCGCCGTGCCGACCAGGGCGTAGACGCCGGCCATCAGCCCGCCGGTGACCAGCACCCCGCCCAGGGCGTCGGCGCCCTCGCGCAGCCCGGCGCCCGGCTCGGCGGGCAGCACCCGCAGCCCGGCCAGCCCGGCCGCGATCCCGGCCGGCAGGTTGACGAAGAAGATCCAGTGCCACCCGGCGGTCTGGGTCAGCACGCCGCCCAGCACCAGCCCGACCGAGGCGCCGCCCGCGCCGGTGAAGCTGTAGGCCGCGATCGCCCGGCCCCGCTCCCGCGCCTCCGCGTACAGCCCGGTGATCATGCCCAGGCTCACGGCCGACACCAGCGCGGCGCCGGCACCCTGCACGAACCGCGCCGCGATCAGGAACTCCGGGCTGCCGGCCAGCCCGCAGGCCAGCGAGGCCAGCGTGAACACCGCCAGCCCGGCCAGGAACACCCGGGCCCGGCCGATCAGGTCGCCCAGCCTCCCGGCCAGCAGGAGCAGCCCGCCGAAGGCGATCATGTAGGCGTTGATCACCCAGGTCAGGCTGGCCGGCGAGAAGCCCAGGTCGGCCTGGATGGACGGCAGTGCGACCGTCACGATCGTGCCGTCCAGGATGATCATCAGCGTCGCCGCGCACAGGACGGCGAGCGCCAGGCCGCGGGAGCGGCCGCCAGCGCGGGGCGCCACCCGCGCACCGGGATCCGTCATTGAGTCCTCCTAGGTTCTGCGTTCCTAGGAAGTACCGTAGCGGATCGTTTTATTAGAGACAATCTCTTAAAGCCTGATCTGTAAGCCGCAGTCAGCTCGCGCAGGGGTCTCGCCGGAATGCGGTCTGGGCCGGGCAGCCCGGTGCTGCTGGCGGTGCAGGTCCGTCAGCAGCTCGCCCGTCAGCCGGCCCCCTCGGCGTCGCCCCGCCCGGCTCCGCGCAGCCTAGCCCGGCGGCCCGCGCCCGGCGGACGGCTGGCTGCGGAGTGGTCAGCTGCGGAGCGGCTTTACGGGTGGGCCTGGCGGCGGCGGCGGACCGGCTGCTCGCACTCCACCGGCGTGGCCAGGTGGCCGGCGGCCAGCCGGCTCAGCGCGCTGACGAACACCTCGCGCTCGGCCTCCGGAAGCGCGGCCAGGACGTCGCCGTGCACGCGGCTGACGATCCGGGCGCCGTCCGCGGCCACCTGCCGGCCCGCCTCCGTCACCACCACGATCCGGGCCCGCCGGTCGCCGGGCGCCGGCCGCCGCTCGGCCAGCCCCGCGGCCTCCAGGTCATCCATCGTGATGACCATGGTGGTCTTGTCCATGTCGCCGATCCGGGCCAGCTCGATCTGGGTCAGCTCGCCGCCCAGCGCGTGATTCAGCACGCAGTACCCGCGCACCGTCAGCCCGATCTCGGCCAGTGCCGCGGTCAGTTGCGTGGTCAGCACGTGGCTGGTGTGCGTCAGCAGGTAACTCAGGTCCGGTGCGGTCCGCGGGGTGGTCGCCGTGGTCATGAGTCCAGGATAACGCAGATAGTCTGCGTTGTGGATTATCCATAACGCTGACTATGGGTGGGCCAGGCTCGCCTGCGACGCCGTCCTGGCCACCTCGAACAGGACGTAGCCGTAGGTCAGCCCCGTCGCCAGCGGATGGCGGGTCAGCCAGTCACGGGCGACCTGCGCCGGGAACTCGATATGCAGCACGGCCGCGAGATCCTGCCGGCGGGTAAAGCGCAGCTCGGAGCGGACCTCGTGACGCCGGGCGCCGCGGGCCTGCCACCACTGGTCGACGGTGTCCGCGACCTCGCGGGCCGGCTTACGGGACGCCGCCGCCAGCAGCCCGGAGAACTCCCCCCACCGGTAGTCGTTGTCGACCACCAGCAGCCGCCCGCCGGGACGCAGGATCCGCAGCACCTCGGCCAGGCCGGCATCGGCGCCGGGCGGGAAGAAGTACGCGAACCTGGCGTGCACGACGTCGGCGCAGGCGTCAGGCAGCCCGGTGTGCTCGGCCGAGCCTGGCAGTACCTCCGGGCGGACGGCCGGCCGGGGGTCGTCCAGCCGGGGCAGCGCCAGGGCGGACAGCGCCCGGACCGCCTGCGCCCGGACCATGTCGTCCGGCTCGATGCCGATGACCCGGGCCGCCTCGCGGGCGTACCTGGCCAGCCAGTAGCCGGTCCCGCAGCCCAGGTCGACGATCGTCTTGCCGGCCCAGGGCGCCAGGGACCGCAGGGCAGCCAGGACATGCCCGGCACGGTCGAACGCCTCATTCTCGAGCTGGTAGACCTCCGGGTGGCCGCCGATGTTGGGGGCGAACCGGTAGTCGGGAAACGCCGAGCGCTGCTGAGCGCGTTCCGGGGCGGCGGCGGCCGTGCTGTCCGCGGTGATCATGCCTCCCTGATGTCCCGGTTGATGACGCGCGCCGCCGCCTGGATCGTGGTGATCCCGTAGCTCATGCTCGCGTTGCCCGCGGTCAGGATGGCCATCTGGTAGGCGGTGCCGCGCCCATTAAACGCGCCGATGCTGTTGATCCGCCAGCCGGCGCCGGTCGGGTAGGGCAGCCAGGGCCAGCGCTGCCGCCCGCCGCACTCGTGCTCGCCGCCCGCTGCCCATCCCCGCCTCCTGTGTTCACTTCCCGTTCATATGCGCGTCAGTTGTGATTTGCCGGAAAGAAGTATGTTCGTCGCCGGAGGACCCGGGGAGCGGAGCCCGCCGACTAGCAGAGGAATGACATGGCGCAGGCACGGCCCGGTGGCCTCATCGGGGCGCTTGACAACGCATCGCTGAACAGGTTCCACCTGCGCGCGGTCCTCGTCTCGGGAATGGGCTTCTTTACCGACGCCTACGACCTGTTCATCATCGGAATTGCCTCGACGCTGATCAAGCAGGACTGGCACCTGGACACCAGCCATCTGGCGATCCTGAACGCGACCATGCTGGGCGCCGCGTTCCTGGGTGCCATGTGCTTCGGCCGGATCGCTGACCTGGTCGGCCGCAAGCGGGTGTACTGGCTGGTCGCGGCCGTGATGGCGGTCGCCTCGATTGGCTCGGCCCTGTCGCCCTCGTTCTGGGTGCTGATCGCGTTCCGGTTCCTGCTCGGCCTGGGCGTCGGCGGCGATTACCCGGTCAGCGCCGTGCTGATGACCGAGTACGCCAACCGCAAGGACCGCGGCCGGCTCGTCGGCCTGGTCTTCTCCACCCAGGCTCTGGGACTGATCATCGGGCCGCTCATCGCGCTCGCCTTCCTGGGTGCCGGCATCAGCACCGGGCTGACCTGGCGCCTGCTGCTCGCCCTCGGCGCGGTCCCGGCCGGCGCGGTGGTCTACCTGCGCAGCCGGATGCCGGAGTCGCCCCGATTCCAGGTCCAGGTGCAGGGCAAGCAGGTCACCGCCCGGCAGGAGCTGACCCGGTTCACCGACGGCGTCGTCACCAGCGACGCGGCGAGCGAGGCCGGGCCGCAGCGGCGGATCGGGCTGCGCGAGTTCCTGACCACCCGGCGGTTCCTGGTGCTGCTGAGCGGCACGGCGGGCTGCTGGTTCCTGCTGGACTACGCCTACTACGGCAACACGATCTCCACTCCGCAGATCATCGCCCTGATCTCGCCGTCCGCCACGACGATGGACACGATCGCCATCCAGCTGGCCATCTTCGTGGTTGCCGCCGTCCCCGGCTACATCCTGGGCATCGCGCGCATCGACCGGATCGGGCACCGCAAGCTGCAGCTGGGCGGCTTCATCATGATGGCGGTGTGCTTCGGCGTGATCGCGCTGGTCCCCGGCATGACCACGGCCGTGCTGCCGTTCCTGATCGCCTACGGAATCAGCTACTTCTTCACCGAGTTCGGGCCGAACATGACCACCTTCGTGCTGCCGGGCGAGGTGTTCCCGGTGTCCACCAGGGCGACCGGCCACGGCATCTCGGCCGGGATCGGCAAGTTCGGCGCGTTCGTCGGGGTGTTCTTGTTCCCGGTGCTGTCGGACCACCTCGGCCTGCAGCACACGCTGCTGCTGGCCGGGATCATCTCGGCGGCCGGAGCGGCGCTCACGCTCGTGCTGCCCGAGCCATCGGGGCGCAGCCTGGAGGAGATCTCGGCGGCGGAGCCGGCGGCCGTGCGGGAGGTGGCCGGGTCAGGTCAGCAGTCGCCGGTCTCCGGTGCTTAAGGCTGGCCGGGGACGACCGCGGAACCCCCGGGCCGGGGCTCCGCCCCCGGAC
>DASUBV010000014.1:0-15936 GCA_035763085.1 Streptosporangiaceae bacterium | reverse complement strand
ATCGCCCGCCCGGCCGGCGCCCGCCGCCATCAGCTGCTACGCACCGCAAGGAACGCAGCGCGGCCGGTCATGGTCCCTTCGATCAGCCGCCATCACCCCGCTGCCCCGGACGCATCCGCTGCCTCCCGTCAGCGCGCCCGGCGGGCGTCCCGGGCTGACGGCGGGTCAGCGTATGCTCGTCCGGCGCCGGGACCCGCGCCCGCGCCGCGGTGCCAGACCGGCGCCGCGCGGCCGGCGCCCGGACCAGATGACGCGGCGACGGGAGACCAGCCTGAACGGGTCACCAGCGGCCGGGCTGCTCCCGGCAGGACGGCCTTGCATCGTCGGGATCGTCAACATCACCGAGGATTCCTTCTCGGACGGCGGCCGCTACCTGGCGCCCGCCGACGCCCTGGCGCATGCCCGGCAGCTGCACGCCGACGGCGCCGGCATCATCGAGCTCGGCCCGGCCGCCAGCCACCCGGGCTCCCGGCCGGTCAGCACCGCGCAGCAGCAGCGGCGGCTCGCCCCGGTCCTGGAGCCGCTGGCCGCCGAGGGCATCCCGGTGTCGGTGGACACTCTCGACCCGCAGGTCCAGCGGTTCGCGGTGGCCAGCGGCGCGGCGTACCTGAACGACATCCAGGGATTCGGGGATCCGGAGCAGTACCCGGCCCTGGCCGAGTCGCGATGCCAGCTGATCGTCATGCACTCGGTCCAGGCCGCCGGGCCCGCCACCCGGGTGGTGACGGACCCGGCCGAGGTGTGGGCCGGCATCGGGCGGTTCTTCACCCGGCGGCTGGCCGCGCTGCAGGCGGCCGGGGTCGGCCGGGACCGGCTCATCATCGATCCCGGGCTCGGGTACTTCCTCGGCAGCACGCCCGGCCCGTCGCTGACGGCCCTGGCCGGGATCGGCCAGCTCCGCGAGTCATTCGGCCTGCCCGTGCTGGTGTCAGCGTCACGTAAGTCCTTCCTGCGCGCGCTGACCGGCCGGGATGCGGCCGGTGCCGGGCCCGCGACGCTGGCCGCCGAGATCTTCGCCGCCGCGCAGGGCGCTGCCTACCTGCGCACGCACGACGTCGCGGCGGTGCACGACGCGCTCACGGTGCTGACCGCCCTGGCCGGCGCGGCTCCCGCCGGCCGCGCGGCCGGCGCGGCGCCGGCCGGCCCGGCGGTCCTGGCGGGCGTCAGGGGCGCTGGCCCCGCTTCGGCAGCCCGGGCTGGTACGGCACCAGGCTCACCGGGTACCAGTCCGGCAGTTCCGGCGAGCTGACCGGCACGAGCATGTCAGCGGCGGAATATCGGGGTCGCCCGGCTGTTGAACTACATGCAAACGCATAGAGATGAGCGCCACTGTCCGCCGGCCGTCCCGGCGCGGCGGGGAACGCAGGAGGCATGTGATGCAGTTCGGGATCTTCTCGGTGAGCGACATCACCCGGGACCCGGTGTCGGGGGAGACGCCCAGCGAGGCGGAGCGGATTGACGCGGTTGTCCAGATCGCGCAGAAGGCCGAGGAAGTCGGGCTTGACGTGTTCGCCATCGGCGAGCACCACAACCCGCCGTTCTTCTCCTCGGCGCCCACCACGCTGCTGGCGTACCTCGCGGCGGCCACCCAGCGGCTGATCCTCACCACGGCGACCACGCTGATCACCACCAACGACCCGGTGCGCATCGCGGAGGAGTACGCGATGCTGCAGCACCTGTCCAAGGGCCGGATGGACCTGATGCTCGGCCGCGGCAACACCGCGCCGGTGTACCCGTGGTTCGGCCAGGACATCCGGGAGGGCCTGCCGCTGGCGCTGGAGAACTACAACCTGCTGCACCGGCTGTGGCGCGAGGACGTGGTCGACTGGCAGGGCAAGTACCGCACGGCGCTGCAGGGCTTCACCTCGATCCCGCGGCCGCTGGATGACGTGCCGCCGTTCGTGTGGCACGGGTCGATCCGCACCCCGGAGATCGCCGAGCAGGCCGCCTACTACGGCGACGGCTTCTTCGCTAACAACATCTTCTGGCCCAAGGAGCACTACATCCGGCTGATCCGGTTCTACCGGCACCGGTTCGCGCACTACGGCCACGGCACCGAGAAGCAGGCCATCGTCGGCCTGGGCGGCCAGGCCTACCTCGCCCGCAAGTCGCAGGACGCCTGGCGGGAGTTCCGGCCCTACTTCAGCGAGGCGCCGGTGTACGGGCACGGCCCGTCGATGGAGGACTTCGCGGAGATGACGCCGCTGTCGGTGGGCAGCCCGCAGGAGGTCATCGACAAGACGCTGACCTTCCGCGAGCACTTCGGCGACTACCAGCGGCAGCTGTTCCTGATGGATCACGCCGGCCTGCCGCTGAAGACGGTCCTGGACCAGCTGGACCTGCTCGGCGGGGAGGTCGTCCCGGTGCTGCGCAAGGAGATCGCCGCCCGGCGCGACCCGGAGTCGGCGCAGCCGCCGACGCACGCCAGCCTGGTCACGGCCAAGTACGGCGACCAGGCGCCGCGCCAGCCGCGGCCGAACGCCAACCGCGGCGACAACGTGACCGGCGGGTCGCCCTACACCGACACCGAGCAGCAGCTCCAGGCCACCTACCCGGAGCCGTGATGGCCGGCACCCGGCACGCGGCCAGCGACGCGTGGGAGGCGCTGCTGTCGGCGCATGCCGCGCTGATGAAGCAGTTCGCGGCGCAGGACACCTGGGACGGCATCTCGATGCGCGAGTACGACGTGCTGTACACGCTGTCCAAGTGCCCCGGGCCGGCCCGGATGAGCGAGCTGAACCGGCACGTCCTGCTCAGCCAGCCGGCGCTGTCCCGCCTGGTGGACCGGCTGGCCGTCCGCGGCCTGGTCGAGCGGCAGCCGGACTCGGCCGACGGGCGGGGCGTGCGGCTGGCGCTCACCGCGGCCGGCCGCCAGCTGCAGCGCCAGGTCGGCCGCCGGCACGCCCGCAGCGTCGCCCGCGCGGTGCGCGCCGGGCTGGCCCCGGCCGAGTACCGGCAGCTGGAGATGCTGTGCCGCCAGCTCGCCGGCGAGCCCGCCCCGGCAGCCGCGGCCGCTGCAGCGGGCATTCCGCACCAGGATCAGCGCCAGCGCCGGGAGCACCGGCGGGATAAGGACCTGACAGCATGAACGCCACCGAGCAGCAGCCCGTCCGGCTCGCGGTCGTCAGCGCGGGCACCAGCGACCCGTCCTCGACGCGCCTGCTGGCCGACCGCACCGCCGAGCGCGCCAGGGACCTGGCGGCCCGCAACGGCAGCCAGGTCGTCGTCAGCGTCATTGAGCTGCGCGAGCTGGCCGCCGACATCGCCTCCGCGCTGGTGTCCCAGCTGACTTCGCCGAGGCTGCAGCAGGCCGTCAGCACGCTGTGCCAGGCCGGCGGCATCATCGCCAGCACCCCGGTGTACAAGGCCGGGCCGAGCGGGCTGTTCACCTCGTTCTTCCACGTGCTGGACAACGACCTGCTCATCGCCAAGCCGGTCGTGCTGGCCGCGACGGCCGGAACCGCCCGCCATGCCCTGGTCGCTGACGATCAGATGCGGCCGATGTTCGCCTACATGCGCGCCATGACGGTGCCGACCGCGCTGTTCGCCGCCCCCGAGGACTGGAGCGACCCGGCGCTGAACAAGCGCATCGAGCGGGCCGCCGTCGAGCTGGTGCTGCTGATCGAGAGCGGCTTCGAGGGCAAGATCAAGGACCAGTCCTGGCAGAGCTACCAGCACGAGTTCGGCAGCGCGGGCGGCACCGAGGTATCGGTCAACCTGGACACCGACCTGATGCGGCTGGCCGCCGGCGGGTCGGCCGGGTGACCGCGGCCCGCGCGCCGGGGCGGCCGCCCCGGCCGGGTTCCGCGGGCCACGCGGCCCGGGATGCCAGACTGATGCGCGGCTGACTCATCTCGGCCTCCGGGCCGCCTGGCGCGGGATCTGCACCCTGCCCGCCTGGCCAGGCCGGACGCCACCGGCGTAGTACTGGGCGGGGCGGTGGTGCGGGCGGAACGGTAGGGTCGCAGGAGGAGCCCCGGGAAGCCTGGTCGGGATCGCGTTGTCGTGCGGGCCGGGAGGGGTTTCAGAGCGTGGGGGATGTCAGGTCGTTCGCCGTACTGGTGGTGCTGACGGCTGCCGTCGCGCTGGTGGCGGTGCTGTCCAGCCGCCTGACCCGGCGGCTCCGGATCCCCTCGCCCGCCCTGGTCCTGGTCGGGGCCGCCATCGCGGTGCAGGTGATCCCCGGCCTGCACGCCCCGCCGCAGCGGACCGTCGAGCGCGTCGTCACGATCGCGCTGGCGTGCATCCTGTTCAGCGGCGGCATGAACATCGGCTGGCGCCGCTGCCGTGCTGCCGCCGGGCCCATCGTCACTACCGGCGTGCTGGGCACCTTTGCCACCGTGGCGGCGACGGCCGCGCTGGCGCACGGCCTCCTGGACGTGCCGTGGTACCTGGCCGTGCTGGTCGGCACGGCGGTGGCGCCGACCGACCCGGCCATGGTGTTCTCCGTGCTGGGCCAGCGCGAGGTGTCCGGCCGCAGCGGCACCATCCTGGAAGGCGAGTCGGGCGCCAATGACCCGGTCGGCATCTCGCTGATGACCGCGGTCCTCGCCGCGGGCAGCCTGACCTGGGGCTCGGTCGCCCAGGCCAGCGGCGAGTTCGTGCTGCAGATGGTGGTCGGGGCGGTGGTCGGCGTGGCCGGCGGCCTGGCCCTGCTGTGGTTCACCCGCCGCGTCCCGCTGCCCGGCGAGGGGCTCTACCCGCTGCGCACCCTGTTCAGCGCGCTGCTGCTGTACGGGCTGGCCGCACTGGCGCACGGATCGGGCTTCCTGGCGGTCTTCATCGCCGGGATCGTGCTCGGCGACGCCCGTGCCCCGTTCAAGCGGGAGATCGAGCGGTTTCACTCCGCGCTGGCCAGCCTGGCCGAGATCGTGGCCTTCGCGGTGCTCGGCCTGACCGTCAGCCTGCCGGTGCTGGAGCGGGCCGATGTGTGGATCCCCGGCCTGGTCATCGGCGTCGTGCTGGCCGCGGTGATCCGGCCGGTGCTGGTGGGGCTGTGCCTGCTGCCCGCCCGGCTGGCCCGCCGCGAGCGCGCCTTCGTGCTGTTCGCCGGCCTGAAGGGAGCGGTGCCGATCCTGCTGGGCAGCTTCCTGCTGACGGCCGGGGTCGCCGGCGCGCAGCGGCTGTACGCGGTCGTGGTCGTCGTGGTGATCTTCTCGGTGGTCGTGCAGGGCAGCCTGGTCCCGGTGGCGGCCCGGCTGCTGCGGATCCGGATGCGGCCGGTGGAGCCGCAGCCCTGGGCCCTTGGCGTGCGGCTGATGGACGAGCCCGAGGGCGTGCACCAGCTCACCGTCCAGGCCGGCTCGCCCGCTGACGGCGCGACGGTGGGCGACCTGTCGGATGCCCTGCCCGCGGAGGCGTGGATCAGCTTCGTGGTCCGCGACGGGCAGCTCGTCCCGGTGCGGGAGGACGCCGTGCTGCGGGCCGGGGATGAGGTACTCGTGCTGGCCGACGCCGGCCAGCACGGGCGGCTGGCGGCCGCCTTCGGCCGTCAGGCAGCCCGCTAGGCCACCGCAGCCGGCGGGTGCTGCTGCCGTGCCGGCAGCAGGTCAGCCGGCCAGCCAGCGGCACGGGGCCGCGAAAGTGTGTTCACCTGCTCAGATATTAATCTGCTGAGATGATGTGACCGACATCACACGCGCTCCTGCCCGGCCGTGCGGTGGCGCCGGGATAGTTTCTTGCCCACTGCCCTGACCGGGCGGGAAGCCGGTGAGAGTCCGGCACGGTCGCGCCACTGTGACCAGCTGCTGCTGGAAGCCAGACCCCTCCCGGTCACGGACCCCACGCGCGCGGGACGCGAGATCCCGCAGGGAGGTCACATGTCTGCTGCTGGTGCCGCGCGCCCGGCGGGCGGGGCGCCTGCCGGGCGCCACGGGATGCTCAGGACCATGCTCACCACGTGGACCAGGGCGGACTGGCTGCAGGCCGGGGCGCTGCTCGGGTTCATCGCGCTGCTGCACCTGGTGGCATTCGGGATCCTGTTCGGCGTCGTGGGACCCGGGCATTACCGGCTCGGGACGAAGGTCTTCGGGGTCGGGCTGGGCATCACCGCCTATACCTACGGGCTGCGGCACGCGTTCGACGCCGATCACATCGCGGCGATCGACAACACCACCCGCAAGCTGCGCGGCGAGGGCCGCCGGCCCAAGTCGGTCGGCTTCTGGTTCGCCATGGGCCACGCCACGATCGTCGCGGGCATGGCCGCCCTGGTCGCCGCCGGCGCGCACATCGTGGGTGACCTGACCTCCGGCGCCAGCACGGCCAACCAGACGCTGGGCCTGATCGGCACCGGGCTGACCGGGGCGTTCCTCTATGTCATCGCGATCCTGAACCTGTTCGCGCTGGCCGGGATCGTGCGGGTGTTCCGGTCCATGCGCGGCGGCGAGCTCGATGAGGCCCGGCTGGAGGCGCACCTGCAGGCTCGCGGGTTCATGAACCGCATCCTGGGCCGGCTGACGAAGGCCATCACCCGGCCGGGCCAGATGTACCCGGTCGGCATCCTGTTCGGCCTGGGCTTCGACACCGCGACCGAGGTCGCCCTGCTGGTGCTGGCCGGCACGGGCGCGGCGAGCGGGCTGCCGTGGTACGCGATCATGGTGCTGCCGCTGCTGTTCGCCAGCGGGATGAGCCTGCTGGACTGCCTGGACGGCCTGTTCATGAGCGTCGCCTACGACTGGGCGTTCCTGAACCCGGTGCGCAAGGTCTACTACAACATCTCCATAACCGGGCTGTCGGTCGCCGTGGCCTTCCTGATCGGCACGATCGAGCTGGTCAGCGTGCTGCACGACAACGCCGGGTGGGTGGATCCCGTGACCACCTGGATCAGCAACATCAACCTCAACAACGTGGGCTTCATCATCGTCGGCCTGTTCGTGCTCATGTGGGCCGCCGCCGTCGGCTACTGGCGCCTGGCGAAGGTCGAGGACCGCTGGGCACCGTCCGCCGGCGACCCGGGAAGCAGCTGACCGGCCGGGCTCGCGGATGCGCGGCGCCGGGCCGTTGTCCTAGTCGGAGGCGCCGGCGCGGGAGGCGGCCGTCAGGTCCCACTTCTGCTCGATCCTGCCGAAGCGCCAGATGGCCAGGGCGGCGGCCCAGGTGATGATGAACACGCCGACGATGACGAACCCGGCGGTGTTGATGTTGAAGTCGGCCATGAAGGCCCAGAAGCCGCCGCTCCAGCCGGCCTCGGAGCCGACGAGGCCGAGCAGCTCGATGGTGCCGATGAACGCGGCGACGAACACCGACAGGCCGGTGATGGTGATGTTGTAGTAGACCTTGCGCACCGGGCGGGCGAACGCCCAGTCGTAGGCGAAGTTCATGAAGCACCCGTCGGCGGTGTCGAACAGGCACATGCCGGCCGCGAACAGGATGGGCAGCGACAGGATCGCGTAGAACGGCAGGCCGCTGACGACGGCAGTGCCGGCCAGGACCAGCAGGGTGACCTCGGTCGCGGTGTCGAAGCCGAGGCCGAACAAGACGCCGAGCGGGTACATCTTCCAGGGCGTGTCAATCCGGCGGCCGAGCGGCCCGAAGAACCGGTTCATCAGCCCCCGCCTGGCGAGCTGCTCCTCGAGCTGCTGGTCGTTATAGCGGCCGGTGCGCATCTCGCGGAACACCCTGACGATGCCGACCAGGATGATCACGTTGAGCGCGGCGAGGAGGTACAGGAACCCGCCGGACACCAGCGTGCCGATGAACCCGGTCACGGTGTGCAGCCCGGAACTGTCATCCGTCACGGCGCTGTCCAGCGAGCGGATGCCGAAGTTCAGCAGGACCGCCATGACGAACACGATCGTGGAGTGGCCGAGCGAGAAGAAGAAGCCCACCGACAGCGGCCGCTTGCCGTCATTGACCAGCTTGCGGGTGGTGTTGTCGATGGCGGCGATGTGATCGGCGTCGAAGGCGTGCCGCATGCCCAGGGTGTAGGCCAGCGCACCGGTCCCGAAGCCGAACACCTCGGTCGAGGTGATGTGGTAGTGGCCGCCCACCGCCGCGGCGAGCATAGCCAGGCCGACGACGTGCAGCCCGATGATCGCGGCGGTCATCCCGCCGGCCCGGGCCCACTCACCCGGCGTCAGCGCGCTGCGAACCCGCGCCAGCCGCGTGATCGGCTCCGCCATCCAGCCACCTCCTGCTCAGTCGCCTCACGGGGAGTCTAGGAACACTGCAAATGACTTGCAATAGCGTCATCATGGTAACTGCTTACCTGATGCCGGACCTGCCGCTGGGGCGGGCCGGGCCTGGCTCCGGATCCGCCGCTGGGTGCGGGCGGTGGCTGCTGCGAGTGCGGCTGAGCGCGGCGAGCGGACTAGGAACGCTCGCCGGTCCCGTTTCCTCCCGGGTCGTGGCCCGGCTGCGTGGTCGCGGCCGGCCGCCGCGGCCCGGCCCGGCGGCCGGCGAGGTGCAGTGCCCGGGCCAGGGCGCGGCCGAGCAGGCCGGGCGCGTCGGGCACCGGCGCGGCCGTGCCGTCCGGTGAGCGCGCGGCGAAGACCGCCGGGACCGGCCCGATGCTGGCGCTGACGGCGAACTCGGCGGGCCGGGGCGCGGCATCGCCGGGGGAGGCGTGCTCGCCGGCCGGGCCGGCCGGCGGCGCGGGCGGGGGCGTGCTGGTCATGGTGCTGGATGGCCTCACATGTCGAGGACGACGTCGGTGTCGGGCCGGGCGCAGCAGATCAGGACCTCACCGTCGCCCGGCGGCTCCAGCGGGTCCGGGGAGTAGGAGATGCCGCCGGACAGCAGCGGCGTGACGCAGGTGTGGCAGACACCGGTGCGGCAGGTCCACCGGGTCGGGACATCACAGGCGTCGGCAAGCTCCAGCACGCTGCGCTGGTCAGCGGGGAACGGCACCGACAGGCCGCTGCGCGCGAAGGTCACCAGCGGCCCGGTGCCGGGCGGCCCCGGCGGCGGGTGCGGCGCTAGTGCGGCGCGCTGGCCGGTGATCCCTGGGTTAATGGAAGGCAGGGCCCCGAACAGCTCGGTGTGAATGCGCGCCGGATCCAGGCCGAGGCCGGCCAGGGCGTCCTGCATGTCGGCCATGAACGCGGCCGGGCCGCACACGTAGGCGCTCGCGCTGGCGGGAATGGCCAGCTCAGCCAGCCGGTCCCGGGTCAGCCGCCCGGCGGCGGCCTGGCCGCTGCGCCGCTCCTCGGGTGTCGCCGCGCTGTAGAACACGTGCTCGCGGGCGTCCGGCAGCCCGGCGATCAGGGCGTGCGCCTCGGCGGCCAGCGGGTGCTCGCGCGGGCTGCGGGCACCGTGGATCCACCAGACCTCGCGCTGGCTGCCGCGGTCCGCCAGGTCGTGCAGCATGGCCAGCACCGGGGTGAGGCCGATGCCGGCCGAGATGAGCAGCACCGGGTCAGCGGCGGCGTCCAGCACGAACTCGCCGCGGGGCGCGGCGGCGTCCAGGACCGCGCCCGACTGCAGGCTGCGGTTCAGGTAGCCGCTGACCACCCCGTGCGGCTCGCGCTTGACGCTGATCCGGTAGCTGGCCGCGCCCGGCGCGGAGGACAGCGAGTAGCTGCGCACCGGGGCAGGCTGCCCGGCATCTGTGACCCGCAGCGTCAGGTACTGCCCGGCCGCAGCGGCCGGCAGCGGCGCGCCGTCGGCCGCGGCCAGCTCGAACGACGAGACGGTCGCGCTCTCGCGGACGACCCGGGTCACGCGCAGCGGCCGGAACCCGGCCCAGGCCGGCTCGGCGGGCGCCGCGGATACGGCCACGCCACCCGGCCCGGCCGCGCCGGCCAGCAGGTCGCGGAATGACTGCTGCCAGCCAGGGCTGAGCGCGGGAATCTCGCTGGCCGCGCGCAGCCGTTCTGTATCGGGTTCGCGGCCCGGCAGGTACAGCAGCGCATCCGCTTCGGTGATGCTCACAGCCTGCGGGCCGGTCCTGGTCTTGATGACCTGGTCGCCGGCCTGGATGTGCCCCTCGGTGATGACGCGCATGTAGAAGCCGGGGCGGTGGTGGCTGACCAGCAGGGCCGGCAGCTCGGGCTGGCCGAGCCGCAGGCCGACGCGGTAGCAGGTGACCCGCGGCTGGGTGACCTCGAACTCGGCCTCGCCGATGCGGTACCGGTCGCCGATGCACACCTCGTCGTCGGCCATTCCGTCGACGGTGAGGTTCTCGCCGAACTGGCCGTAGCTGAAGTCATCGCGGCCGAAGTACTGCTGCCAGTGCCGGTAGGAGCCGATCTGGTAGACCAGCACGGCCCGCTGCTCGCCGCCGTGGCCCTTGGTGTCGCCCTGGCCGTCGCCGTCGATGTTGAGCCGCCGGGCCATCGCCGGGCCGGTCAGCGGGTACTTCCACACGCCGGTGTAGACGTTTCTGCCCTGCCAGGCCACGTCCTTGGGCATGCCGACGTTTACTGACAGAAGGACGGCCTGGCCCCGGTCGCGGCCGGGGGAAGCCGCGGCCGGGGCGGGGCGGGCGGCGGCCGTCACGACCGCCTGCCCGGCGCGACCTCGCCGAGGGTGAGGTCGCGGTCCGCGCCGTGCGGGATGACCGTCTGGCCGGGCTCGAGGCGCAGCCGGGTCCCGTCGAGGCGCACCTCGGTCAGGTCCGGCTCGAAGGAGACCAGCCCGGAGATGCGCGCGACCTCGGGCCAGGCCTCCTCATACGACCATGCCGCGCGCGGCGCGCTGCCGGTGTCGTAGTAGCTGCACAGGCCCTTGTACGGGCAGAACGTCTGGCCTTGTGCCGGGGTCAGCGCGGCGGAGTCGGTGTCGGCGCGGGGGACGTACCAGCGGGGCGCGAACCCCGACTCGTACAGGACCAGCGGCCGGGTGGTGTCGGCGACGACCCGGTCGCCGTCGCGGACCACCAGGTGGCGGCTGGCCTGGCGGATGTCGATGCGGTGATAGCTGTCCGCCGCATGGCCGACGATCCGCTCGTCCTCCTCGTAGAAGGCATCCATGGCCCGCCACGCGAACGCCACCCGGCCCTTCAGCTCGCTGGCGTGATCAGGCAGGCCGGTGTGCTCCCAGGCGGCGCGCTGCTTGCTGTCGGAGCCGGCCCGCACCGTGTACCAGGACGTCGGCCCGAGGTCGCGGTGCTCGGTGGCGTACCGGCTGGGTTCCAGGACCCCGGGGAACACGTCGCTGAGCGGGAAGTAGGCCACCGGGTAGCGGCCGGGCTCGTGCAGCAGGACAACCTCCTGGCTGTCGGCGATCCAGGCGCCGCCGAACCGGATGCGCATGCGCCTGCGCAGCGGCTCGGCATACAGCAGCCGGGCGGGCAGCGGGTCGGCGGTGAGGAACCGGCCCGCTGCTGCCGCGGCGAGCGGTCCCTGCTGCCAGGCTAGGCCCATGGCTATCTCCCTCCGGGCGGGCCGGGCCAGCTGAGCGCTGACCCGGCCGGGTCGGTGTCAGGTCAGCGGCTCGCCGCCGTCGATGTGCAGCGTCTGGCCGGTGAGGAAGGTGCTGGTCAGGGCGAACAGCACGGCCGCGGCGATGTCGGCGGTGGTGCCGATGCGCCGGGCCGGGTTGCGGGCCCGGATGCCGGCGAAGTAGTCGGCCTTGCCCTGCTCGCCGAGGGCATCCCAGGCGCCGGTGTCGATCACGCCGGGGGAGATGGCGTTGACCCGGATTGGGGCCAGCTCCAGGGCCAGCGAGCGGGCCAGGATGTCGGCGGCGCCGTTGGTGATGGCCACCCCCAGGGTGCCGACCGCGATCTTGGCCGCCGCGGCCCCGGAGAAGATGGTGAGTGAGCCAGCGGCGGGCATTCGCGGCGCCAGGTGCTTGGCCAGCATCAGCGGGCCGGTCACCTTGGTGTCGAACGACCGCCGGATCGCGTCCCGGTCCAGGTCGGGCACCCGGCCGCGGGCCCGCGCCGACGCGGTGGAGACCACGTGGGTGATGGTACCCAGCCGCTCGCCGAGGGCGGCGATGGACTCCTCGTCGGTCAGGTCCACGGTCTCGGCGGCGATGCCGGGCTCGCTGGCGTAGGCGTCCTTGAGCGCCTGCTGATCCCGCCCGGCGGCGATCACCTGCGCGCCCGCGTCCCGGGCGGCACGGGTGATCGCGCCGGCGATGCCGCTGCCCCGCCCGACGACGAGCACGGTGGCGTCCTGCAGGGGGCGCTCGGTCATGAGACAGTCCTTTCGAGGAATCGGCGGGTGTAGGCGGTGACGGCGTCGAGCCGGCTCTCCAGCAGGAAGTGGCCGCCGTCGAGCAGGTGGACCTCGGCGCCCGGTGCGTCGTCGGCGAAGGCCAGCGCCCCGTCGGGGCCGAAGATCTCGTCATTGCGGCCCCACACGGCCAGCACCGGGACCCGGCTGTCGCGCAGGTAGGCATGCAGCCGCGGGTACATCGCCGGGTTGGCTGCGTAGTCGGCCAGCAGCGCCAGCTGTACCCGGTCGTTGCCCGGCCGGGACACCTGGGCGTGGTCGTGCTGCCAGGTGTCCGGGCTGACGACGGTCGGATCCGGCACGCCGTGCACGTACTGCCACCTGATGGCGTCCAGGGTCAGGGCCTGGCTGAGGGCGGCCTCGGCCTCCGGGTTCTGGTCGCGCCAGTACTCGCGGACCGGCTTCCAGAAGGCGTCGGTGAAGCCGGCCTCGTAGCCGTTGCCGCTCTGGCTGATGATCGCCGTCACCGCGTCCGGGCTGGCGAGCGCCAGCCGCCAGCCCACCGGCGCGCCGTAGTCCTGGACGTACATGGCGTACTGCTTGATCCCCAGCTGGGCCAGCAGCCCGGCGGTCAGGCCGGCGATGGCGTCAAAGGTGTAGCCGAACTCGCTGGCCGGCGGGGCATCGGAGAAGCCGAAGCCCAGGTAGTCGGGAGCGATCACGTGATACCGGTCGGCCAGCAGCGGGATGAGGTCCCGGTACATGAACGAGCTGGCCGGAAAGCCGTGCAGCAGCAGCACGGCGGGAGCCCCGGCCGGGCCGGCCTCCCGGTAGAACAGCTGGTGTCCGGAGACGGTGGCGTAGCGGTGATGCACGGTGCCCATGAGCCCTCCTTCCTGGCCGGGAGGCGGTGGCCCGGTGTCCGGGGACATCGATGTCATGCCTCCTGCCGGTGCGGGCGCTCAGCGGCCGCGTCCAGCGGCCCGCGCCTGCACAAGAGCCTGCTGCGGCTGGCCTGCCCGTCGTATCCGCCAGTGGCCAGGCACCGTGGCCAGCGCCTGGCCAGGCGGATACCGTGGGCCTGTGCAGGTGCCCGGGGACATGCCGGCAGGGCGGCTCGCGGCGGGGCTGGCGGGCCGGCATGCCGAGTGCGCGGTGCTGGGCCGGCTGGTGGAGGCCGTCCGCACAGGTGAGAGTCAGGCGCTGGTGGTGCAGGGCGAGGCGGGCATCGGCAAGACCGCGCTGCTGGACTACCTGGCCGGGCACGCGCCGGGCTGCCGGGTGGTCCGCGCCGCCGGCGTCCAGTCCGAGATGGAACTGGCCTATGCCGGCCTGCATCAGCTGTGCGCGCCGCTGCTCGGTGACCTGGAGGCACTGCCGGCGCCGCAGCGCGATGCCCTGCGAACCGCGTTCGGGATGAGCGCCGGGCCGCCCCCCGACCGGTTCCTGGTCGGCCTGGCGGTGCTGGGCCTGCTCGCCGAGGCAGCGGAGGGCCGGCCGCTGGTATGCCCGGTGGATGACGGGCAGTGGCTCGACCATGCCTCGGCCCGGGTGCTCGCCTTCGTGGCGCGCCGGCTGGGCGCTGAGTCGGTCGGCCTGGTCTTCGCGACCCGCGACCCCGGCGGGGACCTGGCCGGGCTGCCGGAGCTGGCGGTCGGCGGGCTGCGGGACGCCGACGCGCGGATGCTGCTGGAGTCCGTGCTGGCCGGGCCGATTGACGCGCGGGTGCGCGACCAGATCGTCGCCGAGACCCGGGGCAACCCGCTGGCCCTGCTGGAGCTGCCGCGCGGGCTGACGCCGGCCGAGCTGGCCGGGGGCTTCGGGCTGCCTGCCGCAGTCCCGGTAGCGGGCAGCGTCGAGGCCAGCTTCCGCCAGCGGGTCGATGCCCTGCCCGGGCCGGCCCGGCGCCTGCTGCTGATCGCGGCGGCCGACCCGACCGGCGACCCGGCCCTGGTGTGGCGGGCGGCGCAGCGGACCGGGATCGGTCCCGAGGCGGCGGCGGCCGCGGCCGAGGCCGGACTGGCCGAGTTCGGCACCCGGGTGCGGTTCCGCCATCCGCTCGTCCGGTCGGCGGCCTACCAGGCGGAGCCGGCAGCGGACCGGCGGCAGGCGCACTGCGCGCTGGCCGGGGCGACCGACCCCGAGCTTGACCCGGACCGGCGGGCCTGGCACCGAGGGCAGGCGGCGGCAGGCCCGGACGAGGAAGTCGCGGCGGAGCTGGAGCGCTCGGCGAGCCGGGCGCAGGCGCGCGGCGGCCTGGCCGCGGCTGCGATCTTCCTGAGGCAGGCGGCGACCCTGACCCTCGACCCGGCGCGGCGCGCCGGGCGGGCGCTGGCCGCGGCCCAGGCCAAGACCCAGCTCGGCGCCTTCGACGTCGCCCAGGACCTGCTCGACATGGCCGAGGCCGGGCCGCTCACCGACCTGCAACGGGCGCACGCCGACCTGGCCCGGGCCCAGCTCGCGTTCATGGCCAGCCGGGGCAGCGACGCGCCGCAGCTGCTGCTGCAGGCGGCGCGGCGGCTGGAGTCCGCGGACCCGGAGCTGTCCCGCGCCAGCTACCTGGACGCGCTGTCGGCGGGCATCTTCGCCGGGCGGCTGGCCCGGCCCGGCTGCGGGGTGCTGGAGGTGGCCCGCGCCGCCGCCGCGGCACCGCCCGCGCCGCGTGCCGGGCGTCCCCCCGACCTGCTGCTGGACGGCCTGGTCGCGCACTTCAACGACTCGTACGCGGCGGGCATGCCGGCGCTGCGCCAGGCGCTGGCTGACTTCGGCGACGGCATGCCGGCCGACGAGCAGCGGCACTGGCTGTGGCTGACTGTCGTGACCGCGGCCCTCCGGTCCTGGGACGATGAGCGCTGGGACCAGCTGTCGGCCCGCCACGTCCAGCTGGCCCGCGAGGCCGGCGCGCTCGGCGAGCTGCCGCTGGCCCTGACCTCGCGCGCCTACGCGCAGATGTTCGCCGGCGAGCTGACCGCCGCGGCGGCGCTGGCCGGGGAGGTGCAGGCGGTCACGGAGGCGACCGGGACCGGCCTGGCCCCCTACGCCGCCATGGGCCTGGCCGCGCTGCGCGGCGACGAGACCGGGGCGGCGGCGCTGATCGAGGCAACCCTGCAGGACGTGACGCGGCGCGGTGAGGGCGTCGGCATCACCTTCGCCGAGTGGGCATCCGCGCTGCTGTGCAACAGTCTGGGCCGTTACCGGCAGGCCGTGACCGCGGCCCGGCGGGCCTGCATGTATGACGCCGACCTGGGCGCGCTGTGCTGGGCAGCGGTCGAGCTGGTCGAGGCCGCCGCGCGCTGCGGGATGACGGACACGGCGGCCACCGCGCTCGGCTGGCTGGAGGAGATGACCAGCGCGACCGATACCGGCTGGGGGCTCGGCATCCGCGCGCGGTCGCGGGCGCTGCTGGCCGGCGGCGAGGCGGCCGAGCGGCTCTACCGCGAGTCAATCGACCTGCTGAGCCGGACCCGGCAGCGGGTGGACCTCGCACGCGCCCGCCTGCTGTACGGGGAGTGGCTGCGCCGCGAGCGCCGCCGCGGCGACGCCCGCGTGCAGCTGCGCGCGGCCTGCGGGATGCTGGACGCGATGGGCGTCGCGGGGTTCGCCGACCGGGCCCGGCGCGAGCTGCGGGCCACTGGCGAGACCGCGCAGCGCCGGCCCGTCGCGGCCAGGGACACCGAGCTGACCGCCCAGGAGTCCCAGATCGCGCGGCTGGCCCGCGACGGGCTGTCTAACCCGGAGATCGGCACCCGGCTGTTCATCAGCGCTCGCACCGTCCAGTACCACCTCGGCAAGGTCTTCAGCAAGCTCGACATCTCCTCGCGCAGCCAGCTGGAGCAGGCCCTGCCGGGCAGCGGGGTCGCCGCCGTCCAGCGCA
>DASUBV010000013.1:0-5914 GCA_035763085.1 Streptosporangiaceae bacterium | reverse complement strand
TGCCCCGGCCCAGCCTCCAGGCGCCGGCCAGAGGCCGCACGGCCGGGGCAGGGCTCGGTGGGGCAGCCTGCCAGGACGCCAGAACGCGCGCTAAGCCGTTCTGAGCGCCGCCCACTCCATCACCACGGAGGTCACGAATTGACGCGTTACATGCCGCCTGACCTGGGCTCCAATAGGGAATTTCATTCCTGCACGACCCGGTCTGGTACGACCACCTGCCGTACCTGAAGTTCCCCGACAACTGGCCGGTGTTCGCGCCCAAGGACAAGATCGCCGACTGGCTCGAGTCCTACACGAAGATCATGGAACTGACCTACTGGCCAAGCGCCGAGGCCACCAGCGCGTCCTATGACCCGGCGGCCGGGCGGTGGACCGTCACCGTGCAGCGGGACGGCCAGCCGGTGCAGCTGCGCCCGGCTCAGCTGGTGCTGGCCACCGGGATGTCGGGCAAGCCGAACCTGCCGTCCTTCCCCGGCATGGCGGCCTTCCGCGGCGAGCAGCACCACTCCAGCGCCCACCCCGGCCCCGATGCCTACCGCGGCCGCCGGTGCGTGGTCATCGGCTCGAACAACTCCGCCTTCGACATCTGCGGCGCGCTGTGGGAGCACGGCGCGGACGTGACGATGGTGCAGCGCTCCTCCACGCACATCGTCCGCTCGGACACGCTGATGAAGATCGGGCTCAGCGCGCTGTACTCCGAGGAGGCGGTGGCGGCCGGGGTGACGACCGAGAAGGCGGACATGATCTTCGCCTCCATCCCGTACAAGATCATGCACCAGTTCCAGATCCCGCTGTATGAGCAGATGCGCGAGCTGGACAGGGACTTCTACACGCGGCTGGCGGCCAGCGGGTTCGACCACGACTGGGGCGACGACGGGTCCGGCCTGTTCATGAAGTACCTGCGCCGCGGCTCGGGCTACTACATCGACGTCGGGTCCGCCGACCTGCTCGCCAACGGGGACATCAAGCTGGCCAAGGGCCAGGTCGATCACCTGACCGAGGACTGCGTCGTGCTGGACAGCGGCCAGGAGCTGCCGGCCGACCTGGTGGTCTACGCCACCGGCTACACCTCGATGAACGGCTGGGCGGCCGACCTGATCTCGCAGGAGGTGGCCGACAAGGTCGGCAAGTGCTGGGGCCTGGGCTCGGACACCAGGAAGGATCCCGGCCCGTGGGAGGGCGAGCAGCGCAACATGTGGAAGCCGACCCAGCAGGACGGGCTGTGGTTCCACGGCGGGAACCTGCACCAGTCCCGGCATTACTCGCTGTACCTGGCCCTGCAGCTCAAGGCCCGCCAGGCCGGCATCCCGGTCCCGGTCTACGGCCTGCAGGAGGTCCATCACCTGGGCTGAGGCGCAGCGGGCCGCCGTGACCGGCAGCCGGCCGCGCGGGCCGGCGGCGGGCCCGGCCCGCCCGCCTGCCCGGTGACCGGCCCGGGGGGAAATGCCCTATCCTGATCATTAGTTGCTATCAAGCAACTATCAGCGGTACCGTCGGGCTGACGGCGTAGTCCGCCGCCGCGGCCTCAGGCCGCCGGACATTTCCGATCTGGAAGGACCTTCGTGCCGTCCATTGCAGCGCTCGGGTCGCTCAGCGACCAGGCCGCACCGGGCCCGCATTACAAGTGGATCGCCCTGTCCAACACCACGCTGGGCGTCCTGATGGCCACCATCAACGCCTCGATCATGCTGATCGCGCTGCCGGACATCTTCCGCGGCATCGGCGTGAACCCGCTGCAGCCGGGCAACACCGGGCTGCTGCTGTGGCTGCTGATGGGCTACCTGGTGGTCACCGCCGTGCTGGTGGTCAGCTTCGGCCGGCTCGGCGACATGTTCGGCCGGGTCCGGATGTACAACCTGGGCTTCGCCCTGTTCGCGTTGTTCTCCGTGCTGCTCACGGTGACCTGGCTGCACGGCAATGCCGCCGCCTGGTGGCTGATCGTGATGCGGATCGCCCAGGGCGTCGGCGGCGCCATGCTGATGGCCAACTCCAGCGCCATCCTCACCGACGCCTTCCCCGTCGACCAGCGCGGGCTGGCGCTCGGCCTGAACCAGGTAGCCGGCATCGCCGGCTCGTTCATCGGCCTGGTGCTCGGCGGCATCCTCGGCCCGGTCGACTGGCGCCTGGTGTTCCTGGTGTCGGTCCCGTTCGGCGTGCTGGGCACCATCTGGTCCTACCGCATGCTGCGCGAGCTGGGCGTCCGCAAGGCGGCCCGGCTGGACTGGTGGGGCAACATCACGTTCGCGGCCGGCCTGATCGCCGTGCTGGTCGGGATCACCTACGGGATCCAGCCCTACGGCGGGCACACCATGGGCTGGATGAGCCCGCTGGTGCTGACGCTGCTGGTGGGCGGCGTGATCGTGCTGGCCCTGTTCTGCGTCATCGAGACCCGGGTGACCGAGCCGATGTTCCGGCTCAGCCTGCTGCGGATCCGCGCGTTCACCGCCGGGAACCTGGCCAGCCTGCTGGCGGGCCTGGGCCGCGGCGGCCTGATGTTCATTCTGATCATCTGGCTGCAGGGCATCTACCTGCCGATCCACGGCTACAGCTTCAGCCAGACCCCGCTGTGGGCCGGCATCGCGATGCTGCCGCTGACCGCCGGGTTCCTGATCGCCGGCCCGCTGTCGGGATACCTGTCTGACCGCTTCGGCGCCCGGGCGTTCTCCACCGGCGGCATGATCGTGGCGGCCGGCTCGTTCCTGGCCCTGCAGCAGCTCCCGGTGAACTTCACCTACTGGCAGTTCGCCCTCATCCTGCTGGTCAACGGCCTGGGCATGGGCCTGTTCGCCGCGCCCAACCGGGCCGGGATCATGAACAGCCTGCCGCCCGAGCAGCGCGGCGTCGGCGCCGGGATGAGCGCGACCTTCCAGAACTCGGCGATGGTGCTGTCGATCGGCATCTTCTTCACGCTGATCATCCTGGGCCTGGCCGGAACGCTGCCGCCCGCGCTCACCCACGGCCTGACCGCCCAGGGCGTGCCGCACGCCGACGCGGCGCGGGTCGCGGCGCTGCCGCCGGTGGCCATCTTGTTCGCCGCGCTGCTGGGCTACAACCCGGTGCAGACGCTGCTCGGCCACACGCTGGACAAGCTGCCCGCCAGCCACGCCGCCTTCCTGACCGGGCACACCTTCTTCCCGTCGCTGATCGCGGGCCCGTTCTCCAGCGGCCTGGCCATCGCGTTCGACTTCGCGATCGCCGCGTGCCTGATCGCGGCCGTAGCCTCGCTGCTGCGCGGCGGCAAGTACGTGCACGGCGTGCAGCCCGGGCCGGCGAAGGCCGCCCGCGAGCCCGCCGCCGCTCAGCCGGCCGGGGCCGACCCGGCTGCCGCCGCCTCGGGCCGCGCAGCGGCCGGCTGAGACCCGGGCTCCCGCTGGCCGGCCAGGCCGCTCCCCGGCAGCCAGGCCAGCCAGCGGGGCAGGTACCAGGCCCGCTCGCCGAGCAGCGCCAGCGCGGCGGGCAGGATCACCCCGCGCACCAGCGTGGCGTCCACCAGCACCGCGACCGACAGGCCCACGCCCAGCATCTTCACGTCGATCCCGGACAGGGTGGCGAACAGCGAGAACACCGCGACCATGATCACCGCCGCGCTGGTGACCACCCCGGCGCTGGCGCCGATGCCGTGCACCACCGCGGCCCGGCCGGGCAGCCCGGAGCACCACAGCTCCCGGATCCGGCAGAGGATGAACACCTGATAGTCCATGCTGAGGCCGAAGAGCAGGACGAACGAGAACAGCGGGACCCACGGGATGATGGCGCCGAACGAGGAGAACCCGAGCGGGCCCTGGAGATGACCGTCCTGGAAGATCAGGGTGACGACCCCGTACGCGGCTCCCACAGACAGCAGGTTCAGCCCGATGGACACCAGCGGGATGGCCAGGCTGCCGAACGCGCACAGCAGCACCACGAACGCCAGCCCGGCCACCACCGCGAACACCAGCGGGGTACGCGAGTGCAGGGCCGAGTCCAGGTCGAGGTTGCCCGCCGCGGGGCCGGTCACCGCGTAGGTCACCCCGGCCCGGCCCAGGGTGGCCGGCAGCACCCGGTCGCGCAGCGCCAGCACCGCATCCCGGGTGACCCGGCCGGTGCCGTCGCCGGCCAGCGGCACCTGCAGCACCATCCCCCGGCCGCCGTCGACCAGCCGGCCCGTGACCGGGCCGCGCACCGGTCCGCGCACCGACGCGCTGGCGGCTAGCCGGGCCACGCCGCGCTGCACCGCCGCGTCCCGCAGGTGCGCGCCGGTCACGACCACCTCGGCCGGGGCGGGCCGGCCGGGAAACTCGGCCTGAATCTGGCTGAGCGTGCGGACCACCGGCAGGCTGGACGGCAGGTCGACGGCCGGCGAGGCGAGGCGCATGCCCAGTGCCGGGGCGCCCAGCGCCAGCAGCGCGATGATCCCCGCCACGCCCCACGCGGCCGGCCGCCGCACCACGCGCCGGGCCAGCCCCTCCCACAGCCGGGAGGAGGTAGCGGTGCACCGGCGGCGGCCCAGCCAGGGCAGCCGGCCGCGGTCGGTCCACGGGCCCAGCCAGGACAGCAGCGCGGGCAGGAAGGTGACCGAGCCGAGCACGGTCACGCCCACCACCATGATCGTCCCGGCCGAGATGCCGGTGAAGATGTTGAGCCCGGACAGGAACAGCCCGGCCAGCGAGATCATCACGGTGACCCCGGAGATCACGATGGCCCGCCCCGAGGTGGCGGCCGCGATGGCCAGCGCCGCGGGCCGGGACCGGCCCCCGGCCCGTTCCTCGCGCTCTCGGCGCAGGTAGAACAGCGTGTAGTCGACGCCCACGGCCATGCCGATGACCAGCACGATCTCCGAGGTGCCGCCGCTGACCGGCAGCCACTGGCCGGGGATGGCCAGCAGTGAGATCGCCGCCGTCACCGCCGTGGCGGCCAGCAGCACCGGGATCCCGGCCGCGATCAGCGCGCCGAACACGCCCGCCAGCAGGATCAGCGTCAGCGGGATCGTGGTGTTCCGCGCCTTGTGGAAGTCGTGCCCGAGCATGATGCCGGCGGCCCGGCTGGTGCTGGCCGCACCCGCCTCGGCGATGGTCAGGCCGGGATGGCGGGCCTGGACCCGGGCCACCGCGGCCAGGTCGGCCGCGACGGCGGAACCCGCCGCCCGGCCCGGCCCGGCCACCTCGAAGGTGACCAGGGCGGCGCGGCGGTCGGCCGACAGCAGCGCGCCGCCGCCCGGCGAGAACGGCGAGCGGATGCGGGCCGCAGCGCGCGGCAGCCCGGCCAGGGCGCCGGCTACCTCCCGGGCGGCCTGCCGCACCTCGCCCGCCGGGCCGCCGGCCGTGGTCAGCACCGCCCCGGCCCGGTGCCGCGCCTGGATCAGCACCGACTCGGCGGGCGGCGACGTCACGTGCAGCCGGCTCAGCATCCGCTCGGCCTGGCCCGACTGGCCGGGGTCATACTGCTGGACCCGGGAGGTGCCGGCGGCCTGGCCGATGATCACCGCGACAGCGACGAAGGCCAGCCAGCCCAGCACGGCCGTCTTGCGATGCCGGACCGACCAGCAGGCGATCCGCTCGACGAGCGGCGGGCGCGGGCAGGACGCAGCGGGGCGCTGGCGCATGGGGCGGGCTGTCTCTGTGCGGGGGCACTGGGCTCCGCCCGAACAAGGGTCTGGGCTCGGGGGCTCGCTTGCCGCAACGTATCAGCCAGGTCCGGAGTTCCGGACATGCTCGGCTAATTTAGTAAAAGTTTCCCCAGCTCAGCGCCACCCCACTTGCTGTTATCACGTCGGTGAGGCCGGGCCGGGCGCCTGCAGCGGCGCTCAGCTCATCTTGCTGTTATCACCGCAACTGGGCGCGGACCGGGAGGCGGGCGGGACGCCGGCGGGGCCGGCAGGAGGACGGGCGGGGCGGGGCGCGGACCGGAGGCGCCCGGACCGCAGGCGGCTGGGCCG
>DASUBV010000012.1:0-8730 GCA_035763085.1 Streptosporangiaceae bacterium | reverse complement strand
CGGAACGCCAGCAGCGCGTCGCTGCCCCGCGCGGTCACCCAGGCCGTCGACCCGTCCGGGGACAGGATGACCCGCACCGGCGAGCAGCCGGCAGTCACCGTGGCCACCACCGACCTGTCCGGCGTCCTGCTGGCGCGGCGGACGCTGATCACGCTCAGCATGCCAGGACCATTCAGGCTGGTAGCCCCGCGCTCCAGCTCGCTGGTGGCATACAGCCAGCGGCCGTCGGGTGACACGGCCATGCCGACCGGCGCGACGCCCGCCGGGATCGTGCCCGCGAAATCCGCCGGGCCGAATCCGCGGCTCAGCGCCCGTGCCAGCCGGAACACGGCGATGCCCTGGCTGTTTTCCAGGCTGACGAACGCCAGCTGGCCGTCGGGAGAGACGGCTGTCTCAATCGCGCCCTGCCCGGACGGGGCCAACAGCGTGCCCAGAACCGGGTCAGGCTGGCCGTCCTCGGCCCGCGCGACGCTGACCACCGTCGCGCCGCTGCCCGAGGACACCAGCAGGTAGCGGCCGTCCCGCGTCAGCGTGTCGCCCAGCGCCTCGGGCGCCGGGAGCGACCGCGTCAGCACCGGCCCGGACGCCCGGATGCGCAGCACGGCCACCGAGTTCACCCGCGAGACGAAGGCCCACCGCCCGTCGGCCGTCACCGCGACGCCGAACGGCTGTCCCGGCACCGGCGTCATCGTCGTCGCGACCCGGCTCAGCCGCCGGGCTGCCGCTGTCGTGGCCGTGCACGGCACGTGCCCGGAGCTCACGACCGGGCCCGTGGTAGCCGGTGCCGTGGTGGCCGGTGCGGTGGCGCCGGGTGCCGTGGTCCCGGCCCTGGCGGGTCCGCCCGCGCCCGGACCCGCTCTGCCGGGCGCGCCGTTATGCGCGCAGCCCGCCAGCACCAGGGCAGCCGTGACTAACCCGGCGAGCCGCCAGCAGCCTGTCATGACAGCACCATATGCCCGGCATCGGCGGTACGTCCGGCAGCGGCCCCGCCAGGCGCGCTCCCGGCCGGCGCGCTCCCGTAGGCTTGACGCGTGCTGATCCGAGTCGACCTGCGTGGCAAGCCCGCTGCTGACCTGAGCCCCGGCGATCTCGCCGGGGTGCTGCCGCGCGCTGAACTCGACGTCGAAGCCGCCATGGCCGCCGTGCGGCCGGTCTGCGACGACGTGCGCCAGCGCGGTGCTGAGGCGGTCCGCGAGCATACCGCCCGGTTTGACGGGGTCGACCTGGAGACGACGCGCGTCCCGGCGCAGGCCCTGGCCAGCGCGCTGGCCGAGCTGGATCCCGCCGTCCGCGCCGCCCTGGAGGAGGCCGCGCGCCGGGCCGAGCTCGTGCACCGCGCCCAGGTACCGCCCGACACGGTCACCACCGTGGCGCCCGGCTCCACGGTCACCGAGCGGTACGTCCCGGTCAGCCGCGCCGGCGTGTACGTGCCCGGCGGCCTGGTCGCCTACCCCTCCTCGGTGGTCATGAACGTGATCCCGGCGCAGGCGGCGGGCGTCACCGAGATCGCCGTGACCAGCCCGCCGCAGGCCGACCGCGGCGGACTGCCGCACCCGGCCGTGCTGGCCGCCTGCGCGCTGCTGGGCATTACCGAGGTGCACGCCGCTGGCGGCGCGCAGGCCATCGCCATGCTCGGCTACGGCACCGCCGACTGCGCTCCGGTCGACGTCATCACCGGCCCCGGCAACGTCTACGTGGCCGCGGCCAAGCGGCTGCTCAGCGGCCGCGTCGCCGTCGACGCCGAGGCCGGGCCGACCGAGATCGCGATCATTGCCGACCACACCGCCGACCCCGCCTTCCTGGCCGCCGACCTCGTCGCCCAGGCCGAGCACGACCCGCAGGCCGGCTGCCTGCTGATCACCACCGACCCCGGCCTCGCCGACCGCGTCGACCCCGAGCTGGCCGCCGCCGTCGCCGCCACCAAGCACCGCGACCGGGTGAGCACCGCGCTGGCCGGCCAGTCGGCATGCGCCCTGGTCGACGACCTCGACGCCGCGCTGGCGGTGGCCGACGCGTGGGCCCCGGAGCACCTGGAGATCCAGGCCGAGAACGCCGCCGCCCTGGCCCGCCGGGTGCGTAACGCCGGCGCGGTGTTCGCCGGCCCCTACGCACCCGTCTCCCTGGGCGACTACCTGGCCGGCTCCAATCACGTCCTGCCGACCGGCGGCAGCGCCCGGCACACCGGCGGCCTGTCGGTGCAGGCGTTCCTGCGCGGCATCCACGTCGTGGAGTGCGACCAGGCCGCCCTCGCCGCCGTCGCCCCGCACATCGACGCCCTCGGTGGCGCCGAGGACCTCGTCGCCCACGTGCAGGCCGTGCGGACCCGGGTCCCGGCCGGCACCGCGGATGCCGATAACGCGGATACGAAACGGGGCCTCCGGTGAGCCAGGCCCTGCCGCTGCGTGCTGACCTGGTGGGGCGCGAGCCCTACGGTGCCCCGCAGCTGGACGTGCGGATCGCGCTGAACACCAATGAGAACCCCTACCCGCCTCCGCCCGGCCTGGTCAGTGACATCGCGGCCCGGGTGGCCGAGGCCGCGGCCGGGCTCAACCGCTACCCCGACCGGGATGCCCGGCTGCTGCGCGCCGCCCTGGCCGGCTACCTCGGCCATGACCTGACCCTGGCCAGCACCTGGGCGGCGAACGGCTCCAACGAGATCATCCAGCAGCTGCTGCAGGCCTTCGGCGGGCCCGGCCGCAGCGCGCTGGGCTTCGAGCCGTCGTACTCGATGCACCCGATCATCGCCCAGACCACCGCCACCAGGTGGATCGCCGCGGCCCGCGAGGACGACTTCGGGCTGCGGCCCGGCGGGGCCGCCGGCGCGGTCGCCCTGCACCAGCCCGACGTGGTGTTCCTGACCTCGCCCAACAACCCGACCGGCACCGCGCTGCCGCTGACTGTCATCGAGGCCGTCTGCGAGCAGGCGCCCGGCATGGTGGTGGTCGACGAGGCCTACACCGAGTTCGCCCGCGACCCCGGCGCCAGCGCGCTGACCCTGCTGCCGCGCTACCCGCGGCTCGTCGTGGTCCGGACCATGTCCAAGGCGTTCGCGCTGGCCGGCGGCCGGCTGGGCTACCTGGCCGCCGACCCCGCCGTGGTCGAGGCGCTGCTGCTGGTCCGGCTGCCCTATCACCTGTCGGCCGTCACCCAGGCTGTGGCACGGGCCGCGCTGGAGCACGCCGGCGCGCTGCTGGCCTCGGTCGAGGTGATCCGCGCCGAGCGGGACGCGCTGGTCGGCTGGCTGCGCGAGCAGGGCCTGGCCGTGGCCGACTCCGACGCCAACTTCGTGCTGTTCGGGACGTTCCCCGACCGCCGGGTCGTCTGGCAGGAGCTGCTGGACCGCGGCGTGCTGATCCGCGAGGTCGGCCCGCCGCAGTGGCTGCGGGTGAGCATCGGGACGCCCGAGGAGATGGCCGCGTTCCGCACCGCGCTGACCGCGGTGCTGGCCGAGCATCCGGGCCTCGTGCACGCGAACGGGAAGACGACCAGCGAGAGGACGTTATGAGCCGGGCCGCCACGGTGGAGCGCACCACCAGGGAGACCAAGATCGTGATCGAGCTGGAGATCGACGGCACCGGCAGCACGCACGCCCGCACCGGCGTGCCGTTCTTCGACCATATGCTGTCCCAGCTCGGCAAGCACGGCCTGCTCAACCTCACGGTCAGCGCCGAGGGCGACACCGAGATCGACGCCCATCACACCGTCGAGGACACCGCCCTGGCGCTCGGCCAGGCGCTGCGCGAGGCGCTTGGCGACAAGGCGGGCATCTGCCGGTTCGGGGACGCCCTGGTGCCGCTGGACGAGACGCTGGCCCGCGCCGCCGTGGACCTGTCCGGCCGGCCGTACGCCGTGCACTCCGAGCCGGACGGCATGGCGCCGCTGATCGGCAGCTACGACACCACGCTGACCCAGCATTTCTTCGAGTCGCTGGCCCACTCGGCGGGTATCTGCATCCACCTGGACGTGCTGCGCGGCCGCAACCCACACCACATCGTCGAGGCGCAGTTCAAGGCGTTCGCGCGCGCCCTGCGCACCGCGGCGTCACTCGACCCGCGCGCCCCCGGCGCCATCCCCAGCACCAAGGGCACGCTGTGACCAGGCCTGGATCGGCCAGGGGCAGCGCCGCGCCCCTTCTGCTGATAACAGCAAGAAGCGTGCGGCGAGGGCGGGCGGGATCGCGGGGTGCGCCGTGAGCCGGCGGCCGCGGGTGACGGTGCTGGACTACGGGTCGGGCAACCTGCGGTCCGCGCAGCGGGCCCTGGCCCGGGCCGGCGCGGACGCCGAGGTGACCGCGGACCTGGCCGCCGCCTACGACGCCGACGGGCTGGTCGTGCCCGGCGTCGGCGCGTTCGCGGCGTGCGTGGCCGGGCTGCGCGGCATCGGCGGCGACCAGGTCATCACCAAGCGGCTCGGCGACGCGCGGCCGGTGCTGGGCATCTGCGTCGGCATGCAGGTGCTGTTCGAGGCCGGGGTCGAGCACGGCCAGCGGGTGGCCGGGGTCGGCTGCTGGCCCGGCGTGGTGGACCGGCTGGACGCCCCGGTGCTCCCGCACATGGGCTGGAACTCGGTCGTCCCGGCGGCCGGGTCGGCCCTGCTGGCGGGCCTGGGCCCGGACCCGATGTTCTATTTCGTGCACTCCTACGCGGCCAGGGACGTCCCGGCCGGAATGGGCGGTGCCGGCGCTGAAGTCTCCGCCAGCTCAGCATCTGATCACAGCAAGCGGGGCCTGGCCCGGGCCGGGCGGGCGCCGCTGGTGACCTGGGCCACGCACGGCCAGCGATTCGCGGCCGCCGCCGAGGACGGGCCGCTCATGGCCACGCAGTTCCACCCCGAGAAGTCCGGCGACGCCGGCGCGCAGCTGCTGGCTAACTGGCTGGAGACCCTGAGATGACACCGATCACCAGCACCACCCTCACGCTGCTGCCCGCCGTGGACGTGGCGGGCGGCCAGGCCGTCCGGCTGGTCCAGGGCGCGGCGGGCACCGAGACCGCCTACGGCGCCCCGCTGGATGCCGCGCTGGCCTGGCAGCAGGGCGGCGCGCAGTGGATTCACCTGGTCGACCTGGACGCGGCGTTCGGCCGGGGCTCGAACGCGCCGCTGCTGGCCGAGGTCGTGCGCCGGGTCGACGTGGCCGTGGAGATGTCGGGCGGCATCCGCGATGACGCCGCACTGGCCGCGGCGCTGGCCACCGGCTGCGCGCGGGTGATCATCGGAACGGCGGCGCTGGAGAACCCCGCGTGGGTGCGGCGGGTTATCGCCGAGCATGGCGACAAGATCGCCGTGGGCCTGGACGTGCGCGGCACCACCCTGGCGGCGCGCGGCTGGACCCGTGACGGCGGTGAGCTGTTCGACGTGCTGGCCGGGCTGGACGCCGCGGGCTGCGCCCGCTACGTCGTCACCGACGTGGCCAAGGACGGCATGCTGCAGGGGCCGAACCTGGATCTGCTGCGCCGGGTCTGCGCGCGCACCAGCGCCCCGGTCATCGCCAGCGGCGGCGTGTCCAGCCTCGGTGACCTGCGCGCCATCGCCGGGCTGACGTCGGCCGGCGTGGACGGCGCGATCGTCGGCAAGGCCCTGTACGCGGGGGCGTTCACCCTGCCCGAGGCACTGGCCGCGGTGGCGGGATGACGCGCCGCTACTCCAGCGGCGGGCGCTGGGAGGAGCCGGTCGGCTACAGCCGCGCGGTGGCGGCCGGGGACTACGTGTTCGTGTCGGGATGCACCTCGGTGTCCGGCGGCGAGCTGGTCCACGAGGGCGACGCCTACGCGCAGGCCGCCCAGTGCATCGCCAACGTCGCGCAGGCACTGGCGGGCCTGGGCGCCAGCCTGGCGGACGTGGTCAGGACGCGGATGTTCGTGACGGATATCTCCCGGTGGCAGGAGTACGGCCGGGCGCATGGCGAGGCCTTCGCCGACATCCGGCCGGCCGCGACGATGGTGCAGGTGTCGGCGCTGATCGACCCGCGGATGCTGGTCGAGATCGAGGCCGACGCCTACAAGCCGGGCGCGGGGGCGGAATGACCGCCGCCGGGGCTGCCGCCACGCTGGCCGTGCGGGTCATCCCGTGCCTGGACGTGGCCGCCGGGCGGGTGGTCAAGGGGGTCAACTTCCGCGGCCTGCGCGACGCTGGCGACCCGGTGGAGCTGGCCGCCGCCTACGACGCCGACGGTGCCGATGAGCTGGTGTTCCTAGACATCACGGCGTCCAGCGACCAGCGCGGCACCATGCTCGAGGTGGTCCGGCGGACTGCCGAGCAGGTATTCATCCCGCTGACGGTCGGCGGCGGCGTGCGCAGCGTGGCCGACGTGGACGCGCTGCTGCGGGCCGGGGCGGACAAGGTGTCGCTGAACACTGCGGCGATCGCCCGGCCGGAGCTGCTGACCGAGGCGGCCACCCGGTTCGGGTCGCAGTGCATCGTGCTGTCGGCCGACGCCCGGCGGACCGGGACACCGGGCCGGTTCGAGGTCACCACGCACGGCGGGCGGCACGGCACCGGGATCGACGCCCTGCACTGGGTCCGCCAGGCGCAGGACCTGGGAGCCGGCGAGATCCTGCTGAACTCGATGGACGCCGACGGCACCACCCGCGGCTTCGACCTCGAGCTGATCAGCGCGGTTCGGGCGGCGGTGACCGTCCCGGTGATCGCCAGCGGCGGCGCCGGGCAGCTGTCGGACTTCGCCCCCGCGGTCGCGGCTGGCGCCGACGCGGTACTGGCGGCCAGCCTGTTCCACTTCGGAACGGCCACGATCGGCCAGGTCAAGCAGGCCCTGGCGGCGTCGGGCCACCGGGTCCGACATCCGGGCTAGCACGTCTGGCAGCTGAGCCGCCCCGACAACGTAAGGCCACAGGTGAACAGGATGAGGATGGACGCACGCGACTCCGCGCTCGACCCGGCTATCGCGACCCGGCTGAAGCGCGATCCTGCCGGGCTCGTCGCCGCCATCGCCCAGCAGTACGACACCGGCGAGGTGCTGATGCTGGGCTGGATGGACGACGAGGCGCTGCACCGGACGCTGACCACGGGCCGGTGCACGTACTGGTCGCGCAGCCGCCAGGAGTACTGGGTCAAGGGCGAGACCTCCGGGCACGTTCAGGTGGTCAGGTCGGTGGCGCTGGACTGCGACGGTGACGCAGTGCTGGTCAAGGTGGACCAGGCCGGCGGTGCCTGCCACACCGGGGACCGGACCTGCTTCGATGCCGACATGCTGACCGGGCCGGAGCTGGGCGGCTGAGTCCGCGCCGCGCGACGGCCCGGCGCGCTGGGCCGAAGCGCCGGCCGCAGCGGGCGGGCGCCCGGAACCCGGAGACCCGGCGGGCAGCTGATTACCGCTGGGTGTTGATCACGGGCCGGGCTAATGACGATCATGGTCGGGTGAGGTGATCGAAATTCCTGACATCGAGTGTGATCTGGTCATCCGGGGCGGGACCGTCGTGACGGCGGGCAGTTCCGGAGAGTCCGACGTGGGCATCGCTGACGGCAGGGTCTGTCAGCTGGGCGGCAGCCCGCGCGGACGGCGGGAGCTCGACGCCACGGGCGCGCTGGTGCTGCCGGGCGGCCTCGACATGCATGTGCACCTGTCGCAGCCCTCACCCCCCGAGCCCGGCACCCCGGCCTGGGTCGACGACTTCGCCAGCGGCTCCCGGGCCGCCATCGCCGGCGGCGTGACCACCATCGGGAACATGACCTTTCCGTGGGCCGGGCAGTCGCCGTCGCAGGCCCTGGCCCGCGATCGCGCGGCGGCGCAGGCAGCCGCGGCGGTCGACTACGTGCTGCACCCGGTGCTGATCAACCCGACGCCGGAGGCGCTGGCCGAGCTGCCCGTCCTGGCCGCCGAGGGGCACGCGAGCCTGAAGCTGTTCATGATGATGCCCGAGTTCGAGGCACAGGCCGGCTCCGCGCTGGCCGCCATCCAGCTGGCCGGGCGCAGCGGGATGCTGACCATGCTGCACTGCGAGGACGGGGCGCTGGTCACGTTCGCGGGCGAGCAGCTGGTGAAGGCCGGCCGCGGCAGCGTGCACGACTGGGGGCTGAGCCGCCCGGACGCGGCTGAGCGGGCTGCCGTCGAGCGGGCGGTGGCGATCTGCGAGATGACCGGCTCGCCGGTCTACATCGTGCACCTGTCGTCGGCGGCCGCGCTCGACTCAGCCCGGCGCGGCCAGGCCAGGGGCCTGCCGGTGTTCGTCGAGACCCGCCCGCTGTACCTGTACCTGACCAGCGCGGCGCTGGCCGAGCCGGACGCCGGCAAGTACATCGGGAGCCCGCCGCTGCGCGAGCCCGCCGACGTCGCGGCGCTGTGGTCAGGTGCAGCCGACGGCTCGGTCCACACCCTGGGCAGCGATCACGCGCCCTGGACGCTGGCGGCCAAGACCGACCCGGCGCTGAACGTCATCACCGCCCGCCAGGGCGTCGCCGACCTGGAGACGATGCTGCCGATGCTGTTCTCCGAGGGCGTCAGCACGGGCCGGATCTCGCTGAGCCGCTTCGTGTCGCTCATCTCCACCACGCCGGCCCGGCTGTTCGGGCTGTACCCGCGCAAGGGGACGATCGCCGTCGGCAGCGACGCCGACCTGGTCGTCCTCGACCCGCAGCGGCGCCGGGTCATCGACGGCGCGGCCATGCAGTCGCAGTCGGGCTACTCCGCCTATGACGGCTGGGACGTGCACGGCTGGCCCCGGTTCACCATCAGCCGGGGTGCGGTGGTCCTGGAAGACGGCGAGGTGACGGCCGCGC
>DASUBV010000011.1:0-4853 GCA_035763085.1 Streptosporangiaceae bacterium | reverse complement strand
CGCGGGAAGGGCGCCCACCTGGTCGCCGAGGAACTGCTGGACCGGTTCGGCTCGGTGTCCGCGCTCGGCCGGGCAACGGTCGCCGAGCTGACCGGGGTGGCGGGCATCGGCGTGGCCAAGGCCTCCAGCCTGGTAGCCGGGTTCGAGCTGGCCAGGCGGACGGCCGGCGAGCGGCCGCGGCGGCTGCGGGCGACGGCGGATATCGCGGCCATCGCGGCCCCGCTGCTGCACGGCCGGGACCGGGAACGGCTGATCGTGATCTCCTGCGACGCGGCGCTGCGTGTGCTCGGCGCCGACGCGGTCTCCGATGGCGCGGCCGACCAGACGCTGTTCCCGCTGCGTGAGATCATCGTCGCGGTGCTGCGCCGGGATGGCCGCAGCTTCGCAATGGCGCACAACCACCCCTCCGGCGATGACACGCCCAGCGACGAGGACCTGGCGGCCACGAGGTCCGTCGCGCAGGCGGCGGCGGTGACCGGGCTCCAGTTCCTGGACCATGTCGTGGTGACTGAGATGGCCTGGCGCACGGTGGGCCAGCCGATGACCGCCGAGTTAGCCGCGCCCGCGGCCGGCATCGGGTAGCCAGGGCAGCCGCGGTGTCTGGTGGGATAAGCCGTGGGTCCCCGACGAACTGGAGTGATGCATGACGGTCAGCAGGCTGCGCGAGATTCCCGGTATCGGCGTGGACGTGATCGGCGACGCCGCCGACGCGCTGGCCGACCCGGAGTTCCTGCGGCTGGAGAACCTCGACACCGACATCCGGCCGCCGGCGATTGCCCTGGCGGTGACCAGGGCGGCGATCGAGGATGACGCGGCCAACAGCTACCTGCCGTTCCAGGGCCACCGCGAGCTGCTGGCCGCCGCGGCGGCGCATGTGGAGCGGATCAGCGGGCGGCACTACGACCCCGGGACTGAGTGCGTCAGCGTGGCAGGCGGGCTGAACGGGATCCTGAACACGCTGCTGGCCACGGTCGAGCCGGGCCAGGAAGTGGTGCTGTGCGACCCGATCTACGCCGGCCTGGTCAACCGGGTCCGGCTGGCGGGCGGCGTGCCCCGGTTCGTGGCCTGCCAGCCCGGCGCCGGCGGCTGGTCGGTGGACCCCGCCGAGCTGGCCGGGGCGGTGGGGCCGCAGACCGCGGCGGTGCTGATGATGGGCCCGGCGATGCCGACCGGCCTGGTCCTGGACGACCGGCACTGGTCAGCGCTGGCCGACGCCTGCGAGCGGCATGATGCCTGGCTGATCTACGACGCCGCGATGGAGCGGATCCGGTTCGACGGCCGGGCACCAAGCCACCCGGCCGGCCACGACGGGCTGTTCGCCCGGACCATCACCGTCGGGTCGGCGTCCAAGGAACTGCGGCTGATCGGCTGGCGGGTGGGCTGGGTGACCGGGCCCGCGCCGATCATGGCCGACATCCGGCTGGTGGGCATGACCAATGTCGTCTGCCAGGTCGGCCTGGCTCAGCAGGCCGTGGCCGCCGCGCTGGCCGCGCCGGACGCCGACGCCGACGTGGCCGCCGCGACGGCGCGCTGGCAGCGGCGCTGCGAGGTGGTCTTGCGCGAGCTGGCCGAGTTCCCGGTGGTTGCCCCCGGCGGTGGCTGGTCGCTGCTGCTGGACACCCGGCCGCTGGACCGCACGCCGGGCGAGCTGTCCCGGCTGCTGTTTGACCAGGCGAAGGTAGCGGCCACCCCGATGACCGGCTGGGGGCCCAGCGGCGAGCACTACCTGCGCCTGGTGTTCGCCAACGAGCCCGCCTGGCGGCTGGCCGGGCTGGGCGAGCGGTTCCGGGCCGCCCTGGGCTGACGGCTCCGGGCTGGCCGGCTCCCCACCTGGCCGGCTCCCGGCTGGCCCGGCTCCCGGCTGGCCCGCCTCCCGGCCATCCGGCCTCGTGAGCCGGCCACCAGGGGCAGGTAGTCTCCGATTATGGACAAGGTTCAGCTGTCAGATGCGCAATGGCGGGAGCGGCTGTCTGAGGAGGAGTACCGCGTGCTGCGGCAGGCGGGCACCGAAGCGCCGTTCACGGGCGAGTACAACGACACCAAGACCGTCGGTGTCTACAAATGCCGGGCGTGCGGGGCGGAGCTGTTCCGGTCGGGGGCCAAATTCAAGTCGCACTGCGGCTGGCCGAGCTTTTACCAGCCGGCCGAGGGCGACGCGGTGGTCTTGCTGGAGGACCGGTCCCTGGGCCGGGTGCGCACCGAGGTGCGCTGCGCGGCCTGTGACTCCCACCTGGGGCACGTATTCGAGGGCGAGGGCTACGACGTGCCCACCGACCAGCGCTACTGCATCAACTCGGTCTCCCTGACGCTGGAGCCCGAGGAGAGCTAGCGGGCAGCGCCAGCGGCCCGGCGGGAGATATCCCGCCGGGCCGCTGTTGTCTGTCACACCCGGCTGCTGGCCGCCGGGCTGGTACTCAGTGGTGCGCCCCGCGGGACATGCCGCGGGAGACGACCACCTCGCCCTTGGCGTTCAGCAGCACCGGGGTGAAGTCCGGGCGCCCGTGGAAGTCGAGCACGCCGCCATTCGCGTCCAGGCTGCCGGCGATCTTGTCGAACGAGCCGCCGCCGATGCGCTGGCCGCGCAGCCAGTTGTCCTCGACGAAATTGATGATCGAGGACTGGTCAGTCCTGTTGTGGCTGACGTAGTTCGTCCGGGTGAATGGCGAGATGACCACCAGCGGCAGGCGCGGGCCGTAGCCGCACCGGTCGTTGCGGCCGCCGAGGCCCACCTGCACCGAGCTGCACAGCGCGGTGTCGAGCGAGGCGTCGCTCGAGCCGTTGACGATCCTGGAGGGCTGGTGGTCGTACCAGCCGTCGGAGTCGTCGTAGGTGATCACGATCGCGGTGGACCGCCAGAACGGCGACGCCTCGATCTTGTTGACCGTGCTGATGATGAAGTTCTGCTCGTCAGTCGGGTCGGAGTAGCCGGCGTGGCCGTCCTGGTACTCGCCCGCCTTCAGGAAGCTCACCGCCGGCATGTTCCCGCTGGTCAGCGTGGTGAAGAAGTCGGACAGGTCGTACTCGTGGTTGGCCTGGTCGGTGCGGCCGATCTCGGCCTCCGAGGACGGCGGCAGGTGGTTGGGGTTGGCCGTCGACTGGTAGTACTCGAACGGGTTGTGGTGCGGCGAGTAGTCGGTCACCGTGGCGCCGCCGATGTTCTGGTGACTGGCGCCGCACACCGGGAAGCCGGCCGCGTTGGTGCCGGTCGGCGCGAAGCCGCCCTGGAACCAGCCCCAGGTGACATGCCGCGCGTTCAGCAGGTCGCCGATGTTGCGGCCGGTCATGACGCCGACCGGGTTGGCGGAGGCGTGGCTGCCGTCGGAGCAGCCGTCGAAGGCGGGGTCGAGGTCGCCGTAGATCGTGCCGACACCGTTGCTGTCCACCGAGCCCACGTTGTTCGGGCTGGCGACGACCTGGCCGGTGCTCGGGCTGACCGCCTGGCCGCCGCCGTCATCACCGGCGATCAGGTTCAGTGCGCCCGGCGTGGACGGGCCGAAGTTGGTGTCGTAGTTGTTGTCGCTCATCGCGTAGTGCTGGGCGTAGTCCCACAGCGCGGTGACCGTGTTGCCGTCGTAGTAGTCCATGGTCAGGCCCGGCTGGCCGAACTCGCCGGTGCAGGTGTCGACCGAGACGTTCTGGACGAACTTGTCCATCGCGTTGTTATCGGCGGCCTTCTGCTCCGGCCCGTAGCTGTGGTTCTGGTCGCAGGTCAGCGCCTCGGACGAGGTCAGCCGCTGCGGGTTGTACTCGTTGGGGTTGTGAGTCAGCAGGTGCTGGCTCAGCCCGTTGACCTTCGGCGTGTTCCGCGCGGCGACGAACTTCGTGCCGTCGGTGTTGGCCGCGTTCGGGTAGGTGCCGAAGTAGTGGTCAAACGAGACGTTCTCGCCGAACAGCACTACCAGGTGCTTGATCGGCGTCGAGGTCGGAGCCACGACCCGGTAGTCACGCGCGGGCGCGGTTGCCGGAACCGGGGCGGAGTCGGCCCGCTTGGCCGGGGACGTGCTGGCGCTCGCCATGGACACGCCAACCGCGGCGGACGCAGCCAGGAAACCCGCGGCGGCGACCGCCGTGTACATCCTGACCCGCCGCCGTCCCTGACGGTCTGCGGCCGAGCCATTGCCTGGGCCTTGGCCCATGTCACCCTCCAGATTCTGAAACCCTGATGTGGCGCGGAACGCTCAGTACCGGTGCAGATTCCCGTACGCCGGTGACGAGACGGAAAACGGGTTATGCCCCGCAAGCGAACGCGGCATCAAGGTTGCGACGCTGTCGGTGATTACGGTCGGCTCAGCCTCAGATTCAGGTCAGCCCCATGGTCAGGTCAGCCCTGTCGTCAGGTCAGGCCCGTGGTCAGGTCAGCAGAGCCCGGCCGAGAAAATCGGCCGGGTCGCGGACGCCGGGCAGGGCGAAGAAGTAGCCACCGCCGAACGGGCTGATGTAGTCCACCAGCGGCTCATCGATCAGCCGCTTCTGGACGGTCTCGAACTGCCGCCTGAGGTCCTGCTGGTAGCAGGTGAAGATCAGGCCCATGTCCAGGTCGCCGGCCTCGTCGATGCCCCGGTCATAGTTGTAGCCGCGGCGCAGGATCCGGCTGCCGGCCGACTGCGGGGTACGCGGGTTGGCCAGCCGGATGTGCGCGGTCAGCGGGATCACGTCGCCGGTGGGGTCCAGCGCATAGTCCGGGGTGGCGGACGCCGTATTGGCGTCGAGCGGCGCGCCGGTGTCGCGGCGGCGGCCGAACATGTTCTCCTGCTCGGTGATCGACACCCGGTCCCAGAACTCCACCAGCATCCGGATCAGCCGGATGACCTGGTAGCTGCCGCCCGCGGTCCACGCCTGGCCGGTGTCGCTGG
>DASUBV010000010.1:0-27862 GCA_035763085.1 Streptosporangiaceae bacterium | reverse complement strand
ACGCGCACGAGGGCCCGCTGACGTGGGCAGTTGGCACCGATGACCTGGATCGGGACGCTGGCCTGCTGACCGACGCCGGCCTCGCGGTGGGCCCGGTCAGATCCGGTAGCCGCCGCTGCCCGGACGGTTCAGAGGTCACCTGGCGGTCGGCGATCGTGGGCCCGCCAGGGACTACGACGTGGCCATTCCTGATCGAGTGGCCGTCCCGTGGTGAAGTAAGGCTGGGCGTCGGCGCCACGGTCACCGGGCTACGGGTGACAGGGATGACTTTGGCCGTTCCGGACCCCGGTGCCACGGCCCGGCAGCTCGTTGGCGCGCTCGGGTTCACCCGCGTACCCGGGGACGACCTGGTGGTCACCGATGGCGAGGTGAACGTTGCGCTCACCGACTCCGGCACCCGGCGCCCGGGGCCCGCAGGCCTTTCGCTCAATGGCCAGAGCCGCGGCTCATTCGTACTGGACGGGCTGACGGTGAGCATAGCGCCGGAGCGAATCGCCCTATGAGACATCCCTGGCAGCCAGCGGAAAGGCAGCTCACCCTGACCAGCAGGGCCTGAACGGCAAAGGAGGCCGTGATGCGCGCCGTCGCTTTCTACGAGCACGGAGGTCCCGGCGTGCTGCGCCTCGTCAACGACTGGCCCGAGCCTGAGGCAGGCCCGGGGGAGGCCGTCGTCAGCATCGAGGCCTGCGCGCTCAACCACCTCGACCTGTTCGTCCGGCGGGGCATGCCGGGTGTGCCGATCACGCTGCCGAGGGTCTCTGGCGGCGACATCGCCGGGACGGTGATCGCACGCGGCGACGGCGACACCACGACCGAGCTGGGCCAGCGGGTCCTGATCGACCCGCTGATCACCCTGCCGGACGGCAGGCACGGCGCGCTAGGCGAGAACGCGAACGGCGGTCTCACCGAGCGCATCGCCGTGCCCGTGCAGAATCTCATCCCGCTCCCCGCCACCGTCAGCACTGTGCAGGCCGCGGCGCTGCCCATTGCCTACGGCACCGCGCACCGGATGCTGATCACCCGGGGCCAAGTGCAGCCGGGCGAGAACGTCGTAGTGCTCGGCGCCAGCGGCGGCGTCGGCACGGCCTGCGTGCAGCTAGGCGCGCTGCTGGGCGCCAACGTCATCGCCGTCGCCAGTACGCAGGCTAAGCTTGACCGGCTCGCCGGGCTCGGCGCCAGGCACCTCATCCTGGCTCGCGGCCCCGAGTATGGCGCCAAAGTGTGGCAGCTCACCGGCAAGCAAGGTGCCGACGTCATCGTCGACTACAGCGGGCAGGAGACCTGGCCCGCCACGCTGCGCACGGTCCGGGCGGGCGGGCGCATCCTGGTCTGCGGTGCAACTTCCGGTTATCAGGCGACCACCGACCTGCGCTATGTGTGGGTCCGCGAGTCGACGATCCTGGGCAGCGACGGCTGGCGGCGCAGCGATCTTGAAGCGCTGGTGCGCATGGTGGCTGCCGGGCGGCTCAGTCCGGTAGTCGACCGGGTTGTCGGCCTGGGGCAGGTGAGCCAGGCGCAGCGCGACCTGGAGGCCCGTGCCGTCTTCGGCAAGATTGTGGTGGATCCGCGTGAATAGCCTCCAGCAGCAGCTCGACGGGATCCCGGTCCACGCCGGACAGCAGCTGCGGATCGCCGCACTGCCTCGCGGGGTCCGAGTCGAGGGCGTGCTGGGCGCCGAGTCGGCCCGTGGCCGCGGCTACGACCAGGCCCACGGCGGGGTGGTGGCGGCGCTGCTCGATACCGTAGCGACCTTCGCCCTGGTCGCCACGACCGGCCAGCCGTGGACCACGGTCGACTTCCGGGTGGACTACCTGCGGCCGGTGCCGCTGGGGCCGGTCGTGCTCACCGGCAGCGTCGTGCGGGCCGGGCGGACAGTCGGCCGGGCCCGGGCCGAGCTGCTCGACGGCGAGGGGCGGAACTGCGCGACCGCCATCGGCACATTCGTGCCCTGACATGGCGCCGCAGCCGGGGAAGGTAGCCGGGTGCTGAGCGGCCCGGGGACCGGCTCAGCGTGCCGGGCCGAGTGCGGCGGTTCAGGTGCCGACCTCGTCGGCTGGCGGGTAGTCAGGCACCACCGTCTCCAGCATCGCCCGCACTCCCTCGCGCATGTGCTGGGTGACGGCGGCGCGCGCCTGCACCGGGTCTTTCGTCGCGATGGCGTCCAGGATCGCCCGGTGCCCTTCGTCGGCCAGGAATACCTGGCTGGTGAGGCGCTCGCGCAGCATCAGTGCCCAGAACCGCTGCGACTCGTCCTGCAGGTCCGAGATCAGCTGCCCTAGCCGGCGATTGCCGCCGATGTCGGCGATCATGCCGTGGAACCGCTTGTGCTCCTCATGCACGAACTGCGCTAGCTCCAGAGCCGAGCCCGCCCGCACCAGCTCCCGGTGACGACGCTGAGCCGCCTCATCGGCCGCTCTGAAAGCGGCAATGTGCTCCCCCGCCCACGCGCCAGCGGCCAACTCGGCGGATAGCGCCTCCAGGCGTGTGCGAACCTGGAACAGATTCCGCATCTCGTCAATGTTGATCGCCGTGACGGTATATCCCACTCGCGGCTGGATCGCCAGGTACCCCTCGCCGACTAGCCGTTTCAGCGCCTCATGCACGGGGGTCCGGCTGACCGACAGGTCCTGTGCCAGCGAGTGCGCGGCGATAATCTCGCCCGGCCGGGCCTGCCCCAGCAAGATATTCGCCTTGACCTGCGCGTAAACGACGTCAGCCAGCCCAGCCTGCGCCACAGGGCACCTCCGGTATCACGTTCGCGGACTATAGTTCTCGCCTGCCGCGCGCGCGGTGAGCAAGGCACGGTCCACCTTCCCCGTACCCGCCAGCGGAAGTGCGTCAACGAAGGTGATAAAGCGAGGGTAAGCGTAGTGCGGCCCGTGCTCATGGAAGAACGCTACGAGGTCTGCGGCGCTGACCGCGCCCGGCTGGCTCAGCACGACGTATGCCACCGGGATCTGGCCCTTGACCGGATGCGGGGCGGGCACCACCGCGACATCCCGCACGTCCGGATGGCGCAGCAGGAGTTCCTCGACCTCGCGCGGATAGACATTCTCGCCCGCGACGTTCATGAGGTCGTCGCGGCGCCCGACGAAGTAGTAATAGCCGTCGCTATCGCGGCGTATGAGATCCCTGGTGGCGAGCCAGCCGTCCCTGAGCCGCTCGGCCGTTACCTCAGGCAGCCGGTGATAGCCGACGGTCACGCCCGGGTTGCGTACCCAGAGCTCGCCTACCTCGCCTTCGCCGGCTTCACCGTTCTCATCGTCCAGCGGAGCGAGCCGCACCTCGCAGCCAGGCACTGGCAGCCCCAGTGCGCCTGGCTTCCTGATCCCCCAGCGCGGTGACAAGAACACATCGGGGCCGCCCTCAGTCAGGCCGTAGCCTTCGGCGATCGGTGCGCCGAAGGTCTGCGTGAATCCCTCCAGCAGGTCGGGCGTGACCACTGCCGATCCGGCCGTGGCGAACCGCACCGAGGACACATCGTGTTTTGCCAGCGACTCGGTGTCGTTCAGCAGCATCCGGAACATCGCGGGCACGCCGCTCAGGTAAGTGATCTTGTAGGTGTCGATAGCCTCGATGACCGCCGACGACTCGAAGCCAGGCAGCACCACGCAGCAGCCGCCTGCCAGCAGGAAGACCTTGAGGGTGACGGCCGCGTTCTTGTGGTACAGCGGTGCCGCGAGCAGCGCCACCTCCGTCTCATCTGTCATGAAGCACTTGCGCACTACGTCCGCGCACCAGATCTGCCCGCGGTGGGTGAGCAGGACCCCCTTGGGCTTGCCGGTGGAGCCGGAGGTGTAGGGCTGCATGCATACATCGTCAGGGCCGACCGCAGGGCAGTCCGCGAGCGGGGCGGTGTCCTGCAGCTCGCTGGTCCCCGCGCAGAAGCCGCCGGCCGGCCGTAGCGTCTCAGCCCGCTCGGTGAGCTCATCGCTGACCAGCATCCCGGCCGCGCCCGAGTCCGCCAGCACGTAGGCCAGCGACTCATCGGGCTGCCTGATATTGAGCGGGACGGCCACCGCCCCGGCCCGCATGATGCCCAGCCAGCACTCGACGAAGCGCACGTCGTTGGGCCACAGCAGCGCCACCCGGTCACCGGGCGCTACCCCGCGCCGGTGCAGCCACCCCGCGACCCGGCTGGCTCGCTCCTCCAGCTCCCCGAAAGTCAGTGTGAGGCCTTCCTGGCGCAGGGCCGGCCGGTCCGGGCCGAGCCGCAGCGCCTCCTGGGTCAGGAAGCCAAGATGCGTGACGGTTGTCATGCGCCTGCGGCAGCGACGCTGCCCGGCCTGGCAGCGCCGCCCGCTGAGATAGCCGCGATGATCTCCTCCGACGTGGCGATCCTGGCAAAGCCGCGGCGCAGCGTGCGGATTTCCGCCTCGTGCAGTTCCTGGTCGTCGGTGGAATTGATATCGGAGCCGAAGACAACGTCAAAACCTCGCCAGAACGCTTCCCGCGCCGTGGCGCCGCAGCAGTAGTTGGTCATTGTCCCGGCGATGACGATCGTGGTCACCCCGAGCGAGCGCAGCACGAGCTCCAGTGGCGTCTGGTGGAACCCCGAGTAGCAGTGCTTGAGCACGACGAGATCGTCGGCGCCGGGCGCCAGCTCGTCGAAGATGGCGACCTTCTCCAGTATCTGGCCGGCGTAGTCCTCGACCCCTTCGCCGATCGGGACCCTGGTCTCAGTCAGCGGAAAGTCCAGGCCCTTCAGCCCGGTCTCATAGGCCAGGTAGATCACGGGCTCCCGCGCCTGCCGGAACGCCTCGCGCACCGCCCTGATGGCTGGCACCTGGGCAGTTGCCTGGGGTATCCAGTACGGTGTCCAGCCGGGCTTGACGAACTCGTCGATCATGTCGATGATCACCAGCGCGGTCTGGCCGGGCACAACTTTCATCTTCGCGACGCCGTGGTCGTACTGGCGGGCGGCTTCAGCCGTGATGTCTGCCTCAGTGAAACTGCCCAGCGGCTTGCTCATCGCACACCTTCCATGTCGGTCCCGGTGCCATCAGCCTGGCCGTCGGCCTGGCCAGGGTGGGCCGCCAGTTCTGCCTCCGCGACGGCCTGCGAGTCAGCGGTGAGCCAGCGACGCGCCTCAGAGCCGATGTCGCGGCGGGCGATGATCATGGCGATCAGGGCGAGGATGCCCAGGCCCATCCAGATACCCAGCGTGGGCAGGCTGTCGCTGGCCGGGTAGCTCAGCCCATGGCCGCTGTAGTACAGCGTCGGCACCAGCAGGACGATGCCGACGACCGGTAGCGCGCCCTGCAGCAGCCAGCGGACATGCTGCCGGCTCCGGACGAAGTACACGATGCAGGACAGGCACGTGAGGATGTACATCGCGATGAACACCAGCGAGACGATCGTGATCATGTACACGAAGGCGTTGAACGGGCCGCCGAACTTGGCACTCGCGCCGAGGGTGCCCGCGATCGCGACCACCAGAGCGAAGGCGGTAGCCACCCAGGGGGTGCGGTAGCGCGGATGCACCCGGGCCAGCGGCGCAGGCAGAGTGTGCGCGCTGGCCATGCCATACAGCAGCCGGGTTGCGGCGTTGAACCCCGCCTGGGTGAGCACGAAGGTGCTGTTGAGGATGGCCAGCGCGACCAGGACCGCGAACGCGCTGCCCAGTCTGCCCGCCATCTCCCGCCACGGGTTCGGCGCGGTCACGTAGCTGGACAGGTGGCCGGGCCAGGCCACCACGGCGGTGTACATGGCGAAGACATAGAAGATGCCAATGGCCGCGGTGGCCAGTACGACGGCGCGGGGCACAGTGCGCCGCGGCGTTCGCGCCTCCTCGGCCAGTTGCGCGGCCGAGTCGAAGCCGACGAAGGTAGCCAGCGAGTACACCACGCCGAGGAACAGGGACTTGGCCAGCCCGGCACCCGGCGCGTGCGCATTGCCCGGGTCGAAGAACGAGAGGCTGTTGGAGCTGCCTGCCTTAATTACCAGCAGCACGGACACCAGCGCCAGGATGGCGACCTCGACCGTGCCCAGGATGACGTTGACCGCCGTGGACACGCGCACGCCGCGGAACGCCGCGAGCGAGGTCACCAGCAGCGCGAACAGCGCCGGATACTCCCACGCCATGGTGAAGTGGAAATAGGTCGTGCAGAAGTCCTGCGCCACGATGGCGAACAGCAGCGAGCCGACCGATGGCAGCACCACGGTCATGAGCACGTACGCCCAGCCGACCAGGAAGCCGACCTGCGGGCCCAGGCCCGAGGACGTGAAGGAGTACAGGCCGCCCGCCCCGGAGATCCTGGTCGCGAGCTGGCCCACGGCCACTGCCACGCACATAGCGGCGAGCAGCGCCAGCAGCATGGTCAGCGGCGAGCCGCCCGCGGCATAAGAGATGATCAGGCCAAGCCCGAAGACAATGCTCGCGCCCGGCCCCATCACGCCGACCGACTGGAAGACCACTCGCCACAGGCCCGCTGAGCGCTCTAGCTGCTGCGGTGTGCTGCTTCCCTGCGGTGCGGCGACCGGACTGTCGGTGCTCACATCGGTCTCCTTTCACCCGCGGCCCGGCCGCGGGCGAGGATGTAGTTGTCGGCGCGGGCCGGGCTGGGATGCAGGGACCTCGCGTCCCGTCATGACCGCGATCTCGCGCGACCCGCCGACTTCGGACGAGTCCCGCATACCTCTCGGAACGGCTCAAGTTGGGTTGACACTACGATAAACATGCCTGCACTGTCCAGCAGCTTCCCCGCGGGAGAAGCCTTACTTCGCTCATCCTCTGGCCGATCTTGGAAAAGGCAGCCAGACCTGGAAGGGCAGCTGTGCGATGCACCTGCCGTTGATCTGGATCGCGGTCACTGAGCCTTTTCATCCTGTGACCCTGCTGGCCACCCGCGCCGCGAAGCTGGCGCGGGGCGGCGCGCGGCGGGGCGGGGCGGGCTACCGTTTGTGGTGATCGACGGGACGCTGATCGCCATTGACCGGGTGGCCAGTGACCGGCCGTCCTACGCTGGCAGCCACTGCTGCCACGGGGATGAACCTGCAGGTCCTCTCCTCCCGGCGGCACGGGATTCGATCGGGACGCAGCGGGCATGTAGCGCGAGCTGGCTACCTGGCCTCCGGAAGCACTCCCGGCGCTGGAAGCCTGAGAGCTGTCCTTGTGGCGTTGAGCGTCGCCGGTCGGCGGCTGACTGTGCGCCCAGCCGAGCCGGGTGCCGGAACTTTGGCGCATGGCACGAACCGGCCGAGCAGTGGTCAAGACAGAATCCGCGTATGCCCATTTCCCTGATCATCCGCGGCGGGACGGTCTACGACGGCAGCGGCGCGCCGGGACGGCGGGCCGATCTCTCGATTGCCGGCGACCGGATCGCGGCCATCGGCGAGGTCCCGCCGGATGTCGCAGCCCCGGAACTGGACGCCGCCGGCCTGGCGGTCGCCCCCGGCTTCATCAACATCCTCAGCCACGCATGGGGGTCGCTGCAGGCCGAGCCTCGTGCGTCGTCGGACCTGCTGCAGGGGGTCACGACTGAGGTATTCGGCGAGGGCATCTCACCCGGCCCGGCCACGCCCGAACTCCTGGCTGCGCTGGCCACCTCCGGGCTGGAGGAGGGGCAGCGAGCCGACTTCGCCCGGCTGTCCGAGGGCCTGAGCTACCTCGAGCGCGGGGGCGTGGCCCCCAACGTCGCCAGCTTCGTTGGCGGCCACAATCTGCGGGTGCTTGGCGGCGGGCTGGCGGACGGCCCGCTCGGGCCGGCAGCGCTCGACCGGATGCGCGGCGTGCTCAGCGAGGAGATGACCGATGGGGCGCTAGGCCTCGGCACCGCCCTTATCTACCCGCCGGGCTGCTTCGCATCTACCGACGAGCTGGTGGCGCTCAGCGAGGTTGTGGCCAGGTATGACGGCCTGTATGTCTCGCACATGCGCTCCGAGGGAGACAGCTTCATGGACGCGCTGGACGAGCTCCTGAAGATCTCCCGGCGGGCCGGCGTGCGCGCCGAGGTGTACCACCTCAAGGCGGCGGGGCAGCAGAACTGGCCGAAGATGACCACGGCAATCGAGCGCATCGAGGCCGCGCGGGGGGCCGGGCAGGCCGTCGGCGCCAACATGTACCCCTACATCGCCGGAGGCACCTCACTGGCCTCGGCGATCCCGCCGGCTTATCACGTGGGCGGCCCGGACGCGCTGGCTGCCAGGCTCGCGGACCCGCAGGAACGGGCGCGGATCGCGCGCGACATCCGGCGCCCGTCCGGCGACTGGGAAAACCTGTACCTGGCGGCCGGCGGCGGGGACGGAATCATGCTGACCGCGGGAGCCCGGCCCAGCCCGGACCTGGACGGGCGCAGGCTCGGCGATGTCGCGGCCGAGCGTGGCCAGGACCACGTGGACGCGCTGCTGGACGTGGTGCGCGCGGACCCGGGGATGAGCGCGATGTACTTCATGGCCAGCGAGGAGAACCTGCAGCTGGGCCTCCGGCAGCCCTGGGTGTCGGTCTGCTCAGACGCCGAGGCGCCGGCCGCCGGGCCGCCGTGGACTGCCCGGCCTACGCACCCGCGCGCCTACGGCGCGTTCAGCCGATTCCTCGGCCGGTACAGCAGAGACCTGGGGCTGATGCCCCTGGCCGAGGCGATCCGGCGAATGACGAGCCTGCCCGCAGGCACCCTGCGGCTGCGCGACCGAGGGACGCTCGCCGACGGATCGTTCGCCGATGTCGTCGTCTTTGATCCGGCCGCGATAACCGATCACGCCAGCTACAGCAAGCCGCATCAGTACGCGACCGGCGTCCGTCACGTCATCGTTAACGGGCAGCCCGTGGTAGCCGACGCCTCGATCACCGGTGCGCTGCCGGGGCGAAGGCTCCGCCGCGGGGCCTGACCGCGATCATCAGGCCGGCCGCGGTATAAGCCGGACTGCCGCCCGCCCGGGGGGGCGTCAGCGCTGCCGCAAGATCCGCCGGATGAGCTCGGCGGCGAGCGCAGCCCGCTGCGGCATGGCGGCCAGCGACGCCCATTCGCCCTCGGCATGGGCATGGCTGCCTACGGCGCCGAGCCCGTCCAGCGTGGGGATGCCCAGCGCGGCGGTGATGTTGCCGTCGGAGCCGCCGCCGACCGCCGCCCCGGCGAGCGGTGGCAGGCCCTGGTCAGCGGCAGCCTCGCGGGCCATCGTGAACAGCTCGCGGGACACGCCGGGCTCAAACGGCGGCACCTGCATGGCCGTCGCGACCGAGAGCCGCGCGCCGGCCAGCCTCGGGCGCAGGCCGCGCAGCGCCGCATCGACCCGCTGCTGCTCGGCGAGGGTCGCGGCCCGCACGTCGACGGCCACCGACGCCGCCGCGGGAACGGTATTGGTCACTGTGCCGGCGCTGACCACCGAGGGCGTGACGGTGGTGCCCGCGCCGTTATCGCCCAGCGCGGCGATCGCCAGCACCTGATGAGCCGCCTCGACCGCCGCGTTGACGCCGCGCTCCGGCTCCAGGCCCGCGTGCGCGGCCCGGCCCGCGACCTGCAGCACGTACTGGGACACTCCTTTTCTCGCTATCTTGAGTGCCCCGTCGGAGCTCGGCTCGAAGACCAGGGCCGCGGCGGCACCGCGGACGGCATGCTCAGTCAGGCTGCGGGACGTCGGCGAGCCGATCTCCTCGTCGCTGGTCACCAGGATCCAGACGCCGTCGGCGTCATCGAGCTGGCTGACGGCGTCAAATAGCTGCAGCACGCCCGCCTTCATGTCGAACACGCCCGGGCCGGTGGCCCGGTCGCCCCGCACATCGAACGGCCAGCGGTCCAGCGTGCCCCCCGGCCAGACCGTATCGAGGTGGCCGAGCAGCAGCACCCGGCACTCCGCCCCGAACTGCCACCGCAGGTGCGTCCGGCCGTCCACGATCAGCCGCTCCGGGGACTCGCCAAGGCGCGCGGTCCCGATCTGCGCGGCGACACCTGCACAGGCCGCGGTCGCGGTCAGGTCGGCAGAGGGCGACTCGCACGACACCAGCGCGGCAAGCTCATCGATACGTACCGGCATGGGCCTAGTCTCGCCCGGCCGGCGCGGCCGGCGTTAGTACGGCGGTGAGAAGGCCCGCCGCGGAATTCGTCGGACCGGCTATCGCCAGCCGGCCTGCCAGCACGCACCATGGCGGCATGACGACCAGTACCAGGCATGAGCCAGAGATCGACGCCACCCTCCGCGGGATCTTCGACGCTGCGGGCGCCGAGGGCTACCTGCACTGCCGGGAGATAACCGCCTCCGCTGACGCAGCCGGGGTCGGCCTGGCCCCCGATCGCCCGGTAGTCACCGCGTCGGTGTTCAAGCTGCCCGTCCTCCTGGAGTACTGCCGCCAGGTCTCAGCCGGGCAGCTTGCGGCCACTGACCGGGTCCGGGTGCCTGCCGGCGGCAGGACGGTGGGGCCCTCCGGGCTGTCGGTGCTGCGAGACGAGGTCGAGCTCTCGCTCCGTGACCTTGCCGCGCAGATGATCTCGGTCAGTGACAACTGCGCCACCGACGTCCTGCTGGAGCGGGTCGGGATCGAGGCGGTCAACGCCGGGCTGCGCGATCTCGGGCTGCAGCAGACCACCCTGGTCGGGGACTGCCGGCGCCTGCTCGGCGACCTGGCTGACGACCTGGGCGGGCGGGAGGCAGCCGAGCAGCTGGGAGCCGGCACCGATCCCGCCTCGCTGGCCGGCGTCCGCTCACTCGACCCGGCCAAGACGAACCGCACGACGGCCAGGGAGACCACCACCCTGCTGGCCCGGATCTGGCAGGACACAGCGGGCCCGGCGGAAGCCTGCGCCGAGACGCGCCGGATCCTGGGGCTCCAGTTGTTCCGTGACCGGCTGCGCAGCGGGTTCGGCGAGGATGTCCGGGTGAGCAGCAAGACCGGCACGCTGCCCGGCATCAGGAACGAGGCAGGCGTGGTGGAACTGCCCGACGGCCACAGCTACGCCGTGGCGGTGTTCACCAGGGCCCGCTCGCTGGCCTGGGTACAGCCCGCGATCGACGCGTCCATCGGCGCCGCGGCCGCCGCGGCCGTCGGCCACCTGCGCGCTCAGCGCTGACCCGGCCCGCTGGGCCGCGGGCACGAACCAGGGCGCGCTCATTCGTCTGGTCCCACAATGCGACCGGGTGCTCCCGGTGTCACCGTGGGGAGATCGTCCGGCGCCCCCGTCGCGCCCGGCCGATGACCTGGCATCTACCTATGGGAGGACCCATGCTAGCTGCGGGCCGCAGGAAGCGCTGGATCGCGGCAGCCGCGCTCCTGGCCGCCGTGACCGCCAGCGGGTGCGCATCTGTCCCCGCCAACAGCGGCGGTCACCGGGTCAAGGGCGGGGTCGCGACGATCTCGCTCGTGTCCGGATCCATCCCGACCTACATCTTCCCGTTCACGCCGGCCCAGGACGCCGCCTACCCGAACCCGCAGGGGTTCCAGATACTCATGTGGCGGCCGCTGTACTGGATCGGCGACCACAACAAGCCAGGTATCGACTATGGCGAGTCGCTGGCGGGGCCGCCCGTCTACCGCGACGGCAACCGGACCGTCACCATCACGCTCAAATCGTGGAAGTGGTCAGACGGATCCTCCCTCACGCCGGCCAACGTCGCCTTCTGGATGGGCCTGGAGTTCACCGAGAAGGCCCACTACTCCGGCTACACGCCCGGCTACTTTCCCGACAATGTCCGGTCAGTCAGCTATGACGACAGCGCCCGCACGGTCACTTTCCATCTCACGGGCCCGGTATCTCCTGCCTGGTTCACCAACAACGAGCTCACCCAGATCGTCCCGCTGCCGGCGGCGTGGGACCGGGCCAAGAACGGCGCGGGCCACTGCGCCGCCGAGGACCTGGCCGCCCAGAAAAGCTCCTGCCCGGCGGTCTACGCCTACCTGACCGGCCAGGCCGGCCACCTGTCGAGCTACGCGACCAACCCGCTGTGGCAGGTGGTCGACGGCCCGTGGCGGCTGACCAGCTTCTCCTCCGACGGCCACGTCACGATGGTGCCCAACAAGTCGTACTCGGGCCCGGTCAAGCCCTCGGTCACCAAGCTGCAGATGCTCCCCTACACCTCCGAGAGCGCCGTCTACAATGCGCTGCGGTCCGGCAGCACCCTGTCGGTCGGTGACCTGCCGGTGACCGACGCGCCCGAGGCCAACGCCCAGGGCCAGCCGGCCAGCGAGCCGCTGGCGCCCAGGTACACGCTGCACGCCGTCTACATCCCCAGCGTGATCTGGGCCTTCCTCGACTACCACAACCCCGTGCTGCGGCCGGTGTTCGAGCAGCTCTACTTCCGGCAGGCGCTGCAGTCGACGATCAACCAGCCGCTGTACATCAAGAAGGCGCTGCACGGATACGCCACGCCCACCTACGGACCGGTCCCGCTGCGCCCGGCGACCCCGTACATCTCATCGGCGGAGAAGACCAACCCTTACCCGTTCTCGATCGCCAGGGCCCGCCGGTATCTGACCTCTCACGGCTGGTCGATCCCCGCGTCCGGGCCGGCGGTGTGCGCGCATCCCGGCACCGGTGCGGGCCAGTGCGGCGCCGGGATACCCGCAGGCAAGAAGCTCGTCATCTCGATGTTGTATCCCACCAACAGCACCGCCAACGCCGTCATCGCGCAGCAGTGGCAGACCGATGCCTCTCGCGCGGGCATCCAGCTCAAGCTGACCTCGCAGGCATACCAGCCGATGGTCGGGACCATGGCGGCCTGCTCGCAGAAGACAGCGCCGAGCTGCACCTGGGGCATCGGCTACATCGAGGGCAACCTCGGCACCGGTATCTACCCGAGCGGCGAGGGCCTGCTGGCCGGCGGCGCCGGATTCAACCTCGGCGGGTACAGCGACCCGGTGATGAACAAGCTGATCAAGAAGGCCACCACCTCGCCGTCACTGAGCAGCCTGTACGCCTTCGAGAACTACGCCGTGAAGCAGGTCCCGTACCCGTTCATGCCGACGCCGGACTGGACGCTCCATGCGGTCGCCTCGAACCTGCGCGGTGCCACACCGTTCAACGTGCAGGCGATCATCACGCCGCAGAACTGGTACTTCGTGAAGTGACCCCGCTGCGCCGGGCCGGGGCGGGCCGCCCGGCCCGGCCCGGCGCAGCGTCCAGCAGGCGCAGCTGGAGCATGGCAGCGAAGCGCGAGTCAGCGTCATCGAGGTCAAGCCCGCTCACCTCGGCGATCCGGCGCAGCCGGTACCGGAAGGTATTGGGATGGACGCACACGGCACTAGCCGCGGCGATGACGTCGCCAAAGGTGTCCAGCCACGCCCGCAGGGTCGGGACCAGCACGCCGCCGTGCGCGACGTCGTACCCCAGCAGGCGGGCGATCGGGCCCGTCGGGCGGGCGTCATCGCCCACCAGGTCGCCGAGCTCCAGCAGCAGGGAATCGACGTGCACGTCCGCCGCGCGAGCCACGCGCCGCGAGCCGCTCCGGCTGCGCAGCACGCGCAGCGCCCGGTCAGCGTCACCGCGGGACCCGGTCAGGCCGGCGACATCGGCGGTCACGCGGCCGACGCCGATCAGCCCGGGCATCCGGTCCCCGGTGCGCTCCAGGAAGTCGCGGGCAACCGCCGCGACCCGCTCATCGGCATCGCACCGGCCGGGCGGCACCGGAACGATGCCGTACGTCACCCCGCCGAGCAGCGCCACCGCGGCCCCCGGCTGCATGGCGGACAGGTGCAGGGCAAGGGCCTCGGCGGCGCGCTGCCGCTCGGCCTCCAGGCTGGCCAGCGACCGGGCGCCTTCGGGGCTGGCGTCCGGCAGGCCCATCGCCAGCACCACGACCGGCCGGCCCGCCAGGCCGAGCCGGGCGGCCGCGTCGGCTGCCCCCGGGCCGCCCTCGAGCATGGTGGCGACCAGGTCGGCCCGCAGCCGCCGTTCCACGTCGGCCCCGGCCCTCAGCCGCAGCAGGTGCATTGCCACCAGCTTGGCCGAGTCGAGCAGCGCCTGCTCCCGCGCGGGCGACAGCGGTGACCTGGTCGCGACCCAGATCGACCCGAGGATGTCATCCCCGGCGCGCACGGCGATCGCGACCCGCGGCACGGATATCTCCGGCACCCTCGCCGACTGCGGGTCCACCAGGACGGGCCGGTCCCCGCCGTACAGCGCGCGGAACACGCCCCGTTCCTCCAGCACCCGGGTGTAGCGCTCCGGCACCTGACGGCCGAGGACGGTCTCGACCCGTGACGGGTCTGCTTCGTCCTGCCGGCCAGAAAACGCCAGCACCCGCGAGCTGCGGTCCTCGAAGGTCACCGGCGCGTCCAGCAGCGCCGCGACGGCGTTGGCCAGCGCGAACAGGTCACCAGCGGGCACCCCGCCGATCGTCTCCCGGTCGGCCGCCTGCAGGTCGCCCTCCGCGAGCAGCGAGCGCAGCAGAGCGGCGAGCTGGTTCCAGGTCGCGCCGCGGGTCAGCGTGCACAAGACGGTGCCGGTCCGGGCCACCGCCTCCCGCACCGCCCGGTCCGCCTGCGCGGGAGCGCGGACCACCAGGCCGACCCCGCCGCGCGTCCCGATGGCATCGACCAGGTCGACCAGCTCGGCGCTGCCGTGCACCCCCACGCCCAGCACCAGCGCGCCGGCCGACAGCGCGGGCTCGTCCAGCGGATCGTAGATGACCACGCCGCTGACCTCGGCAGCCGGGTCTGGCTGCCCGGCAGCAATATCCAGCAGCGTGGTGCCCAGGTGGTCGAGCACCCGCCCGAAGCTGGCGCGAGAGCTGGTCACGGGGATGTGCGCCATGTTGTTCAAGGTAGCGCGCCGGGCGCCAGGCCGCCCGGCCTCAGGAACCCGCGCGGGCACGGTGACCGTCACCCGACGCGGGGGTTGGCCCGGCCGCCGTAGTGCAGGCAGGGCGTGCCATCCGGCAGCAGGTAATACGTCACCGCCGTCCAGGTAGCCTCACCCGGGCGGCGCATCACGAAGAGATCCTCCCCGGCCGGCACCAGGCTGACCTCGTGCGTCGGCTCGTCCTGCAGGGCAGCCAGCGGGCCGGTGACCGTCGACCGGAGGGTCAGTTCCCCGGCGCGCTCCCCGATCTCGGTGCGCAGCCCGACGCGCTCATAGGTCCCGGTATACCGGCCCGGGTCCGCGGCCAGTGCCCGGGCCGGCGGCTCCAGCGGGCTGGGCATCGCGACACCAGCCACGTCGCTGAAGATCTCCCGGAACAGGTCCTGGTACAGGCCCCGGGCCTGCCCGCCGTTGGTGAGCAGGGTGACCGCCAGGCCCTGCGACGGCAGGATGCGCAGGAACGCGTACTGGCCGATGGTGCCGCCGTCATGGCCGACGAGCCGGTGGTCAGCCCAGCCGAACCGCATCCAGCCCAGGCCCCAGGAGTCGCCGAGGGTGTGGCTGTCGGGCAGGTCCGCGTGCTTGCCCTGCATGGCGGCGACGCTGCCGGCCGCCAGCAGCCGGGCACTATCGGGCAGCTGCCCGCCCGCCAGGTGCAGCCGGGCGAAGGTGAGCACGTCCGCGGCGGTGGAGCAGATCAGCCCGGCCGGCCCGACCGCGCGCGGCAGGCTCCAGGCGGGCGCGACATGCTCCGGCTTGCCCGGCTCGCCGATGTGCCCGGTCGCGGCCCGGTGCAGCAGCGCCTCCTCGGGAAGCGTGCATGTGCCGGCCAGGCCCAGCGGCCGGATCAGCCGCTCCGCCAGCGCAGCGTCCCAGGTCTTGCCGGTGAGCACCTCCACCACCCGGCCGGCCAGCACGAACCCGGAGTTGCAGTAGGAGAAGGTGGCGCCCAGCGGGTGCGTGCACCCCGCGCCGGCCAGCCGCGCGACGTACTTCTCCACGCAGTCGTCGCCGCGGCCGGTGTCGTCGAAGATGTCACCATCCAGCCCGCTGGTATGCGTGACCAGATGCCGGATGGTGGCCCGCTCGGCAAGCTCGCCTGGCAGCACCAGGCCCGGCAGCGCCTTGCTCAGCGGGGCGTCGAGGTCGGCACGGCCCTCCTCGGCCAGCTGCATCAGCAGCGTGGTCGTCCAGACCTTGCTGATCGAGCCGATCTGGAACAGCGAGTCCGTCGTCACCGGCACCTCGGTGGACTTGCTGAGCACGCCGTGCGCGGCGAGCGCCACCTCGTCATCGGTTCCCGGGCGCATGCGCAGGATGCCGAGCGTGGCGCCGGGCACCTGGTGGCGCGCGGCGAGCTCGGCCAGCCGGGCCTGCCAGTGCTGCCGGTCCAGCGCGGCGGCCGCCCCCCGCGGCCGCGCCTGCCCGGCCCCGGCGTGGTCAGCGACCCAGCCGGCCAGCCTGCGGCCGTAGTCGGCCCGCTGCGACGGGAGGCCGTCCAGGATGAACAGGTGCGACGCGCCCGGGTAGAGCACCAGCCGGGCCGGAACCTCGCGCTCGCGCAGCGCGGTGAACCACTGCTCCGCCTGGCCCGGCGGGCACCGGTCATCGGCGGCCCCGTGCAGCATCAGGGTCGGGGTGCTCACCTGGCCGACGTGCTCGATCGGGGACAGGGCGCGGACCGCGCCGCGGCCGTCGCGTGCCGCGACGCCGAACTCCACCGACGACAGGTGATGGCCGGCGTCGGATGTGCCGGCCATGCTGGCCAGGTCGCTCACCAGGCCGCCCGCTACCGCGGCCGCGAACTGGCTGGTCCGGGTGGTCAGGTGGCAGGTCATGAAGCCGCCGTAGCTGTACCCGGCGACCGCGAGGCGCCCCGGCTCGGCGATGCCCTCGGCGATCAGCGCCTGGACCGGCTCAAGCAGATCGTGCTCGTCGGCGGTGCCCCAGGCGCCGAGCGCCGCGGTGTAAAAGCTCTCGCCGTAGCCGTCGCTGCCGCGCGGGTTCAGCGTGAGCACCGCGAAGCCACGGTCAGCCAGGACCTGGTGGTAGAGGTGGGCGGCGTCGGCGGCCGGGTGCCACGCGTTGTGCGGCCCGCCGTGAATGTCCAGCAGCAGCGGGCCCGGGGCGCTCGCCTGCGGATCGCGCAGCAGCCAGCCGTGCACCCGGGTGCCGTCGGAGATCACGAACTCGCGCTCGGCGGCGGCGAGCAGCTCGACATCGGGTAGCGCGGCCCGGGTATGCCCGGTCAGCACCCGCACCGTCGCGCCGCCCGCCGGGGGCGGCAGCGCCTCTACCACCGCCACCTCACCGAAGGACGCGGGATCTGACACGATGACGGCGGCCAGCCCGGCGTCGTGCGCCAGGGACAGGCCGCTTACCACCCGGTCGCCGCCGGCGAGAACTGGCCGGACTGTCCCGCCGCCGGCATCCACCGCGTACAGGCCAGTGCAGCCACGGTCCCGTACGCACAGCAGAACGGTCGCGCCGTCGCTGCTCACCGCCGGCAGGCCGCCAGGGTAGGCGGGCCCTCCCGGCATGACATTGCGGTCCAGGCCCGCGGTCAGGTCACTGACCGGGCTGCCGTCGAGCGGAACCCGCCACAGGCCCGCATGCCCGGCGCGCACAGTCGTCGCGCCGACCACCAGCACAGCCGCGCCATCCGGCGTCCAGGTGACGGGGCCGGCGATCCCGCCGGCCAGGCCGGCCAGCCGCGGCCTGGCCGCCGCGTCGCCGGCGCTCACCACGTACACGGCCGAGCTTCCGGTCAGGTCGGAGTCCGGCTCCGCAGCCGCGGAGAATGCGAGCTGGGTTCCGTCCGGTGACCACGCCGGGTCGCCAGCGTGCCAGTCGCCGCTGGTCACCTGGCGGACCTGGCCAGTCGGCACGTCGACGATGTGCAGGTGCCTGCGGGCTGCTCCGTGCAGGCCCGCCCCGTCTGCCTTGAAGTCCAGGCGATCGATCACCGCCGGGGCCTGGCCCAGCCGCTCGCGCGCCGCGTCATCCATCCCCGGCACCGCGGCCGGGCCGGCGGGGGCGGCGAACGCGATGCGGGTGCAGTCCGGGCTCCAGGCCGGGCGCCCGGCCCCCAGTGGCAGGCGCGTGAGCTGCTCAGGCTCGCCGGCGGCGGCCGGCAGCAGCCACAGCTGCGCCGGACCGGGGCCGCCGCGCAGGAACGCGATCTGGCTGCCGTCGGGCGACCATGCGGGCGCCGTATCGGCGGTCCCGCGGGTCAGCTGCCGCGGCGCACCACCGCCGGTGCTCACTTCCCACAGCACTCGCCGGTCGGCGTCGGCTTCCCGGTCCGTGGTGCGCAGCACGTAGATCACCCTGCTGCCGTCCGGCGCCAGCGCGGGCTCGGCCGGCACCTGCAGCGCGTACAGGTCATCCAGCCGAGCCCGGCGGCGGGCGCCAGCCTGACCTGCGTCAGTCCCGAACATGTCACGTGCCTCCGTCCGTCGCAGAACCTGTTACCGCCGCCGAGCCGGTTACTGCCGGGGAGTCGCGGCGCGCCCCGGCGGCCTGAAGGGGGAAATGGCAGGCGGCCAGGCGGCCGCCGGTGCCGATCGGCCGCAGCGGCGGCTCGGTCTCGGCGCAGATCCGCTCCGCCAGCGGGCACCGGGTGCGGAACCTGCAGCCCGATGGCGGGCGGATGGCGCTGGGCAGCTCGCCGGAGATCGCGGACCGCTTCCGGCGCCTCTCGGCTTCGGGGTCGGCGGTGGGCACCGAGTCGATCAGGCCTCTGGTATAGGGGTGGGCGGCCCGCAGGTAGACCTCGTCGGCGGGGCCGATCTCGACCAGCTTCCCCAGGTACATGACCCCGATGTGATCAGCCAGGTAGCGCACGACTGCGAGGTCGTGGGAGATGAGCAGGTAGGTGAGTCCCAGGTCGCGCTGCAGGTCACGCATCAGGTTCAGGATCTGCGCCTGGATCGACACGTCCATCGCGCTCACTGGCTCGTCGGCGATGACCAGCTTGGGCGCCAGCGTCAGCACGCGGGCCAGTGCCAGGCGCTGGCGCTGCCCGCCGGAGAACTCATGCGGGTAGCGCTCAAGCGCGCTGGCCGGCAGCCCCACCTGGTCGAGCAGCTCGGCGACCCGGCGCTGCTGCTCGGCGCGGCTGCCGATCCGCTGCACCGCGAGCGGCTCGCGCAGGACCGGCCCGACCCGCATCCGCGGGTCCATGGACGCGTAGGAGTCCTGGAACATCAGCTGGACGTGACGGCGGCCGCGGCGGTAGCCGGCCCCGGACAGCCGGGCCAGATCCTCGCCGTCAAACATGATGCTGCCGCCCGTCGGCGTCTCCAGGCCCACGAGCAGCCGCCCGATCGTGGTCTTGCCGCAGCCGGACTCGCCGACCAGCCCGAACGTCTCGCCGCCGCGGACGTCAAAGCTCACTCCCGCGACCGCGCTCAGGTGACCAGCCCGGCGCCGCAGCACCGTCCCCCTGGTCAGCGCGAAGTCCTTGACCAGCTGCCGCACTGACAGCAGCGGCGTGGTACCCGGCAGCTCGCTGCCCGGGGCCGCGGGGCCGCCGGCCGGCGCCGTTCCCGCCGCCGCCCGGATGCCGCCCGGCGGCCGGCGGGTCTGCGGCACCGGCAGGAAGCAGGCGTACCGGTGATCAGCGGTCCCGCCGAGCGGCGGCTCCTCGGCATGGCACCGGTCCTGCGCGTACCGGCATCGCGGCGCGAACCGGCACCCGCGTGGCGGCCGGGTAAGGTCGGGCGGCATCCCGGGAATCGAGTACAGCCGCTGCCCGGTGCCGGCCACCCGCTCGGGAAGGGCCTGGAACAGCGCCTCGGTGTAGGGATGGCGCGGGCTGGCGAACAGCCGCCCGGTGCTGGCCGTCTCCGCGACCTTGCCGGCGTACATGGCGACGACCCGGTCGGCGCGGCCGGCGACAACCCCCAGGTCATGGGTGACGAGAAGGACAGCCATGCCCAGCCGGGCGCGCAGGTCGTCGATGAGCTCGAGAATCTGCTCCTGGACGCTGACATCCAGCGCCGTCGTCGGCTCGTCAGCGATGAGCAGCCGCGGCTCGCAGCTCAGCGCCAGGGCAATCATGACCCGCTGCCGCATCCCGCCCGAGCACTGATGAGGGTACTGGTGGACGCGCTCGCGGGCCTTCGGCAGGCCGACCAGGTCCAGGACCTCAACCGCTCGCTCCGCCGCGGCCGCCCGTGAGATGTCGCGGTGCAGCAGCACCGCCCGGGCGATCTGCCTGCCGATGGTCATGGTCGGATTCAGCGAGGTCAGCGGATCCTGGAAGACCATCCCGATCTCATTGCCCCGCACGTGCCTGATCTGCTCGTCAGACAGCGTGGTCAGCTCGCGCCCGCCCAGCGTGATGCTGCCGCCGGTGATGCTGCCGCCCGAGGGCAGCAGCCGCATCACCGACAGCGCGGTCATGGTCTTGCCGCAGCCCGACTCGCCGACGACCCCGACCATCTCGTTCGCGCCGATCTGCAGCGACACCCCGTCGACCGCCCGCACCACGGCGTTCTTGAGCCTGACCTCGGTGTGCAGATCCTCGATCTGCAGCAACGGCTCCACGTCACGTACCTCCTGCCGCGGCGGCGCCCTGTCGCGGACTCGTCAGCGTCACCCGGCTAGCGGCGCTGGAGCCGGGTCTCGAAGGCGTCCCGCAGCGCGTCGCCGATGAAATTGAACGCGACCACGATGAGGATGATGCAGATGCCCGGCGGGTAGATCAGCCACCAGCCGCCATCGTTGAGGTAGGTCAGGCCGCTGGACAGCATCGCCCCCCAGTCGGTGGCCGGCGGCTGGATTCCCAGGCCCAGGTAGCCGAGGGCGGCGAGGATGAGAATCGAGTCCGCCACCGCGAATGTCGCCTGGACGACGATGGTGCCGATCGCGTTCGGCACGATGTGCCGGATCACCGACCGCATGGCGCGGCCGCCGACGATCTTGACTTCCTGCACGTACTCGCGGGTCCGCAGGGTGAGCGTCTCGCCGCGCACCAGCCGGGCCACCCCCAGCCAGTAGAACACCGCGATGATCACGATCATCACCGCCGGGCCCGGATGGAAGATCACCGACAGGATGATAAGCACGAAGATCGGCGGTATGGATAGCCATGCATCGACGATTCGCATCATGGCCGTGTCGACCACGCCGCCCAGGTAGCCCGCCACCGCGCCGTACAGTGTCCCGATGAGCACGGCCAGCAAGGCGGCCGCGACGCCCACCTCGAGCGACGCCTGACCGCCCGCCATGAGCCTGCCAAGCTCGTCGAAGCCGGTGTCGGTGGTGCCAAGCGGATGCCCGCCGCCGGGCGGCAGCAGCGAGTTCGCGAGGTTCGCGTGCACCTGGTCGGTGGAGTAGAGCAGCGGGCCGACGAAGCTGAAGAGGGCGAACAGCACGACGACGGCCAGGCCCGCCAGCGCCAGCCGGTTCTCCGCGAACACCTCCCAGCCACGGCGCATGAGGCTGCGCGGCCTGCCCTGCGCCGCAAGCGCGACGGCGGGTGCCGCCGCCGTCACGTCGCTGGCGGCGCCCGCGGGCAGCCGGGTGACGGCGGGCTCCTTGGCGGGCTGCGGGAGGATGCTCATCGGCGGTGCCTTCTCACGCGTACCTGACCCGCGGGTCGAGGGCGGCGTACCCGATGTCGGCGAGCAGGTTCCCGATGATGGTGGCCAGCGTGCCGATGAGCGCCGTCCCGAGCAGGACCGGGTAGTCGTAGTCCTGCGCGGCCTGCCAGAACAGCAGGCCCATGCCCGGGTAGTTGAACACGCTCTCGGTGATGACCGCCCCGGCGAACAGCCCGGGCAGGGACAGGCCGAGCAGCGTGACGATCGTCACCAGCGAGTTGCGGAAGACGTGCCGCCAGAGCACCTGGCGCTCGCTGGCCCCGGTGGCCCGCGCCGTGCGGACGTAGTCCTGGACCAGATTGTCCATGACTGAGGAGCGCATGTAGCGGCTCCACAGCGCGAACCCGGCGAACGCGAGAGTGATGACCGGCAGCACCAGGGCATTGGGCTGCGACAGGACCTGCGCCACGCTCGTGCCCTGGGGGGCTTCCGCGGGAAAGGCGTGCACGTCGACGGCCAGCCAGTCGATCAGCAGCAGCCCGATGAAGAACGGCGGCGTCCCGTAGCCCAGGAAGGAGATGCCGGTGAGCACGTAATCGCCCGCCCGGTAGCGGCGCGCGGCCTGGTACACCCCCAGCGGAACGCCCAGCAGCAGCGCGAGCACGATGCTCAGTGCCATCAGCACGATCGTCTTCGGCAGCGCCTGGATGATCGACTGGCTGACCGGCATGTTGAGGTGCACGGAGTAGCCAAGGTTGCCGTGCAGAAGCTGCCAGAGCCATCTGCCGTACTGCACGACCAGCGGCTTGTCGTAGCCGTACTCGCGGGTGAGGTGAACAACCTGGTAGTGCGTCGCGTTCAGCGGGAGCAGCGCCCGCACCGGCCCGCCTGGCAGCATCTGCAGCAGCACGAACACCACGACAGTCACGAAGAACGTCACGAAAATGGCCTGGAGCAGCCGGCGCATAAGGTAGGCCGTCACGGTGACACACCCCGGCGGCACGGCGCCGCGCCGGCACCGGGAGACGGCAGGCGCTGGCTCATAACGCCCAAACTAAGAGCTGCCGGGGACCGCGCCTATGTGGGCTGGCACTAGCCATGACCCCGGTTCTTGGATAATCGCACGAATGCCAGCGGCGCGCGAAAGCCGCCGCATTTGTCCGCGGCAACCGGCTCACGGGATGTCATTGATGCGCGCGCATGATGACACGCAGCCGGCCGGGCCCCGATCCTGGAGCCCGGGCCCGAGCCCGGGCCCGGACTATCGCGCGACGGGAGCCCGCCACATGACTGCGGATGCCACGTACTGGCAGGAACGACTCGATGAGCTGGCCGCGGCCAGTCAGGTGCCCGGCGCCTCGCTCGCGATACTGCACGACGGCGAGCTGACCGCGGTGGCCACGGGCGTCGTCAACCAGGAGACCGCAGTGGGCACCACGCCCGGCACGCTGTTCCAGATCGGCTCGATTACCAAGGTCTGGACTTCGGTGCTGGTCATGCAGCTCACCGAGCAGGGCCGGCTGGACCTCGACGCGCCGCTGGCGCAGGTGCTGCCGGAGCTCGTCCTCGCCCAGCCCGGTGCCACCGGCCAGATCACGGTGCGGCACCTGCTCAACCACAGCAGCGGCATTGACGGGGACATGTTCGATGACACCGGGCGCGGCGATGACGCGGTCGGCCGGTACGTGGCGCGGTGCCGTCGCCTCGCCCTGCTGCACCCGGCTGGCGCGACGATGTCGTACTGCAACTCCGGGTTCGTCATCGCCGGCCGCATCATCGAGACGATCTCCGGCGCGACCTGGGATGACGTGCTGCGCCGCGACCTCATCGAGCCGCTCGGCCTGACCAGCACGGTCAGCCTGCCCGAGGACGCCCTCCGGTTCCGGGCCGCCTACGGGCACGTCGGCGCCGACGGGAGCCAGCGGCTGGCACCCGGCCTGCTGCCGACCCGTGGCGCCGGCCCGGCGGGCGGCATCATGGCCACGGCCAGCGACGTGATCGCCTTCGCCCGGCTCCACCTGGACCGCGGGCGCTCCGGCGACGGGAGGCAGGTCCTGTCCGAGGCCAGCGTCACCGCCATGGGGCAGCCCGAAGTGCCTCTCCCGCCGGGCGATCCCGCCGGCGGCCGCCACAAGGGGCTCGGCTGGTCGCTGTACAGCTGGGACTCCCGGCAGGTACTCGGGCACGACGGCGGCACGCTCGGCCAGTACGCGTTCTTGCGCCTGCTGCCAGACGAGCGTGGCGCGGTGTGCCTGCTGACCAACGGCGGGCAGGCGCAGCGGCTGTACCGGGACCTGTTCACTGACATTTTCCGCGAGCTGTGGGCGGTGACGATTCCGGGGCCGCTGCAGCCGGCACCGCACGCGCAGCCAGTCGACCCGGCGCGGTACGCCGGCCGGTACGAGCGGGAGAGCATGCGGATCGAGGTCGGGGCCGACGGTGCCGGGCTGTCGATGACCACGACGGACACCTCGCCGTTCGCGGCCGCCCTGGCGGACCCGGTCGAGCGCCTGGCCCTCACCCCGGTGCGCGAGGACCTGTTCGTGACCCGCGCCTCGGCGGCCGCCCTGTGGCAGCCAGTGGTGTTCTACCAGCTGCCTGGCGGGAACTCGTATGTCCACGCTGGCGGGCGGGCGACACCGCGGCGGCCCTGAGCCCGCCGCGCCCGCACGGGCTGGTCATCCGAGGCTGACCCACTCGCTGTGGGTCGTCACCGAGTTGAGCTCGCCCATGTCCGGCTCGACGCCGATCCCCGGCCCGGAGGGAACGGCCAGATGGCCGTCCTGCAGCACGAACGGGGCGGTGATGTCGCGGTGGAAGTAGCGGTCGGACGCGCTGGTGTCGCCCGGCAGCGTAAATCCGGGCAGGGCGGCGAGCGCGACATTGGCGGCCCGGCCGATGCCCGTTTCCAGCATCCCGCCGCACCACACCGGCACGCCGTGCGCAGCACACACGTCATGCACCCGGCGGGCCTCCAGGTAGCCGCCGACCCGGCCCGGCTTGATGTTGACGACCCGGCAGGCGCCGAGCGCGATCGCGTCCGCCGCCGCCCGGGCCGAGGTGATCGACTCGTCCAGGCAGACCGGGGTGCGCAGCAGCGCCGCCAGCGCCGCATGCCCGCGCAGGTCGTCCTCGGGCAGCGGCTGCTCGATCAGCAGCAGCCCGAACTCATCGAGCCGCGCCAGCTGCTGGGCGTCGGACATGGTGTAGGCGGTGTTCGCGTCCACCTGCAGCAGCAGGTCATCGCCGAACCGCTCGCGCACGGCGCGCACGGGCTCGATGTCCCAGCCTGGCTTGATCTTCAGCTTGATCCGCAGGTACCCGGCGTCGAGATAGCCCGTGACGGCGTCCAGCAGCTCGCCGGTGCTGGCCATGATGCCGACCGAGACGCCAGCCGGCACCGCCGGGCGCACGGCCCCGAGATAGGCCGCCAGCGGCATGCCAGCTGCTCGCAGCTCAGCGTCCAGCACTGCCATCTCCACGGCAGCCTTGGCCATCGGATGGCCCTTGAACCTGGCCAGCCGGGCCGCGACCGCGGGGCCGGTCAGCGCATGCGCCCCGGGCGCCAGCGCGGGCAGCAGGAACCGGCGGATCAGGCTCGCCGCGGCATCCACGTACTCGGGCGAGTACAGCGGCGCGCTCATGGCCACGCACTCGCCCCAGCCCTCAGCGTCGCCGCCCGCGGCCCGCAGCAGCAGCACGTCCCGCTCGGTTTCCACGCCGAACGAGGTCTCGAACGGGGCGATCAGCGGCAGCCGGACCCGCCGCAGCTCGAATCCACTGATCTTCACCTGTCTGCCTCCTGTCGCAAGTCGTGCATGCCGCCCCCGCCGGCCGGGCGGCTCGCCGGCCCCGGCTGCAGCAGGTAGCAGCCCGAGCGGGCAAAGTCGGTGATGTGGTACCCGGCCTCCATGGCCCTGCCCAGCACGGCCCGCACGGCCTGCCGCCAGTCCCGCGCGACCTGCGGGTCATCGCGTCGCATCCGCTCGATGTCGGCCGGGATGGCGCAGGCCACCGGCCCGCGGAAGTCCCCGGCCAGGCGCTGCGGCGCGCCGGCCGGGCCGGGCCGCAGCAGCAGCTGGCCGGCGCCGGTAAGCCCGGCCAGGTCCAGGTGCGGGCGGGGGCCCCGGATCGCGGTGACCACAGACGGCGAGGACAGGTCCCACTGCGCCAGCAGCCGGTCGCTGCCCTGCCCGGTATTGATGCCGTCGTCCATGGCGCCGTAGAAGTCGGCGAGGTAGCCAGCCGCGCGCGCTCCGAGCTTGACCAGGTTGAAGTAGGCGTTCCGCGCGACCAGCGGGTCGAAGGTCCAGGTGACCTGCGTGATCCCGCGCGACAGCGCCCACGCCCGCTGGTGCAGCTTGAGAGCGAACCCCACGTGGCGGCTGCGCGCGGCCGGCACCACGCCCGTGATGTGCGAGTGCAGGTGGGCCGGGCCGAGATCGGCGGTGTCGTCGGTGAGGAACCCCGCCGCCGCGCCGAGCAGTTCCCCGTCGCTGTCGTAGGCGCCCGCGACGTAGCCGCCGATGAGGGACAGCGTGCGGGTCACGTGGGCGGGCAGCGGCGACTGATCCCGGTCCGCCGACCACACCCGGGCGAGCAAGTCCTGGACGGCGTGATGCTCGTCGGCATGTGTCAGCTCCCTGATTGAAATGCCGCTGGCAAGGGCAGCGGCGTTGGCGTCGTCTCTGGCCTGCCTGGCTGCGTCTTCGACGCCCGCCAGTGGAGAGGGCTTCACAAGGACCACGATCCGCGACGGCCAGTTCCGGCTCATCGTCTGGGACTCCGAAGTCGTGCTGGCGCTCTCGTACTCCCGGACAGTGGCCGGGCTCCTCACCCGCAGGGATCATGCGCTGCCGGCATGGTGAATCGGCGCAGCGCAACTGCGTCGGGCCGGACGGGTGAGGGAGGCTGGTCGCCTTATCGCGTGGCGCCGAGGACAGGCCGGCCCGGCAGCGAGTCGCTGACGATCTCCCCGTCGCGGACCACGAAATGCCCGCCGACAAGCAGATGGCGGACCCCGGTGGAAGGCCGGGTGCTTTCCGCGTAGGTGGCCTGGTCAGCCACCGTGGCGGGGTCGAAGACGACTAGGTCTGCGTCGGCCCCGCGCTGGATGCGGCCCTTGCCCCGCATGGCGGGCGCGAAGCCGGCAAGCAGCTGCGCGGGCAGTGTGCTCGCCCGCCTGATAAATTCCGGCAGGCCCAGCTGCCCGGTCTGCCGGACCAGCAGCCGGAATGCCTTAGCGTACGTGCCGGCCGTCCTGGGATGGGTGATGCCCCCTGGCGGCAGCGGCCATGCAGTGCCGTCCGGGGCCTGCCCGGGCCAGGTTATCGGCATCGCATCGCTGGCGATGATCGTGTCCGGGAAGGTCAGAGCCTGCAGGAGGAAGCCCGCGTCGGAAGGGCTGGCCTCGTCGAGGAAGTCGACGATCGCTAGTCCCGCCGGGTCGGTGCGGCGCAGCTCGGCGAGGCGCTCCGGGCCAGAGACGCGCTCGCCGGCCGGGGCGTACACGATCGAGCTCGGCGTCAGTCCCCAGCGGGGCAGCCACTCCGGATCGAGGAAGGCCGCGCCGATGCCGGTCATGCCCGAGCCGTACGGGTAGGCCTCGGTGCTGACCTGGGCGCCGGCTGCGACGGCGTGCCGGACTTGCGCGTGCACCCGCTCGATGTGCCGGCGCGAGGTGCTGTTGATGTGGCAGTAATGCGCGCGGGCGCCAGTTTCCGCCGCGGCCTGGATCACCTCAGTCGCGCCGTCGATGCGCACGTCCGGAGTGTCCTCGCGCAGGTCCCTGGCATGGGTAAAGGTGCTGGTCCCCGTCGCGGCGGCGAGCCGTGCAAGCTCGGTGTACTCGCGCGGGTCCACGCCCTGGGCGTAGCCCACCAGCACGCCGATGCCGAGGGCTCCCGCGGCCAGGTCGGCTTCGAGCCTGCCGCGGATGCTGCGCAGCTGGCGGGCCTCGGCGGGCTGCTGCCAGGCCGCAACGCCGATGTTCGCCAGGAAGGTGCCGAGGCTGCCGTCCGCCGGGATGCCCGCGACCACATGCATCCGGGCCAGCGCCCACGACGCGGAGAACCCGTAGTTCAGCGGGCGGCCCTGCGCCCCGGCCGACTGGTAGGCGGCCGTGACAGGACTGCGCCCGGCCTCCAGGTCGAGCGCGGTGGTGACACCGTCCAGCGCCTGCAGCCGGTGGCTGGCGATGGTCTGGCCGTGGCTGTGCAGGTCGATGTACCCGGGGGCGATAACGAGACCGGAGACATCAACCCGCTCAGAGGTGCCTGCGCGCGCCGCAGGGCTGACCTCGGAGATCCGGCCGTCGGCGACGATCACCGTGCGAACGTCCTCCAGTCCGGAGAGCGGGTCGATGACCCGTCCGCCCTCCAGCGCCAGCACGTGCCCCGTCATGGAGTCCGAACCCGCATCTATCCACTCCTGCTGGAGGCCAGGTGCACGCCGGCGGCGCACCGCGCCGCCGTTGCTCTCGTTGTCATCATGGCTCGCGGGACCCGGCATGCCGCTGGCGGCAGCCATGATCGCCAGGCAAAAGTTCGTGCGATAGCACCTGGATTGGCGCGGGCTGCCATGCTA
>DASUBV010000009.1:0-11157 GCA_035763085.1 Streptosporangiaceae bacterium | reverse complement strand
CGGTGACCTGCTGGCCCGCGGCCCGCTGCCGCGCCGCGTCCTCGTGCACGGTGCCGCCCTCGAGTGCTCGGAAATGCCCTGCTGCCACGCCTGAGCTAGCTGACTGCCTGAGCTAGCTGCCATGCCTGCTGACCCTGTGCTGCTGCCGCGTGCTGGCCGGCCACGCAGGGGACCCGCGGCGGCACGGCTCCGCATCGCCGCGGAGCCGTCTCGCGCAGGCATACGGCGACCAGCTCACCCCGTGGGGCCCCAGTCTAGGGCGATATGACGCGCAACGGGACACAACTGCACGTCCGTGACAGCGCGGCACCTGCGTCTTAGCCGTGGCGAGACCTTGGTCACGGCCGGCGAGACCTTGGTCACGGGCCCGGGGCCGTCAGCCGCGGTTTGCGCCTGCGCGGCGCCGGATATAGTTCTGGTAACGGTGTCTACGACGCAGGCACATCTCTCCCACGCCGTCGTGGCGTGGTAGCAGAGGATGCCTGCGCGGGAAACCTCCCTCAGCGGCGCGCTCTCCTTCCGGCGAGCCCGCCTTCCCCGGGTCATCTCCTTTCGGTGGAACCCCCGTCTCCTGCTGCTGGCTCCTGTGCTGCCGCCCGTGTCGTCGTGGCGATCGGCAAGGAGGCAGCGTCATGAGGATCGCCCTCGTCACCGGCCATGCAGCTCCCGATCCGGCAGCGCCGCGCAGCAGCGGCACCGACCCGCGCGGCCAGGCCCTGCGCGTGGCCGCGCTCGCCGCGACCCTGGCCGGACTGGGCCACCTGGTGACGGTGTATGCCCGCAGGGACTCCCCCGCCCGGCCCGACTCGCAGAACGCAGGCGGCGTGCGGTTCGAGTACCTGCCGGCGGGCCCCGCCGCCCCGCTGCCGCAGGACCGGCTGCTGCCGCAGCTCGGCGCGTTCAGCGCGGAACTGTCCCGGCGCTGGCAGCAGCAGCCCCCCGATATCGTGCACGCGCACTTCTGGACCAGCGGGCTGGCCGCCCTCGCTGCCACCCGCGGGACTCAGATCCCGGTCGTGCAGTCCTTCCACTCGCTGGGCAGCCAGCGCGGCCGCCCGCGGCCGGCCGATGACGCGATGATCCGGTCCCGGATGGAGCGCGTGGTGGCGCGCGCCGTGCGCTCGGTGCTCGCCGGGTCGTCGGCGGAGCTGACCGGGCTGGCCGGGCTGGGCGTGCCGCGCGCCGCCATCACCGTCGTGCCGTTCGGCGTGGACACCAGCAGGTTCGAGCCGCTCGGGCCGCAGGCGCGGCGCGGCAAGGCGCCCCGGCTGCTGGCCGCCGCACCGTCCTCGCGCGAGCACGGCCTGGACACCGTGATCCGGGCGCTGGCCGCGCTGCCCGGCGCCGAGCTGCTGATCGTCGGCGGGCCGCCGCGGGCCGAGATCGGCACTGACCCGATCCTGCGCGAGCTGGCCGAGCTGGCCGGGCGAGCCGGGGTCAGTAACCGTGTCCTGTTCACCGGGAAGATCAGCCAGTCCCGCATTCCGGCCCTGCTCCGCTCGGCCGACCTGTTCGTGCACGTGGCCAGCGACGAGCCGACCGGCATCCTGCCGGTGGAGGCGATGGCCTGCGGCACCCCGGTGGTGGCCGCCGAGGGCGGCGCGGATCAGGACGCGGTGGTCGACGGCGCGACGGGCGTGCTGGTGGCGCCGGGGAGCGCCAGCGCCCTGGCCCGCCGGATCCGGCAGCTGCTGGCCAGCCCGATGCTGCTGGAGGGGTTCGGCATCGCCGCCGCCGACCGGGCCCGCAGCCGGTACTCCTGGGAACGGGTCGGCCAGGAGACCGTCGCCGCCTACGAGCGCGCCGGCTAACCCCGCCCGGCTGCGGGCGGCGCCGGCGCCGCCTGGACTGACGAGCCTGCGAGGAAGGAAGGCGGCGCCACCAAGGCGCTGCCCGCAGCCGGGCAAATGACAAGGTCAGGCGGCCAGCTCGCGGACCTGCTCGATCAGGGCGACCCGCTCGGCGTGCGTGGCCGCCAGCGGCGCCACGTTCAGGGTGGTCACGCCGGACTCGCGCATCGCCGCGACCCGCTCGGCGACCAGCGACCGCGGCCCGACCAGCGAGGTGCCCTCCAGCAGCGAGGCCGGGACCAGCGCCTCGGCCTCCTGCTTGCGGCCGTCCAGGTAGGCATCCTGGATGGCGGCCGCCTCGGCTTCATACCCGTAACGGACAGCCAGGTCGTTGTAGAAGTTCCGGCCGCGGGCGCCCATCCCGCCGATATACAGGGCCATCGTCGCGCGGCCCAGGTCCAGCAGGCCGCCGGTGTCCTCGCCGATGGCCAGCCCGGCCTGCGCGATGACCTCCAGCGGCGGCAGCTCCGGGTCGCGCCGGGCCGTGCCGGCGGCCAGCGGCCCGCCCCACACGGCGGCTGCCTTCTCGGGCAGGTAGAAGATCGGCTCCCAGCCCTCGGCCAGCTCCGCGGCCAGCGCCACGTTCTTCGGCCCGAGCGCGGCCAGCACGATCGGGATCCGGTCGCGCACCGGGTGGTTGATCAGCTTCAGCGGCTTGCCCAGCCCGGTGCCCTGGTCCGGCGGCAGCGGGATGGTGTAGTGCCGCCCGGCGTGCTCCAGCCGCTCGCGCCGCCACACCTTCCGGCACACCTCGATGACCTCGCGGGTCCGGCCGATCGGCGCGTCATAGGGCACGCCGTGCCACCCCTCGATCACCTGCGGCCCGGACGCGCCGAGGCCGAGCACGAACCGGCCGTTGGACACGTAGTCCAGGCCGGCGGCGGTCATGGCGGTGAGCGTCGGGGTGCGGGTGTAGATCTGCAGGATCCCGGACGCGATCTGCAGCCGCTCGGTCCTGGCCGCGACGTAGCCGAGCTGGCTGACGGCATCGAAGCTGTACGCCTCGGGGACGAACACGATGTCGAGGCCGGCCTTCTCGTAGTCAGCCAGCTCGGCGACGGTCTCGGCGAAGCCGCCCGCGTAGTTCAGTGCCATTCCGATGCGCATGAAGCCACGCCCTCCCGGGTCCGCCAGGATCGCTGCGGGGCCGGGCCGCGCCAGGCCCCGGGCACCCGTTCTGGATTGGCTTGAATCGTAACTGCCGGGCGGGTGGCTTCCTAGCGGCGGCCGGGACGCAGCCGCCCGACGACCTCCCGGCTGACCTCATCGGCGCTGCGGTCGCCGCCGACCCGGACGGTGATCGCCGCCACCTGCGCGTAGCCGGCCTGGCGGCGCTGGTAGATGTCGCCGAGGCCGGGGGCGCGCAGCATCGGCCGGCCGGTGTCGTACCCGACCCTGGCCAGCGCGTCGTCCAGGGTGATCTGGAGGAAGACCACCTCATGGCCGGCCAGCGCGGCGCGGACGGCCGGGTTCTCCACCGCGCCGCCGCCGAGCGCCAGGACAGCCTCGCCCGCCCGGCCCAGCAGCCGGGTGATGACCTCGCACTCCAGCTTGCGGAAGGCGGGCTCGCCGTCGTCGGCGAAGATCTGCCGGATCGGCCGCCCGGCCTGCGCCTCGATGGCGCGGTCGGCGTCGGTGAACGGCAGGCGGAGGGCACGCGCCACGCCGCGGCCGATGGTGGACTTGCCGGCTCCCATGAAGCCGACCATCACGATCATGCCGGCCCGGCGAGCCTGGCGATCGCCCGCAGGGCGAGCTCGTAGGACTGCAGGCCGAGCCCGGCGATGGTGCCGTCGGCAACGGCGGACACGACCGAGTGGTGGCGGAACGACTCGCGGGCCGCCGGGTTGGAGAGGTGCACCTCGATGACCGGGGCGGTGCGCATGGCCAGCGCGTCGCGCAGCGCGTAAGAGTAGTGACTGAACGCGGCGGGGTTGATCACGACCGGCAGCCGGCCGTCGACGGCCTCGTGAATCCAGCCGATCAGCTCGCTCTCGCTGTCGGTCTGGCGGACCTCGGCGGTGAGCCCGAGATCGCCGGCGGCGGCCTCGCAGGCCTTGGCCAGGTCGGCGTGCGTGGTCGTCCCGTACACCTCGGGCTCGCGCGAGCCCAGCCGGCCCAGGTTCGGGCCGTTGATCACCAGCACCCGCCTCACCGGCTCGTCACCTCCGTGAACGCCTGCTCCAGCAGCTCCTCCGGCGGGCCGTCCAGGGTCACCGGCTTCCCCAGCTCGGTCACGATGATCATCCGCAGCAGCGCGCCGCGGGACTTCTTGTCCAGCGCCATCGCCGCCCGCAGCCCCGGCCAGGAGCCGGCCAGGTAGGACGTCGGGAGCCCGACGGCCGACAGCACCCGGCGGTGCCGCGCCACGACCCCGGCGGGCAGGCGCCCGGCCAGCCGGGCCACCTCGGCGGCGAACACCATGCCGATGGCCACCGCCTCGCCGTGCCGGATCCGGTAGCCCTCCACCCGCTCGATGGCGTGCCCGAGGGTGTGCCCGTAATTGAGGATCTCGCGCTGCCCGGACTCGCGCAGGTCAGCCGAGACGACCTGGGCCTTCACCGCCACGGCGCGCTCGATCAGCTCGTGCGCGTGCGGCCCGTGCGGGAGGGTGGCACCCTCGGGGTCGGCCTCGACCAGGTCCAGGATCACCGGGTCGGCGATGAACCCGATCTTGATCACCTCGGCCAGGCCGCTGACGTACTCGGCGCGCGGCAGCGACTCCAGCACGGCCAGGTCAGCCAGGACCCCGGCCGGCGGGTGGAACGCGCCGACCAGGTTCTTGCCCTCGGCGATGTTGATGGCGTTCTTGCCGCCGACGGCCGCGTCCGCGATGCCCAGCAGCGTGGTGGGCAGCAGCACCGTCCGCACGCCGCGCAGCCAGGTGGCGGCCACGAACCCGGCCAGGTCGGTGGTGGCGCCGCCGCCGATGCCGACGATCGCGTCAGACCGGGTGACCCGCAGCGCGGCCAGCCGCGACCACAGCGCCGCGGCCACGCTGATGTCCTTGGCCGCCTCGCGGTCGGGCACCGGCTGGGCGTGCACCTCGTACCCGGCGCGCGACAGCACCCCGCACACGGGCCGGGCGATCTCGCCGAGCTCCTCGGGGTGGATGACGACGACGATGCGCGCCGACTGGCCGACCAGCGCGGGCAGCTCGCCCAGCACCCCGGCGCCGAGCACCACCTCATAGGGCTGGCTGCCGCCGACCGGGATGCGGGTGACGGTCATGACATCCCGCCTGCCTGTCCCGGCCCGCCTGACTCGCGCGCGGCCAGCGCGGCGGCGATCTGCCCGGCGATGTCCGCCGGCTCGCTTTCGTCGGTGGGGATGGTCAGCCAGGCCACCGCCGCGTACCGCGGCCGCCGCTCCTCCAGCAGCTGGCGCAGCTTGCCGCGCGGGTTGCCGGGCAGCGGCGGGTGCGGGCCGGCGAGGCCGGACCGGCGGGCCACCGCCGCGAACCCGGTCTCCAGGTACACGACCGGCTGGCCGGCCAGCAGCCCCGCGGTGGCCGGGTCCAGGATCGCGCCGCTGCTCAGCGCGATCACCGCCGCGCCGTCCGCGCCGCGCTGGCCGTCCGTGCTGGCCTGGCCGTCCGTGCTGGCCGCGCCGTCCGCCAGGTCGCGGAGGGCGGCCTGCACCACCTCGCGCTCGATGGCCCGGAAGGCGTCTTCGCCGTCCTCAACGAAGATGTCGCCGACCGGCTTGCCGGCCCGCTGCTCGACCAGGGTGTCGGTATCGGTGAAAGCGGCGCCGAGTAGGCCGGCCAGCAGCGGCCCGACGGTGGACTTGCCTGAGCCGGGCGGCCCGACCAGGATGGCGGCCGGCCCGGCGGAGCCGGCCTGGGGTGCGGAAGTCATCGGTTACGGTCTCTGTCTCAGGTCTCTCAGGGGATCTGCGCCGTCTCGCGACGGCCAGGTGCTGTCACTGCCAGCTTCCCACGAGGGATCCGGCGGTCAGGTGATGACCAGCGACTCGGTGTAGCCGCGCAGGTTGCGGCCCACCTCGGCGACCGAGTCGCCGCCCAGCTTCTCCAGCACCGCGTCAGCCAGCACCAGGGCCGCCATGGCCTCGGCGACCACGCCGGCCGCGGGCACCGCGGTGACGTCGCTGCGCTGGTTGATGGCCTTGGCGGGCTCGCCGGTCCGCACGTCGATGGTGGCCAGCGCCCGCGGCACGGTGGAGATCGGCTTCATCGCCAGCCGGGCCCGCAGCGGCTCCCCGGTGCTCATCCCGCCCTCGACGCCGCCGGCCCGGTTGGTCAGCCGCCGGACCCCGTTGCTGGTTCCCTCGATCTCGTCGTGAGCCTGCGAGCCGCGCCGCGCCGCGGTCTCGAACCCGTCCCCCATGGCCACGCCCTTGATGGCCTGGATGCTCATCAGCGCGCCGGCCAGCCGGCCATCCAGGCGGCGGTCCCAGTGCACGTGCGAGCCCAGCCCCGGCGGCAGGCCGTAGGCGATCACCTCGACGACGCCGCCCAGGGTGTCGCCGTCCCGGCGGGCGGCGTCGATCTCGGCCTGCATTGCCGCGCTCGCGGCGGCGTCCAGGCAGCGCACCGGGTCGGCGTCGACCCGCGCGGCGTCCGCGGGCAGCGGGGCCGCGCCGTCTGGCGCGCTGACCGCGCCGATGGCGACCACGTGGCTGACGATCTGCGCGCCGATCGCCTGGTGCAGGAACCGGCGCGCCACCTCGCCCAGCGCGACCCTGGCGGCCGTCTCCCGCGCGCTGGCCCGCTCAAGCACGGCGCGGGCGTCGTCGTAGCCGTATTTCTGCATGCCGGCCAGGTCGGCGTGGCCCGGCCGGGGCCGGGTCAGCGGGGCATTGCGCGCCTGGGCCGCCAGCACCTGCGCGTCGACCTCGTCGGGCGACATCACCGTCTCCCACTTCGGCCACTCGGTGTTGCCGATCCGGATGGCCACCGGCCCGCCCAGCGTGCGCCCGTGCCGGATCCCGGCGGTCAGCTCGACCTCGTCCTGCTCGAACTTCATCCGCGCGCCGCGGCCGTAGCCGGCCCGGCGCCGGGCCAGGGCCGCGGCGACGTCCGCCGTGCCGACCTCGATCCCGGCGGGCAGGCCCTCGCAGATGGCCACCAGGGCACGGCCATGTGACTCTCCAGCGGTCAGCCAGCGCAGCATGCTGCCGATCCTGCCATGCCCGTGACCCCGGCGTTTGCCCGGCAGGGCGCCGGGTATCACCGGGGGCGCACGACTCACGCCGTCGCCGCGGCCAGCGTCAAGCCCTGGTCATGCGCGTCCCTCCGGGGCGCCTGCGGCGGCGGCCGCGTGCTTTCCGGGGGAGGGACGTTTCCATGCGCTTGCTCAGGTATGCCGCGGTGGCCGCGCTCATGGCCATCGGTGTCCTGGTGGCCGCCGCGCCCGCCAGCTATGCCGCCAGGTCGGCGGGGAGCGGCGGCGGGTCGACGGCGTTCGCGTCGCCGTCAACGGCCGCGCCGGGCCAGCGGGTCCTGTTCGTCGCCGACTGCAGCCCGGCCGCCGGGATGGGCAGCGCCACGCTGTTCGGGACCACGCTGGGACTGCCGTCGCGGATCCCGATGAACCCCGGCAAGGGGCAGAGCTTCGACTTCAGCATCTCGGTCACGCTGCCCAGGTCCATCGCGGCCGGCACCTACCACCCCGACATCGACTGCCCGGGTGCCACCTCGGCCACGGCGACGCTGCACGTGACCCGGTTCCCCAGCGGCGGCGCGGCCACCGGCGACGGCGCGACGGCCACGACCTCGAACGGCATGCTGGCCATGGCCGGGCTGGCCCTGATCGGCGTGGGCGCGCTGGCCGGCGGCTTCGCGCTGCACCGCCGCAGCACCCGCGACCGCGGCTGACCCATCTTCTAGATGTCGGCCGTCCCGCGGGGAACGATCCACTCGGCGGGCTGGCCAGTGATCTTCGCGACGCGCTCATAGTCGCCGTCGTAGTGCAGCACCGTCAGGGCATACCGCTCGGCTGTCGCCGCAATGAGCAGGTCCGGGATGGAGACAGACCGGTGCTGGCTGCTTCTTGCCAGGAGCCCCTGGACCTCGATGGCCCGCTGGGCGATCTCATCTGTCATCGGAAAGTACTCAAAGGCCGAGCGCTGCAGCCGGAAGTGCTCATGCTCGGCACCTGTCCTCGCGCTGTAGAGGATCTCCAAGTCGATGACAGGGCATGTTCCTATCAGTCCCCGGTCAATATGCGGGGCGAATGCGGCCATGACAGCAGGGTGCCTAAGCCGCGCCCAGACGCTCTTGTCGGGCAAATACCGGGCTACCGCCATGCCCCGGCCATGACGTCGGGATCCGACAGGTCAGGTAGCGCACCACCAGCCAACTCCTCAAGATGGCGGCGTCTCATCTCACCTTGCACCACGCGCCTCAGCGCCTCGTTCACCGTGTCCTTCTTTGTAGCTGTACCGAGGATGTCAGCCGCCCTAGCCAGCAGATCCTGATCCAGTTCAATCTGAGTAGTGGCCATAGTCCCTCCGAGATGTACATAAGTTAGCTTCAATCAAGTATATACTGGAAGCGATATCATGTACATGATCCGACGCCACTATTGTACGCGTCGCTTCCTGGCCGGCTGTGCGTGGGAACATGAAGCGTGGACAGGGATGCCGCGGTGCAGCTGCTGGATCGGCTGCACGCCGCCCAGAACGAGTTCTACAGCGGCGGCGGTGACAGCGGGCTGCGGAAGCTGCTGACTCCGGACATCGCCTGGACGGTGCCGGGCCGCAACCGCATCGCCGGCCAGTACCACGGCCTCGATGATGTGCTGGCGTACTTCGCCCGGCGGCGTGACCTGGCCGCGCGCACCTTCCAGATGCACCGGGCCGACGTGCTGGCCGGCGACGGCGACCGGATCGCCGCGCTCACCGACGGCACCGCGATCCTCGGCGGCGCCGCGCGGACCTGGTCCACCGTCGGGCTGTACGCGATCCGCGGCGAGCAGATCGCGGCGTGCTGGCTGCTGCCGCTGGACCCGGCTGCCTTCGACGAGGCGTGGAGCCGGTGAGGCGCTCCACGGCGATATCAGTAAACGAGCCTGACGGGCGCCGAGGCGGCCCCGCCTGGCGGATGCCCCGCTGACCTACCCGGAAACCGTGCGCCACCGCCGACGATCTTTAGCGGCGCATCACCGCCCGGTACCTGGCCGCGCTGCGGGCCTGCGCCGGGGCGGCGGCCTCGGGCTGACGCGACGGATCAGGACGCGAGCGCTACTGCGATGCCGCGGCGCAGCCGCCCACCGAGGCGCGCCATGGCCGCCGCGCCGGCCTGCCCGGCCACCTGCTCGGCAGCGGCCCGGTCCAGGCCAGCGGGCGGGGCCACCTCGATGACCAGGTCCGCGCCTTCGGCGCCGGGCCGCAGCGCGAAGCCGACGGCGCTAGGACTGACCCCGGCCGCCGCGGCCGACTCGACCACGGCCCTGGCCACGGCATCGCGCACGTCACTGTCCTCGTGCGGCGGCGGAACCGGCTGCCCGGCGGCCAGCGCGGCCAGCCGGTCGCCCTCGACCGCCAGCGGAACCGGCCCGGCGATATCGACGACCACCGCGCAGCCGTCCTGCATCGCGGCCTGCCACACCTGCGCGGCGTCGGCCGGGATCGGCCGGGCCGCCGGCTGCCAGCGGGCCAGCGCCGCCACGCCGGTGAACACCGGGATCGCGCGGCGGCCGTCCTGACCGACCAGGGTGGGCAGCGCCATCTCGCTGGCCTTCTCCCCGCCGCCTGGCAGCCGGGCGGCAGCCGGATGCCCGGATGGCGCGTGGCCGGATGCCGGGTGACTGCCCGCCGCATGCTGGCCCGGCGGGTGGCACGCAGCCGGCCCGGTCGGCACGGCCGCGGGAGCCTGCGCGCCCGGAGCCGCATCCTCCTCTGGTGTCAGGGCGGATACCACGGGGACCAGCAGCCGGACGGCGGCCAGCGCGGTCAGGGCGTCCTGCTCGCTGCCGCTGCCCGCCGCGAACGCGTCCAGCGCGGCTGTGACAGACGGGTCGGCTGAGCCGTCATCGCCCGCGAAGCGCGGCTCCGCGCTGCCCTCGAACACGGGCCTACTGTAGCGGCGGGCGCGGGCCCCCGCTGAGCTGGGCGAGCGCATTCCTGACAGTTCCGGAAGGTACCCTTGCGCCCGTTAGGAGGAGGTCAGCCGAAGCAGTTGAGGACGTATTTCCCAATATGAGAGTCTCATGACACTGCAGGACAGTCTGACCACAGGGGACAGGGTGCGCCAGGTTGACCGGACTCCCATGGCCATCGAGCCGGGGACGGTGTTGCACAAGGCGATCCCGCCCCGGATGGTGGAGCCTTACCTGGCGGGCCGGCGGTCGATCATCGCCGGCTTCGTGCACCGCGTCGCGGACAGCTCGTTCCTGCACCCCGCCGACTACTACCAGGCGATGAGCCTGGGGTATGAGGGCTCGGAGTTCAGCGCCGACATGGAGGAGCTGTACCTGCTGCGCTGGCAGGCCGTGAACACCGAGTCCTACCAGGTCCCCTACTCCGCCGCGCTCGGCGGCGACTGGGCCATGAAGCCGCCATTCACCGGCACCGGCTACGCCGGCAGCGGCGCCCATCCGGTGCCCGAGTTCTTCACTGATCCGATACCTGTTCCGGTCGGAGCTGAGATATACCGGATCAGTGCCGGGCACGCCGAGTTCATTGCCCGCTATGACGGTCAGGTATGGCTACGTCCGGCAGGGGGGATGTGACCGATGCGGTACCGGCTGATGGCGACCTACCGGGGCGCCCCCTACGAGGCGGGCGTGGGCCCGGCCGACGGGTCTGTGGTGCTGTTCGCCGCGTGCCCGCCGCCCGAGGAACTGGGCTTCGAGCCGGCCACCGGGCACTGGCGCAAGGAACTGCGTATCCAGGACGTCCAGGCCGTCTGGCAATCCCGGCCGGTCGGGCGGTTCCGCGGCGAGCGCTGCGTGGTGCTCGACGACCTCGGTGACCGGCTGCACATCTGCTACCTCGGGCACGACGCGTTCAAGGCCGAGCAGCTGGGCTTCTGGCAGGTCGACCGCGGTGTCTTCGAGCTGATCGCGGCACGGGACGAGATCACCGACATCGTCGAGGAGCGTTCTGACTACCCCGGTCAGCCCGGATCCAGCCAGGCCGGGCCCGGTCAGGCACCCGGTCAGGCCGGACCCGGCCAGCGGTCGGACTACCCGTCGCTGCCGCCCGGCGCAGAGCCGGGTTACGATCCGGCGCCCGGCAGCCAGGCCGGCCCCGGCTACCTGTACCCGGCCGGCTCAGCGGCGGCCGCCGCCCGCATGCTGCCAGACCGCGACGCAGGCCCGCTGCCGCCGCCCGGGCGCAA
>DASUBV010000008.1:0-9803 GCA_035763085.1 Streptosporangiaceae bacterium | reverse complement strand
ACCGCCGCCTCGGCGTCCATGATCGAGTAGGTGGCGCCCAGCGCCTCGCGCCAGCGGTTCAGGTCCAGGCTGGTCACCGGGATCCCGGCCTGGACGAGGGCCTCGTCGACGGCCGATTCGATGCGCGGGTCGGCGGTGACGCCCTCGATCCGGAGCCGGGCGATGCGGGCCGCCGGGCCCGGCGCTGGCTGAAAGCCCGGCTCCAGCAGGCCCATCCCGGTGACCAGCCCGGCGACATCGGTGGCCATCGGGCCGACCGTGTCCAGGCTCGGCGACAGCGGCCAGACGCCGTCCAGCGGGATGCGCCCGTGCGTGGTCTTCAGTCCTGCGATACCGCAGTACGAGGCCGGGACCCGGATCGACCCGCCGGTGTCGGAGCCGTACGCGACGTCGGCCTCGCCGGTGGCCACGGCGACCGCAGACCCGCTGGAGGAGCCGCCTGGCAGCAGGTCCGGATCCAGCGGGTTCGGGGGCGTGCCGTAGTGCTCGTTCACGCCCGCCGCGCTGTAGGCGAGCTCGGTGAGGACGGTCTTGCCGACGATCACCGCGCCCGCCGCGCGCGCCCCGGCCACGCAGGCCGCGTCCGCGGCGGCTGGCCGGGCCTGATCAGCGACGGCCAGGCAGCCCGCCGTCGTGGGCACCCCCGCCACGTCGATGAGGTCCTTGATCGCGAGCCGGACCCCCGTGCCGCCTGACTCCAGCCGGGTGATGAACGTCGCCATGGCGTTCAACGTAACGGCTGGGGCGCGCTGGCGGCCGGCACTTCGGCGCGGTCGTGCTCAGCTGTCCCGGCCGGCGGCAGCGGCGGCCCGCCGGGCGAGCGCGTCCAGGACGGCGGCATGGGCCGGCCCGGCGCTCACGTCCAGGGTCAGCCCGCCGCCCGCCACGGTGAGCGTGAAGATGAAGAAGGAGCAGCACTCGGTCTCGGCGGCCGCCAGCTCAGCCGCCCGGGCGGCGATCTCGTGCCCCGGCCGCAGGTTCAGGCGCACCCGGCCCGGCTCGGGGCGCGTGACGTCCTGCACGGCGCTGGCGAAGAACTGGTCGAAGCTGGCCACCCGCAGCGGCTGCTCGGCGGTGGGCAGCGTGCACGCCTCGGGCACCCAGGACGGGCTGATCAGCGGCAGTTCCGTTGCCATGGCGGAATCCCTTCTCTCGTCGCGTGCCTGCTCAGCCATGGCCGCCTCCGCGTGCCCGGGTTTTCCGTTATAGATGGATGTCTATGTCTCTAGCCTGACACACCTCCGCCAGCGGGGCTTAGCCGAGGGCGGCGATGACCGGGGCCAGGCGGGTGACCTCGCCGGGGCCGGCCAGGTCGGGCAAGGCCACGAAGATGGCGGAGACACCCCGTTCGGCGAGCTGCCGGTAGCGGCTGATGTGATCGGGCGCGGTCCCGGCGTGGTGCCTGCGGGCGAACGCCGCGGCGGGAGTCCGCCCGCGGAGCCGCTCGACCAGGCCGGCGACGTGCTCGCGATCGGTGCCGATGACCGGGAGGTCGAGCACGGTGACCTGGACCTGCGCCGGGTCCCGCCCGGCCCGGGCGCAATGCTCGCGCAGGACGGAGATCTTGTGGTCCAGGTCCGGGGCGCCGGCGGGCAGGTTGCAGCCGTCGCCGAGCCGGGCCGCGATCTGCAGGGTCCGGCGCTCGCCGGAGCCGCCGACGATGACGGGGATGCGCCCGGCCGGACGCGGGTAGCAGGTCGTCTCCGGCAGGGACACCTGGTTGCCGGAGTAGGCCCTGGTCCCCGGCGCCCACAGCGCGCGCATCGTCTCGATGGTCAGCTCGAGCCGGTCCAGCCGCTCGCGCGCGGGCGGGAAGGGCAGCCCGAACGCGGCGTGCTCCCGGTCCCACCACCCGGCACCGATCCCGCAGAACGCCCGGCCGCCGGTGATGGCGTCCAGGGTGGCGGCCGTCTTGGCCAGCAGCCCGGCGGGCCGGAACGTCACGGGACTGACCAGCGTGCCCAGGCGCAGGCCGGTGTCCAGGCCGGCCAGCATGCCCAGCGTGACCCACGGCTCGGGGATGGGCTCCCAGGCCCGGCCCACCTGCGGGATCTGGATCAGGTGATCCATCAGCGCGATGCCCTCGAAGCCGGCCTCGGCGGCGGCCAGCGCCACCGACCGCAGCCAGCCGGCCGGGTCGTCGCCCCAGCCGAACCGGGACACCTGGAGGATGAAGCTCAGCCCGCCGCTGCGGCGGCCCGCGGCGGGCGAGAGCGCGGCGGCCGGGGCGGGTGCGGTCGCGGCGGAGACGGCGGCGGGTGCGGCCGGGCCGGCGGGGCCGGGGCCGGCCGGGCGCTGGCTGGCGCGGGCCGAGTGGGCCGGCTCGATCCGGGCGGTCCCGGCGGCCAGGATGGCATCCCATTCCTCGGCCGCGATCTCGGCCGGCACGTCACGCATCCGGCGCAGCTGCGCGTCCAGTACGGCGGCCGGGACCGGCAGGACGCTCGCCCGGTTGCGCTCGCGGCACACTGCCGCCGGGGTCTCGAAGATCACGACTACGGCGGGCAGGCCCGACTGCCGGGCCATGTCCAGGTAGCCGCGGCGGCGGGCCGGGTCCAGGCCGAGGGTGTCGATGACCGTGGTCAGGCCGCGCCGGGTCCGGGCCGCCGCGATCTGGCCGAGCAGCGAGAACGCGTCGGCGGAGGCGTCCAGGTCCCGCTCGCCGCTGCCCGCCACGGCGCGCAGCGCGTCGGAGGACACCACCTCGGCGGGGCGGTAATGCGCGGCTGCCCACGCCGACTTGCCGGCGCCAGACGCCCCGACCAGCACGACCAGCGCCGGGTCCGGGATCCGCAGCGCCGGCCCCGCGGAGCCGCCAGAACCAGCGGAATCAGATGCCACGCCTCTCACCCTGGCAGACGGGCCCGGCGCCGGGATAACTACATGGCCGGAGACCTGCTGCTGTGAGAGCAGCACCCTGGGTCCCGCCATGTCGCTGCGGATCGCCGGGCTGGCCGGGCGGGCTCGTTAAGGTGGGGCCATGCCAGCCGCACTGGAAATCCGTGCCCGGATCCGGATCCGGGCCACGCCCGGGCGGGTGTGGCAGGCCGCGACGGACTGGCCCCGGCACAGCGAGTGGATGCCTGCCACGACCGCGCGTGGCGGTAACGGGAGGGGCGCCGAGATAGCCGCCCGGACCGCGATCGGGCCCGTCGGGTTCACTGACACCATGGTCATCACCGAGTGGGACCCGCCCCGGCGCTGTGCTACCCGGCACACCGGCCGGCTGATCCGGGGCGGCGGGAGCTTCGAGGTGGTGCCCGCCGGGGATCTCACCGAGTTCCGCTGGACCGAGCTGATCGATCTGCCGGTGCCGGCGGCCGTGCGCCCGGCCGCCACGGTGCTGGCGCGGTGGACGATCGGCCCGCTGGCGCGCGCGGGCCTGGGCTACGCCCTGCGCCGTTTCGCCCGCCTGGTCGAGGCCGGCCCGGCTTAGCTGGCGCCTGCGCAGCCGCGATCATCCGCCCTGGCGTCGCCATGCGCCAGCCGGGCACGCACGTGTCGGCAATGGCTGACCGTCGCTGGCTGCGGGCTCAGGCGTGCGGCGCGGGAACAGCGGGCAGGTGCCCGCTCTCGGCCAGCAGGGCGAGCAGGACCACTGCGTCGGTCCAGGCCAGCGGGGCCACCGCCACCGGGCGGCCATCGTCATTCACCTGCTCGGGAAGCTCGCCGAGGCTGGTCCGGTGACTGGCCAGCCAGGACAGGATCCCGGCCGCGGCGCCCGGCCGGCCGGTCCCGGCATCGAAGAGGGCGAAGAACGCCGTCTCGGCGGTCCACGCCACGCCGGTGCTGCCCCGCCAGCGCGTGCCCGGCACCAGGCCGCCGTTGGGCTGGCGCAGGGCCCGCTGGGTCGCCTGCGCCGCCATCCGCACCGCCCGGCCCGGGGCGGCCAGCGGCGGCCCGAGGAAGGTGATGGCCGCATCGGCACCCGCAGCGGCAGCAGGCGTGCGCTGGTAGCCGGTCCGGCCGAACTGCGAGGTAATGCCCGCCGCCAGCCGGGTGGCTGCCGCGGCCCAGCGCCGGCCATCGTGCCCGTCGCGCATCAGCGGGGCCAGGCTGGCCGCGGCCCGCAGCCCGGCCAGCAGCGGAGCGGCCGTCCCTAGCGTGACCTCGGTCGAGTTCTCCCAGTAATCCATGGCCGGGACGGGCAGCCCGCCCGAGGTCAGCGACCCGGCCGCGGCATTGGCGGCACCCCGCACCATCGGCCACAGCTGCGCGAGCTGTGACCTGGCCAGCTCACGATCCCGGCCGCCCGGCGGCGCCGGCCCGCTCCCGGCCCGGGCCCCGCGCCCGTCACGGGCGTGCTCGGCTGCGGTGAACCAGGACCACACCGCCCACGGGACCCAGCCGGCGGAGTCGAGCTCTGCCGGGCGGCCATCGCGGACCGGGGTGCCATCGAGGTGGTAGCGCGCTGCCCAGATACCGTCGCGGCCCTGCACCCGGGCCAGGAACCGCAGGATCTGCAGCGCCTGGGCCTGGTGGCCGGTCCTGGCGAGCGCGACCGCGACCCAGCTGGAGTCCCGCGGCCAGGCGTACTGCCAGGTCCCGTGCCAGCCCGCCACCGCGGCACCGTCCGACCGGACCGACAGCCGCAGGTCGAGCAGCGCCCGGCTGGCCATCGCCCGCTGCTGCGCGGTGGTGCCCGGCACGACGCCTGCCGCCAGCCAGCGCTGGCTCGCGTCGGCGGCCGAGGCCGCGCACCCGGCCACCGCGCCGGTCATCGGCACCACGCCGCGGGCGGTCAGTACGCCGGCCGCGGTGGTCAGCACGCTGCTGCCCGGCTCGAAATGCCCCGCGGTGCCCGGCGGAACCGGCAGCACCCGGCCGGGGTCACACGGGTCCGCCGCGATGCCTGCCATCAGCAGCCCGGAGGCGCCGGGCGGCTCCCACGCGCCCATGGTGATCACGCCGACGGCGGCGAGCACCGACGCCATCGCCACCACGGTGGCCCGGCCGGTGGCGGTGCGGACCGCCCGCCGGGCGCGCGCCACGACTCGCCTGCCCGGCGCGGCGGCACGCGGCGGCCCGCCGGCGCGCGGCGGCTCAGCAGCCCGCGGCGGCCCGGTGGCCAGGGCGGTCCGGGCGCGCCGCAGCGCCCAGCCGGGTGCACGATTCCGGGCTGGCGTGGCACGGTCATGCGCGGATGAAGGTGTCACGGCCTGCGCTAACGGGCTCGGCAGCACGAGTGCTGCGGGCTGCTCGGACGATTCGGACAGTACTTCAGCGGATTACTGGTCGGTCAAGCGGCAGTTTAAATGATCTGTCCGGGGCGGAGGGGTTCTGGCCGGCGGGGAGTCGCTGGCCAGCCCGGCGGAGGGTCGCTGGCCGGCGGATGGTGCCGGCCGGGCAACGTGGTCACGCGCTCAGCAGGAGCACCCCGCACAGTGCTGCGATCACCCCGACGCTCTGTACCGGCCGCAGCCGCTCGGCCAGGAACCCGCGCGCCAGCAGCGCCGTCACCACCGGGTACAGCGACGCCAGCACCGCGGCGACGGCCAGGTTCCCGTGGCTGGCCGCTGCCGCGTAGGCGCCGTTGGCGGTGATGTCGCAGATCCCCACGGCCGCCAGCGCCCCCAGCGGCCCCGCCGCCCGCTGGGCTGCGCCGGGCTGGCCGGCGCCTCGCCGCGTCGCCGGGCCCGCCGCGCCCGCCGCCGGATGTCGGGAGCGTGCCCGCCACGATCCGCTGGGGGCAGCAGGCGCGTCCGCCGGCTCGCCGGGCTGCGGGCGCGTGACGGTGCGCAGGACACGGATCGCCGGGCGCAGCGCCAGCGGGGCCAGCGCCAGCAGACCGCCGATCCGCTGCGTCAGCAGCGTGCCGTAGACCCCGCCGCCCGCGGCCAGCGCGAGCAGCGTGTACGCGGCCCCGAACCCGGCGCCGGCCCCGACCGCGTAGCCCAGCGCCTGCCGCCGGATGGCCACGCCCGAGCGCAGCTCGGGTCCCGAGGCGAGCACGATGCCCAGCAGCGCGATGCCGATCCCGGCTCCCTGAACCACGCTGAGCTGCTCGCCCCTGACCAGCCCGGCCAGCACCGGGATGGCGGCCCCGCCGGCGCTGATCGGGGCGACCAGCGACATCGGCGCGATGGCCAGCGCCCGGTAGAAAGCCGCCAGCGACAGCGAGCCGACCAGGCCGGCCCCTGCGCCGGCGAGCAGGTACCGGCCCCCGGCAACGTGCGCCAGCGGCAGCAGGACCAGCAGCCCGGCCAGCGCGAAGCCCTGCGACAGGAACACCGCGGCCGCCGCGTTCAGCCGGCGTGACAGCAGCCCGCCGCCGAAGTCCGAGGTCCCCCACAGCACCGAGGCGGCCAGCGCGAGCAGCGCGCTCATCCGCCGCCCGTGCTTCGCGCCGCCGGCCCGCCCCCGCCCCCGGGCCCGCTTCCGGACCCGGGCCCGCCCCCGGACCCGGCGCCGGCCTGGATGCCGGCCAGCGCGGCGACGGCGAGGTTGCCCAGCGAGGCCAGGTCGTAGCCGCCCTCCTGGATCACCGCGACCGGGCCCAGGCGGCCGATCAGCTCGCCGGCCGCCCGGTAGCCGGCCGTGCTGACCCGCAGCGGGCTCTCCGGGTCGTCGGCGGCCGCGTCCAGCCCGAGCGAGACCACCACCGCCTCGGTACCGCGGCCGGCCGCCTCCGCGCACAGCTGCCCGACCGCGGCCAGCCACTGCTCGTCCCCGGTCTCCGGGGCCAGCGGGAGGTTCCGGTTCGCGCCGCTCCCGGCGCCGGTCCCGCGCTCGTCGGCGAAGCCCGCGTAGTGCGGGAACCAGCCCGCGCCCGGGTCGATGTGCACGCTGCCGTAGAAGACGTCAGCCCGGTCGTAGAAGATCGCCTGCGTCCCGTTGCCGTGATGCGCGTCGATGTCGATGACCGCCACCCTGGCCACCCCCGCCGCGCGCAGCGCCTGGGCTGCCAGCGCCGCGTTGTTCAGGTAGCACGACCCCCCATACGCGGCCGGGCCGGCGTGATGGCCCGGCGGGCGGCACAGCGCGTACGCCGCCTGATGGCCGGCCGCCACCAGGTCGGCCGCGGTCAGCGCCGCGTCCGCCGCGGCCCGGATCGCCGCCCAGCTGCCCGGCCCGACCAGCGTCATCGTGTCGTAGCAGAACAGCCCGGGCCGGGCGTGCACCGCCGCCGGAGTGCGCGCCGGCAGGCCGGCCAGCAGCCCGGCGGTGGGGAACACGTAGGGGACCACCCGGCGGTGGCCGTGCTCGGCGACGTAGCCACCTGCCTCCCAGTCCCGCCAGATCGTGGCCAGGTGCGCGACCAGCGCCGGGTCGTGCACCGACTCCAGCGCCGCGTCGCCGTGCGGCTGCGCGGGCAGCACCGCCGCGCCCGCGGCCCGCGTCGCCGCCAGCAGCACCTCCGCGCGCTCGGGCACCTCGGTCCCGGTCTCCCAGACGCCCAGCCACACCTCGCCGTCGGGCCAGTGCAGCAGGCAGTCCTCGTTCCAGATGACCGGGATACCCAGCCGGCCTGCGTCGTCAGCCAGATGACCGTGCATGATGCCCTCCGCCTCTCCCGGTCACGATGGTGCCGGAGCCGGTCTGCGCCCCGGACCGGTGGTGCGGCATGATCACCGCATGACCAGAGCTGCTGACCTCGGGATCACCATCGGCGTCCTGCCGAGCGGCCCGACCGGATCGGTCGTCGACGTGCCCGGCGTAGGCGTCGGCCACGCCACCGTGCGGCGCGACGAGCCGCCCCCGCCCGAAGGCCGCGGGATCGCCCGGACTGGCGTCACGGTGCTGGACCCGGGCGGCAACTTGTTCCGCAGCCCGGTCCCGGCGGGCGGCGCGGTGCTGAACGGGGCCGGGGAGTGCACCGGCTTCCTGGCCGCGGCCGAGTGGGGGCTGGCCGAGACGCCGGTCTTCCTCACCTCGACGATGCAGCTGGGCCGGGTCTTCGACGCGGCCTGCGAGCTGCTGATGGCCGAGGACGACGGCATCGGCGCTGACGACGTGATCATCCCGATCGTGGCCGAGTGCGACGACAGCTTCCTGTCCGACGCGCGGCGCATGCAGGTGGACGCGGCCGACGTGCTGGCCGCGCTGGAGGGCGCGCGGGCGGGCGCCGGCGGTCCGGCACCCGATGAGGGCGCGGTCGGCGCGGGTACCGGGATGAGCTGCCTGGGCTACAAGGGCGGCATCGGCACGGCATCCCGGCTGGTGCGGCCCGGTGCGGCCGGCGACGGGCCGCAGTACGCCGTGGGCGCGCTGGTGCTGGCCAACTTCGGGGAGCGGGGCCGGCTGACCATCGACGGGCTGCCCGCCGGCCGGCTGCTGCCCTGGCCGCCGCCGGGCGAGCCCGGCGTGGCCGATGGCGTCGCCGCGGAGCCGCCCGCCAGTACCGCGGCCGGGCAGCCGCGGACCGCGCCGCCGGCCGGGTCGTGCATCGTCGTGCTGGTGACCGATGCGCCGCTCAACTCGGCGGGCTGCGCCCGGCTGGCCCGGCGGGCCGGGCTCGGCCTGGCCAGGACCGGGTCGGTGGCCCACCACGGCAGCGGTGAGATCTTCCTCGCCCTGGCCACCGGGCTGCGCGCGCCGCGCGGGCAGGTGCCCGCCGGGGCGCCGGTCTCGGGCCGCGACCTCGACTCGTTCTTCGCCGCCGCCGTCGAGGCCACCGAGGAGGCGGTGCTCAACTGCCTGCTCGCCGCGCCGACCGTGACCGGGCGCGACGGCAACACGTCCTACGGCCTGCCCGCCGGGCAGGTCGCCAGCCTGCTGCGGGAGGCGGGCCGGAGCTGACACCACGGCCACGGCGGGCCGGGTCAGCTGGTCCGGGCCGCCAGCTTGGCGGCCAGGTGGCAGGACACCAGCGCGCCGGGCCCGGCACCGGCCGCGGGCAGCACCGGCAGCGGCATGCGGTGGCAGTCGCCGGCCACGCCCGCGCGCTCGGCCGCCCCGCTGGCCAGTTCCGGGCAGCGCGGGTGGAAACGGCAGCCGGCCGGGATCCTGGTCGGGTCCGGCGGCTCGCCGGTCAGCACGATCGGGTCCACCCGGGACTCGGGCAGCACCGACATCAGCGCCCGGGTGTAGGGGTGGCCGGGGCTGGAGAAGACCTGCTCGGGAGTGCCCACCTCGACGATCCGGCCCAGGTACATCACGGCCAGCCGGTCGGCGATGTTCCAGGCCAGCCCGAGGTCGTGGGTGACCACCAGCGCGGCCAGGCCCAGGTCATCACGCAGCCGCAGCAGCAGGGCCAGGATCTCGCCGCGCACCGAGGCGTCCAGCGAGGCCACTGGCTCGTCAGCCACCAGCACCTGCGGGTCCAGGACCAGCGCCCCGGCGATGACGACCCGCTGCCGCTGGCCGCCGGACAGCTCGTGCGGGTAGCGCTGGAAGAACCGCTCGGGCGGCCGCAGGCCGCAGCGGGCCAGCGCCCCGGCCACCCGGCTCTCCTCGCTGTCCAGGCCGTGGATCCGCACGCCCTCGGCGACGGCCTCGTAGACAGTGTGCCGGGGGTTCAGCGAGCCGGTCGGGTCCTGCAGGATCAGCTGCGCGGCCCGCCGGTACTCGCGCAGCGCGGAGTTCCGGTAGGACAGCGGCTCGCCGCGGTAGCGGACCTGGCCCTCGGTCGGCCGTTCCAGCCCGAGCATGGTCCTGGCCAGCGTGGTCTTGCCGCAGCCTGACTCCCCGACCAGGGCGACGATCTCGCCGGCCGCGATGTCGAGGTTCACCCCGTCCACGGCCCGGGCGGCGCCCGTGCCGCGGCGCCGCCCGGCGAACCGCACGGCCACTCCGGCCGCCGACAGCACGGCACCGGATCGGCCCGGCGCGGCCGCAGCCTCGGCAGCGGGCGGAGCGGGCTC
>DASUBV010000007.1:0-15321 GCA_035763085.1 Streptosporangiaceae bacterium | reverse complement strand
GGGCCCGCCCCCCCTCCCGCGGCGGGACTCGGCCCTGGCTACGGGATGCCGACGCCCTTCCTGACCGGGCCGACAACCAGGACGCGCTTGTGGAAGCACGCCAGGAAGCTGTACGGGATCACCGTGGACCTGCCCTGATGCGGTGCCCGCACCTTCAGCCCGAAGGACCACACGGGCTTGCTGCACACGTTGCCGGCCTGGATGATGCCGAGCCGGGCGTGCGCGGTCTGGCCCGGCCACAGCTCCACCACGTGCTTCTTCCTGCTGCCGACGTGGCGAGCGGCCTTGCCGATCTGCCCGTGCTTGCCCTTGGCGGTGACCCGGGGGAAGCCCCAGATCTTGCACGGGTGCTTGCTGATGTTGGTGAACTCCAGCGGGTAGAAGATCGTCCCCGCGGCCCCCGAGCCCGGGATGCCCATCCAGATCTGCGTCTGCCAGGCCTTGCAGCGCCGGAACCTCCAGGCCGGCTGCGTGCTGTCCGAGCTGCCCCGCGAAGTGGTCGCGGTCCCGGTCGGCGTGCTGCGCGCCGGCGCGGTGCCCGAGTGCGTTCTGGCCGACAGTTCCGCCAGCACCGCCCCGGCTGCCGCCGCGGTGACCACGCCCGGCTTGACCGGCGACGCGGCGGCCGCGAACGCTGTTCCCGGCAGCAGCGCCGCCGCGCACATCAGCGCGGTGCCGCCCACGGCGTGGCCGGCCGCGCGCATTCCGAGCTTCATCAACATGCCCCCTCCTGGGCTTAAGGCCCCTGGCCCGCGCCGCGGCGCGGGCCGGCTAGCGGCGATCCGCCTGGCCTGATTTCCCCCGCCAGGCGGTCACCGTGATCCCCGCCCGCGGCCGGGATGGCGGCCGCGGGTCCTGCTGACCTGCCCCGCGCCGGGCGTGCCGGCCGGGTCAGGGCGCCCCGTGCCGCCTGGCGGCCGGGTGACTGCGCGAGCGCGCTAGGCGGTCCCGCGCTTCGCCCGGCCCGGCTGGACCGGGTGGACCGTGAGAATCTGGCTGCCCGGAAGCGCTGCCCTGCAGGCGGGCAGGCGGTGCGCCAGGTAACTGGTGCGCTGCGCGCCCGGCGCGGTGACGCGCATCCCGGCGGCGGTGACCGGATGGCAGATGCCCGCCGGGTAGCTCGCGGCGTCGCTCACCTGCAGCCATGCGTGCGCGGTGGCGCCCGCGGCCAGCAGTACGGCGGCCGACCTGACCGAGCGGTCGGCTGCGGCTCGCGGCCCGATCTGCCGGCCGGCGGCGCCCGAGGTCAGCGCGACGTCCGGGAACCCGGCCAGCTGGCAGGGCTGGCTGGTGGTGTTGGTGAACTCCAGTGGCACGTAGTAGCTGCCCGCCGCGACCCCGGCTGCCGCCGTGTCCAGGACCACCCTCAGCCCGGCGGCCGTGCAGGTGGCGGCGGGACTGCTGACAGAACCGGGACTCGCGGCGCTGGTCGCGGCGCCGGAGCTGGCCAGGCCCCCGCCCTGGCCGGCCGGCGCGGTGGCGCCGGCGGAGCCCGCCTGCAGCGAGCCGCAGGCGGCTAACGCCGTGCTCAGCGCCGCGGCCGCCCCGGCCGCGATGACCGGCGGCCAGCGCCTGGCCCGCAGGCAGCTGCCCGGTATGCGTCTGCTCATCAGCATCGCCTCTCCTGGCAGCCCGGGACCGGGTCCTCGTTTAGTACGACGCGCCGGCATCGGCCCGGGGTTGTTCGGCGCCCCGGTGCTGTGACGCAAATGTTGCCCGCGGCCGTCGCTATGGGCCGTTGGCTCCCGGCCTGACCACGTAGATCCCCAGCGTGCTGCCGCCGGGGACGCTGCCCGTGCAGGTCGCGGCGGTCAGGCTGGCATACAGCGGGGCGTACTGGCCGGGCGGGTACACCCGCAGCCAGTGCGCGGTGACCGGCCGGCACATCCGGGCCGGGTAGTTCTGCGCGACGACGACCTGCACCGAGGCGTGCGCGACCGCGCCGGGAGACAGCGTCACCCGGCCCGCCGCGAACGTGTGGTTGCGCACCGCCGCGCCGCCGAGCTGGCCGCCGCCGGGGCCGGCCACGAACGAGACGCCGGGATAGCCGTACATCACGCAGGCGCTGGCCGAGATGTTGGTGAAGTCCAGCGGGTAGTAGATGCTGCCCGCCGCGCCGTTCGCGCCGCCGACGCTGACCTGCAGGGCGCTGCTGGAGCACTGCGGCAGCGCCCTGGTGCCCGCCGAGCCGCCCGGCGCCGGCCTGCCCGGGGCGGGGGCCAGGGAGGGCGCGGGCGACGGCGGCCGCGTCGCGGCGGGCGAGGACCGCGGCGCGGCCGGGGTGGTCGAGGGCACCACCGTGGGCGCGGCGTGCGGCGGGCTGCCGGAGCTGGCCGGGATGCGGTGCGCGCCGGGCCGGCTGTCGGCGTGCGGGTGCCCGCCGGGGCTCGCGCACCCGGCGGCGACCAGGGAGGCGGCCGCTAAGACCGCGCACGCCGCTGGCGTCCTGAACCCTGTCCTGAGCTGGGAGAGCCTGACCCTGGGGGTGGAAAAGAGCGTCATCGGTGCCGCCTTCTCACTCCGAGCCGCCTGGGGCAGCGGCTCTGAAAAGTACGACGCCAATCCGGGCGCCCCGGTTGTTTGGTGTCAGGATCCTCCCGCTCCGGGCTGCACTGTCTGCACCATCAGCGTGCGGACCGCCTTGGACGGGTTGGAGCAGGTAGCCGCGGTGTAGCTGACGTACAGCGCAGCGGTCTGGCCGGGCGGGTAGACCTTCAGCAGGTGCGCGGTGGCCGGCTTGCACCGGGTCGCGGGGAAGTTCTGCGCCACGGCCACCTGCAGCAGCGCGTGCGCCGTGCCGCCCGGCGCGAGGGTGACCTGCTGCCGCGGCGTCGCCGGGTCCTGGCCCGCGGACGCGCCGATCTGGCTGCCATCCTGGCCGGTCACGAACGACACGCCCGGGTAGCCGTACAGCGTGCAGCTGGCCGTGCCGGTGTTGCTGAACTCCAGCGGCACGATCACGCTGCCCGCCGCGCCGTTGGCCTGGCCGGTGGTCACCCTCAGGCCGGCCGTCGCGCACGGCGCGGGGCCGCCCGCGCCGCCGCTGCCGCTGGCGCCGCCGCCGGTCCCGCCGGTCCCGGCCGAGCTGGCGCCGGCCGCGGTGCCGCCGCCGGCGGGCGCCGTGCTCGTGACAGTCACCGTCGGGGCCGCGCCGGCGGACGGGCTGCCGCCGGAACTGCAGGCGGTCAGCAGCCCGGCGGTGCAGGCGAGGACGGCGGCGGCGAGCGCCGGCCGGGCGGGGGCGAGCGGAGCGGGCATCGGCTTTCCTTCACTGGCGGGCGAGGTGGCGCGGCACGACTTGCCGGCATCCGTGCCGGGCGCCGGCCCGGCACGCGCAAGCTGGCACGCGGACGGCATCAGCATCTCACCGGGCGCGCGCCGGGCGCCGGATGCCGGGGCAGCCGGGCCAGGTCACGATGGCCCGGCGCCGGGGGCCCTCATGGCGCGCACCGGCGCAGGTCGCTACCGTCAGGACTGGACATTCCTCCCGGATCTCCGCATCGCCGTACCGCAAGGAGGCGCACGTGCCCGGCAGCATTGGGACCTATCGCACACCTTTCACCAGCAGGCCGCAGCTCGCCGGAACGTTCGGCATGGTGGCCTCGACGCACTGGCTGGCCACCGCGGCCGGCATGGCGGTGCTGGAGAAGGGCGGCAACGCCTTCGACGCCGCGGTGGCGACCGGCTTCGTGCTGCAGGTCGTCGAGCCGCACCTGAACGGCCCGGCTGGCGAGGTTCCGGTGATCGGGTTCGAGGCGGGGCAGGACGCGCCGTTCGTGCTCGACGGCCAGGGTCCCGCGCCGGCGGCGGCCACCCTGGAGTACTTCGCTGATCTCGGCCTGGACCTGGTGCCGGGCACCGGGTTCCTGCCTGCCGTCGTGCCCGCCGCGTTCGGCACCTGGATGCTGCTGCTGCAGCGGCACGGCACGATGCGGCCGCGCGACGTGCTGGAGTACGCGATCGGCTACGCCCGCGACGGCTACCCGATGCTGGCCAACGCGAGCTCGGCCATCGCGTCGGTGGCCGAGTTGTTCCGCACGCACTGGCCGACATCGGCGGAGGTGTACCTGGCCGGCGGCATCCCGGCGGCGGGAGCCCGTTTCGCTAATCCCGCCCTGGCCGCCGTGTACGCCAGGATCGTCGAGGAGGCCGAGGCCGCGGGCAGTGACCGCGAGGCGCAGATCGAGGCGGCCCGGCGGGCTTTCTACGAGGGCTTCGTGGCCGAGGCGATCGCCGCCTACGTGTCCGGGACCGAGGTCATGGACACCTCGGGGCAGCCGCACCGCGGCCTGCTCAGCGGCGATGACCTGGCCGGCTGGCGGGCCAGCCACGAGGATCCGGTCACGCTGGACTTCCGCGGCCTGACGGTGTGCAAGACCGGGCCGTGGGGGCAGGGCCCGGTGTTCCTGCAGCAGCTCGCGCTGCTGGACGGCTTCGACCTGGCGGCCATGGGCGCCGGCAGCGCCGATTTCATCCACACCGTCACCGAGGCGTCCAAGCTGGCCTTCGCCGACCGGGAGGCCTTCTACGGCGACCCGCGGCAGACCGACGTCCCGCTGGCCGGCCTGCTGTCGGCGCAGTACGCCGCGCAGCGGCGCGCGCTCATCACCGGTCAGGCGTCCGGCGACCTGGTGCCCGGCGCGCCGGCCGGCGAGCCCGGCCGGCTGCCGGGTTACGCGCGGGCGGCGTTCGGCGGCCAGGAAAACGGCACCGCCGGCCCGTACTCCGCGCGCACCGATGCCGCCAGCGCCGGCGTCGGCGAGCCGACGGCTGGCGTCGCCCTGCCCGAGGTGGGCCCGGGCGACACCTGCCACCTGGACGTGGCCGACCGGTTCGGCAACATCGTCGCCGCCACGCCGAGCGGCGGCTGGCTGCACAGCTCGCCGGCCGTCCCCGGCCTGGGCTTCTGCCTGAGCACCCGGGGCCAGATGTTCGCGCTGACGCCGGGCTTCGCCAGCTCCCTGGCGCCGCGCCGCCGCCCGCGCACCACCTTGTCGCCGAGCCTGGCGCTCCGCGACGGGAAGCCGTACCTGGCCTTCGGCACCCCCGGCGGCGACCAGCAGGACCAGTGGACGCTGCAGGTGTTCCTCAACCACGCCGTGTTCGGGATGAACCTGCAGGAGGCGATCGACTTCCCGGCCTTCCACCACGACCACGTCCCGTCCTCGTTCTACCCGCGCGGCGCGCAGCCGCGGTCGCTGTCGGTCGAGGCGCGGACCGACCCCGCGGTCGTCGAGGAACTGCGCCGCCGCGGCCACGAGGTGGAGATCCGGCCGGCCTGGTCGCTGGGCCGGGTCAGCGCCATCGGCCGTGACGGCGGCTTCCTGTACGCCGGGGCCAACCCGCGCGGCATGCAGGGCTACGCAGCCGGGCGGTAGCAGCCCGGTCGGCCGGGCGGGAGAGGTCCGGTCGCCGGCGGCCGGCCGGCGCCGGGCGTAGCCGCGGGCAGCGCCCGGCCGGCCGCTAGCGCCGGGTGACCGGCAGGGCCAGTGCCGCGGCGACGACGGCGGCCGTGACCGCCAGGACCCGCAGCAGCTCGCCCGGCCCGCCGGTCAGCTGCGGCAGCACGGCCGCGGCGACCGCGAGCACCAGCACCCCGAGCCCGGCCGCCAGCACCGGCAGCTGCGGCGCCAGCGCGCGCAGCCGGGTGCCCGACTCGCCCAGGTGCACGGCGAACAGGTAGGCCAGCACCGCCACGCCCAGCACCCCGGCGTGCCAGGCGCCGTGCTGGTGCAGCGCCTCCAGCACCAGCACGGCGACGATCAGGATCTCTGACCAGGGCAGGAACTTGGTCGCCATGATGGCCTGCGCCGCCGCCCGCACCGGCAGCGTGTCGAAGGCATGCCCGCCGACCTGGGCGTCCGCGGTCGCCAGCCGGCCCAGGCTGGCGATGGCGCTGATGACCGCGATGATGATGGTGATCCTGGTGCCCGGCCGGGCCCCGGCGGCGGGGACCGCCGCCCAGGCGATGATGAGCGCGGCCAGCAGGCCGGCCGCCGCGGTGTCCCGCAGCCGGGCCGCCGCCGGGCTGCGCCAGATCCCCGGCGGGCGGCCCTGGCTGCCGGGCGGGCCCGCGCGGCGGGCGGCGCGGCCGGTCAAGTCCGCCCCGCCAGCATCACCCGCCGCGTGTACGGCGCCAGCGGCTCGTCCAGGCTCTGCTGGCCGTCCCAGTGCACCACCGGGATGCCCAGCTCGGTCAGCGAGAACCGGATCGCCTGCTGCTCCAGCCGCCAGACCCGCCGCGCCAGGCCCGCCACCCGGTCCCGCGAGCGGGCCGCCGGCACTGCGGTCAGCACGTCGACCACCAGCACGCTGAAGCCGCGCTCGCGCAGGTCACGCAGCGCCTCGACCAGGCGCGGGTGCAGCAGCGGGCTGAACACCAGGATCAGCGCCCCCGGCGGCAGGGCCGCCTTCGGCAGCCGGGTCAGCGCCGCGCTCAGCTCCCAGCCCGGCTGGCTGCCCAGCAGCAGGTCCATCAGCCGGTGGAAGTGCCGCCGCCCCAGGCCGGGCCCGATCCAGCTGAGCCGGTCGGCGTAGACGATCAGGCCCACCCGGTCGCCGGCCGCCAGATAGCAGCCGATCGTGCCCGCCGCCGCCCGGAACGCCAGGTCCAGCGACGTCGCGCCCTTCTCCCCGACGCTGGCCGTCGCATCGGCCAGCACCACGATGTTCTGCGTCCGCTCCGCCGTGAACGTGTTCAGCTGCACCGAGCCGGTCCGCGTCGTCGCGGGCCAGTTGATCCGCCGCTGCCGGTCGCCCGGCACGAACTGGCGTACCCCGGCGAACTCGATGCCCTCGCCCGCCGCACGCGACGGGTGCTCGCCCAGCCGGCTCGGCAGCCGGCTCAGCACGATCCGGCCGCGCAGCTCGGCCGGCCGCGGGTGGCACTCCACCCGCGGCAGCGTCAGCCCCAGGCGGCCCTCCCACAGCCGGAACCGGTCGCGCAGCACGATGTCCAGCCGGCCGACCCGCCGCACGCCCCATTGACGGACCCGGAACGGGACGCGGAGCGCAGCGCTGCCGCCCGCGCCCTGCTCGGTCCCGGGGCCGGACTCGAACGCCTCGGCCGCCGTGATCGTCGCCTGCACGGCCAGGTCACCATGACCGCTGAGCCGGACCACGATGGCCGCCTGCTCGCCCTCCACCAGCTGCTGCGCGGTGACCCGCGCGGCCACCGTGACCCGGCCCGGCCGCCGGGCCGGCCAGGCCGCCAGCAGCAGCACCGCCGGGGCGGCCACGCCGGCGAACTCGGGCCGGCCAGTCACCACGGCCAGCACCAGCCCCGCCGCGGCGAGCGTCAGCAGCCGCCGCGCGTGCGCGGACAGGCTCCACAGCACCGCGCAGGGCAGCCCGTCCGCCGCGTTCGCCGGCCCGGGGGCCGGGCTCGTCACGAAACCGGGCGCCGCGCCCGGGCCGGCGGGCGCCGCGGTGCTGGCCGGGCCGGAGGTCATGAGGTGGCGGCCGTCGGGTCGGTGCGCGGCACGGGCACCCCGGCCAGCAGCCGGGCTACCACGTCATCGGGGCTCACCTGGCGGACCCACAGCTCCGGGCGCAGCGTGATCCGGTGCGCCAGCGCCGGCACGGCGATCGCCTTGACGTCATCGGGGATCACGTAATCGCGCTGCTGCAGCAGGGCCTGGGCGCGGGCCAGCTGGACAAGCGCCAGCGCCCCGCGCGGGCTGGCGCCCACCTGAACCTGCGGGTGCTCGCGGGTGGCGGTGACCACCGAGACCACGTAGTCCAGCAGGTCGGCGGAGACTTCCACCTGCTCCAGCGACTCGCGCATGGCGACCAGCTCCGCGGCGGTCACCACCTGGCGCAGCTCCGCGTTCTCGGTCTTGCGCTCCAGCCGCGCGGCCAGCATCGCGACCTCGTCGGTCTTGCTCAGGTAGCCCAGCCGCAGCCGGATCAGGAACCGGTCCAGCTGTGCCTCGGGCAGCTCGTAGGTGCCCTCGTACTCGATGGGGTTGTCGGTGGCCAGCACCACGAACGGCTGCGGCAGCGGCCGGGTCACCCCGTCCATGCTGACCTGGCCCTCGCCCATCGCCTCCAGCAGCGCGGCCTGCGTCTTGGGCGGCGTGCGGTTGATCTCGTCGGCCAGCAGCAGCTGGGTGAACACCGGCCCGGGCCGGAACACCATCTCGCCGCTGCGCTGGTCGTAGATCGGCGCGCCGACCACGTCGGAGGGCAGCAGGTCGGGAGTGAACTGGATGCGGGCGAAGCTGAGCCCCAGCACCCGGGCGAACGACCGCGCGGTCAGCGTCTTGCCCAGCCCCGGCAGGTCCTCCAGCAGGATGTGCCCGCCGGCCAGGATGCCGGTCATGACCAGCTCCAGGCCCCGGCGGTGGCCCACCACGGCGCGCTCCACCTCGTCGAGCACGTCGGTGCAGCGCCTGGCGGCCTGGGCGGGCGTGCAGGCCTGGATCGGGTCAGTCAAAGTCGCTCCAGTCGGTCGATGATGGCCGCCAGCGTGCGCGGCGGGATGCCGGCGCTGCGGCCCTGGTCGGTCACGGCCGGCCGGGCCGGGTCCAGCCAGTACCACAGCCGGTCGCCGCCGGCCGCGGCCAGCAGCCGCCGGGCCTCGCCGGGGTCGTCATACAGGCTGATGCCGTGCCGCTCGGCGAGCCGGGCGGCCAGCAGGTGCTGGAGCGTGCCGCGCAGCTCCAGGTCATAGCCGGTCATGGTCTGGATGGCTGCCTCCACCCCGGCGCGCCGCCGCCAGAACCGCAGCAGGCTGGTCTGGCCCGCCCGCAGCGGCGACTCGTCCGGCTCGGTGCCCGGCACCTCGCCCTCGGGAGTGAAGCCGCGGATCGCCGCCACGGCCGCCGCGCATGCCCCGGCGAAGACCAGCGCCGCCGCCGCCGCTCCGGCGAAGGCCAGCGCGGTCGCCGACAGCGCGATGACGGCCAGCACCGCGATCACCACCTCGGGGCCGGCCTCCCGCCAGCCGCCGCGGCTCACCGCTGCCCCCCGGTTCCGCCGGCCGGGCCCGGCCCGCCCGGCGCCGTGCTGGTGCCGCCGGCCGCGCTCGCGGCCGCGGCAGCCGCGGCGGCGGCACGCCGCGCCGCGGCGTCCAGGTGCCCGGCCAGCACGGCCAGCGCCTGCCGGGCCTCGTCCCGCCGCCGGGCCGGCAGCGGGTGGCTGGAGAAGCGGGCCTCGTAGAACAGCTCGGTCAGCCGTCCCGCCTCGCCGCCCTGCACCAGGCCCGCGGCGGCGGCCCTGCTCAGCAGCTCATCGGGCGTCTCGGCCGCGCCGCGCTCGGCGCCGGCCCGGGCCAGGCTGCGCTCCATCGCCGCGTAGCACGCGATGATGGCCAGCCGCGCGTCGTCGATCTCGCCCAGCGCGGCCTGACCGGAGGCCACCGCCCGGCGCAGCTGGCCGGCCGGCTCGTCGTCCTCGCCGAGATCGGCAATCTCCTCCCAGGGCTGGCGGCGGGCCCGGCGGCGCAGCCAGATCACGCAGCCGGCCACGGCGGCCAGCAGCGCCACCAGCAGCACGATGTACAGGATCAGCGTCCAGTCGGCGCCGCCGCCCCCGGACGGACCGCCATGCGGATGGGCCACCCCCTGGCGGCGGCCCTGCTGCAGGCGCAGCAGGTGGCGGTTCGGACGCGGCGGCGGCAGCTTGCCCGCGGCGTTGATCAGGATCAGCACCGGGATCGCGATCACGCCGGCCACCAGCAGCACCCGCAGCACGGCGCGCAGCCGGGCGGCGGGCAGCCCCGCGTCCGGGTGCCGGCGCCGGCGCACTTCCACGGCCGCCAGCAGCGCGAGCAGCACGACTTCCAGGACGACGCCGACGGCAAGGCCGTGCCGCCGCCACGGGCCGTCGGTCCAGCTGGCCGCCGGGATCACGGCCCGGGCCCCGGCCGCGGCGACGCACAGCAGCACGGCGGCCAGCGCGATCCGGGCTGCCCGGCTCTGGTCCCCAGCCTGCGGCTGACCGCTTGCCACTGTTCGGAGGTCCTCCCTGCGCCGCCCCGCTGCGCAGTTTATGGCGCGGCCGGGCAGCCGGTCCCGGACGGTCAGGATTTTCCGGGCAAACCATCCTGCCGCCCGGCGTCGCAGTGATAGACCCTAAGCCCATACCTCACGGGGGATGCGAGTCATCCTCGCGGCTGATGACAGCCGGCCTGCTCATCGTGAAGGCTGAGGGGCCACCGCCCCTGTCGGGGCGAACCTCTACTACGGGAGATCAGACAGGTGTCCGCACAACACACGGCCGGGGGCACCATGCCCGGGCAGGCCCCGCCGGGGCCGCCCGGGTCCGGTGCCGTGATCGAGGCGGCGGCGCTGTCCAAGCGCTACGCCGGCACGGTCAACGCGCTGGACCAGCTGACCGTTGCCGTCGCGCCCGGCGTGACCGGCCTGGTCGGGGCTAACGGCGCCGGCAAGTCCACGCTGATCAAGATCCTGCTCGGGCTGCTCGACCCGACCAGCGGCCGCGCGGCCGTGCTCGGCCTCGACTGCGCGACCGCCGGCGAGCGGATCCGCACGATCACCGGCTACATGCCCGAGCACGACTGCCTGCCCGGTGACCTGACCGCCACCGAGTTCGTGACCCACCTGGGCCGGATGTCGGGGCTACCGGCCACCGCGGCCAAGGAGCGGGCCGCCGACTCGCTGCGGCACGTGGGCCTGTACGAGGAGCGGTACCGGCAGATCGGTACCTACTCCACCGGCATGAAGCAGCGGGTCAAGCTGGCCCAGGCGCTGGTCGGCGACCCGCGCCTGCTGCTGCTGGATGAGCCCACCAACGGCCTGGACCCGGCCGGCCGCACGCAGATGCTGGAGCTGATCGCGCGGATCGGCACCGAGTTCGGCATCTCCATCGTCGTCGCCTCGCACCTGCTCGGCGAGATCGAGCAGATCTGCGACCACCTGGTCGCCATCGACGCGGGCCGGCTGCTGCGCGCCGACACGATCAGCTCGGTCACCGGGGTCAGCCAGATCCTGCTGATCGAGGTGGACGAGGGAACCGAGAAGCTGGCCGCCGAGCTGGCCGCCCGCGGCCTGGCCCCGGCCCCGCACCAGCGCGGCCTGGCCGTGCAGCTGGCCGGCGAGCAGACCTACGACGAGGTCCGGGACGCGATCGTGGACCTCGGCCTGCCGCTGACCCGGATGGAGCAGCGGCGGCACCGGCTGGAGGAGCTGTTCCGCGACGACGCGGCGACCGCCGCCCAGGTGACAGGAGCCGCCGATGTCCGCTAACGCCAGCGCCGCCAGCCCCGGTGTCCCGGCCGCCGACGGCGTCATCCACGACATCGGCTACCGGTCCTACGCCGGGACGCGGCTCGGCCGGGCCGCCATCCTCCGCGCCCTGACCTGGTACAGCCTGCGATCGGCCTTCGGCCTCGGTCGCGGCATCAAGGCCAAGATCGTGCCCGTGCTGGCGCTGGTGCTGCTGTGCCTGCCCGCGGTGATCAACGCCGCCGCCATGGCCCTGTCCGGCGCCGCCACCCGGCAGGTCAGCTACGACACCTACGTGCCGGGGCTGCGGATCGTGGTGCTGCTGCTGTTCGTCGCCGCCCAGGCACCCGAGCTGGTCTCCCGCGACCTGCGCAGCCACAGCCTGCCGCTGTACTTCGCCCGGCCGATCCGGCGCACTGACTACCCGGCGGCCAAGCTGGCCGCGTTCTTCGGGGCCCTGCTGGTCATGGTCGAGGTCCCGCTGCTGCTGCTCTACCTCGGCACGGCCACCCAGGTGCACGGCGGCAGCGCCGTCTGGGCGCAGACCCGGGCGCTGATCCCCGGCCTGCTGCTCGGCGTCGCATGGGCGGCGGTGCTGGGCGGCCTCGGCCTGCTGCTGGCCTCCTTCACCGGCCGCCGCGCGTTCGCCACCGGGGCGGTGGCCGTGTTCTTCTTCCTGACCTGGACGCTGGCGGGCCTGCTGACCCACGTCGGGCTCGGCGAGATGGGCGGCCCGCAGGGCCACTCCCAGGCTCTTGCTCAGCTCGCGGGCCTGATCAGCCCGTTCACCGTTCTGGACGGACTGCGGCAGTGGCTGGGCGGGACGACGCCCGGCCAGATCCCCGACCCCGGCCACTACGGCCCGGCTTACGGGGTCATGTTCGTGGTGTTCCTGATCATCGGGGCCGGCGGCCTGATCGCCCGCTACCGGAAGATGGGTGTCGCGTGATGGCCGCGGAGGCGAGCGGGAGAAACGGCATGAGCGTGAACGGCAGTCCCGGCGGCCGGCCGCCCGGCGCCGGCGGCGGGAGCGCGATCGAGCTGCGCCAGGTGTCGCGGTGGTACGGGAACGTGGTCGCGGTCAATGACATCACCATGACCATCGGCCCCGGGGTTACCGGCCTGCTCGGCCCCAACGGCGCCGGCAAGTCCACCATCCTGCACCTGATCGCCGGCTTCCTGGAGCCCTCCCGCGGCGAGCTGACCGTGGCCGGCCAGCCCAGCTGGCGCAACCCGGCCCTGTTCGCCCGGCTCGGCTTCGTGCCCGAGCGGGACGCGGTTTACTCCTTCCTGACCGGCGCCGAGTTCGTCACGGCCACCGCGCGGCTGCACAAGCTCGCCGATCCCGAGCGCGCGGCCGGGCGGGCCATCGAGATGGTGGAGATGACCGAGGCCAGCGACCGCCGCATCGCCACCTACTCCAAGGGCATGCGGCAGCGCGTCAAGGTGGCGGCCGCGCTGGTGCACGACCCCGAGGTGCTGCTGCTGGACGAGCCGTTCAACGGGATGGACCCGCGGCAGCGGCTGCACATGATGGACCTGCTGCACGCCCAGGCCGGGCAGGGCCGGGTCATCTTGTTCAGCTCGCACATCCTGGAGGAAGTGGAGCGGCTGTCGGGAACCATCCAGGTCATCGTCGGCGGCCGGCTGGCCGCCTCCGGGGACTTCCGGGCCATCCGCCGGCTGATGACCAGCCGGCCGCACGTGTTCCTGGTCCGCTCCTCCGACGACCGGCTGCTCGGCTCGGCGCTGATCGGCCGGCCGGCCGTCAGCGGCGTCGAGCTCACGGCCCGCGGCCTGCAGGTGCGGACCTCGGATTACGGCGCCTTCACCCGGGAGATCGCCGCCCTCACCCGCCAGCAGGGCATCCGGCTGCGCGAGCTGCTGCCCGCCGACGAGTCGCTGGAAAGCGTCTTCGCCTACCTGCTCGCGTCCTGACCGCGGAGGAACGACCGTGCTCAACCCCGTCATCATCAGCCTGACCTTCCGCGCCACCATGGGCCGCAAGCGGGCGCTGCTGTTCGCGATCCCGGCGATCATCCTGATCGCCATCTCGGCACTGCTCACGGCCGTGGCCAGCAGCGGCTCATGGCCGCCGGAGTTCCTCGGCCAGTTCGGCTTCAGCGTGGTGCTGCCGCTGACCGCGCTGATCATCGGCACCAGCGTGCTGGGCGCCGAGATCGACGACGGCAGCGTCGTGCACCTGCTGGCCACCCCGGTGTCGCGGGCCCAGGTGGTAGTGAGCAAGTTCGTGGTGGCCGCCGTGCTGACGATCGTGTTCGCCGCGGTCCCGGAGTACCTGGCCGCGCTGATCGCCAAGGGCCCGGCCAGCGACCTGGCCCTGGGACTGGCCGCCGGGGCGCTGGCCGCGTCGGTGGTCTACAACGCCATCTTCGTGCTGCTGTCGGTGCTGACCAGCCGCGCCATCGCCGTCGGCCTGCTGTACCTGCTGGTCTGGGAGGGGCTGCTGGCCAACCTGGTGCCCGGTGTCGGCCTGCTGTCCGCCGGCCAGTACGGGCTGTCGGTGGCCAACTCGATCGCGCACAACTCGCAGTTGCACGCGCACGTCGGCATCGGCACCGCGCTGGTCATGGGCGCGCTGGTCACCGTGGTATCGCTGGTGCTGTGCACGCGCCGGCTGGCTGCCTTCTCGATCAAGGGCGACGCCGCCTGACCGGGGAAGCACAGCGAGCTGGCGTGGCCACCAGGGTGCCGCGCCAGCTCGCGGGGAAGCATCGTTAGCGCGGCGTGCTGGCGTCCGGCGTGAACGGCGCGGCGTGGCCGGGGATGATCACCGCCGCGGCGGCGAGGATGCGGGCCCGGCTGGCGGCCAGTGCCGGGACGTCGGTGCAGAACGGGTCGCTGGCCGGCCCGGCCGGTCCCCACCAGGCGTGCGTGCAGGCGTAGGTGCCCTGCGCGGTGCCCGCCAGCGTGGTGATGTCCTGCGGTGTGTGGCCGGGGGTGGCGATCAGCGCGACCGACGGGCTGAGCTGCGCGCCCTCGGCCTCCCGGCTCAGCCACTGGTCGCCGTCATAGATGGCCTGATGATCGTGGATGCGGGCAGCCGGGAACAGCGCCGCGTTCACCGTGTGGTCGGGGTGATGATGGCTGAACACGATGTCGGTGACCGCGCCCGGCTCGACCCCGTGCCCGGCCACCGCGGTGAGCAGCGCCTCGCGAGAGGACACCATGCCCGGGTCAACGATGATCACCGTCTGCCCGTCGATGATCAGCGTGACGGTGCCGCCGACATGCTCGGCGTCGCCGTCCTCGCGGACGTAGCCCTCGTGCACGACATGCACCAGCGCGGCGGATCCGAGCGAAACCAGCGAGTCTGTCATGGCCGCAGACATTACCGCGCGCCAGCACGCAGCGCCCAGGGCGGCCGCGGCGTCTCTCCTCCGTGAACGCCGAATCCGCTCGAGCCGTGCAGCGCCCCGCCTGCGGTCAGGCCGGCCGCGGTCAGCCGGGCCGGGCCGACGCTGCCGTGGCCGTGACCGAGCTGTTCCGCGCCCATCACCTGGAGCTGGTCCGCATCGCCCTGGTCATGGTGGGCGACATCGGCACCGCCGAGGATGTCGTGCAGGACGCCTTCGAGCGGCTGCACCGGCGCTGGCGCGGGCTGCGGGACGAGGCATCCGCTCTGGCCTACGCCCGGTCCAGCGTGCTGAATGGCTGCCGCTCGGTGCACCGGCGCAGCGCCGTGGCCCGCAAGTACGCCGGGCGGCTGGCGCAGGTGCCCGGCGCCGCTCCGCCGGCCGGCGGCGACGCTGCGCAGGAATCAGCCGACCGCTCGGTCCTGATCGCCGCGCTGCGCCAGCTGCCCCGCCGCCAGCGCGAGGTCCTGGTGCTGCGCTACTACGCCGACCTGGAGGTCGGCGAGGTGGCCCGGACGCTGGGCATCGGCCTGAGCGCGGTCCGGTCCACCGCCACCCGCGGCCTGGCCGCGCTGGCCGGTGGTGTGCCCCGGCATGGCACGGCTGGACAACGGGCGGTTTACCCCGCTGCCCGGACTGCCCGGGGCCTCGAGCGTGGCCTGGTAGCGCCGGCCCGGCTCCGCAGCGGGACAGGGGCCTGCTGCGGAGCCGGGCGGCTCCCGTGCTTAATGCGGGGCCTTGGCTGCCTTGGCCGC
>DASUBV010000006.1:0-6701 GCA_035763085.1 Streptosporangiaceae bacterium | reverse complement strand
GTGGTTGGCCATCTGCCGGATCTCCCAGACATCCAGGCCCAGGTGCTGGCAGATCAGCGACAGCTCGTTGGCGAACGCGATGTTCACGTCGCGGTAGGCGTTCTCGGCCAGCTTGGCCATCTCCGCGCTGGCCGCGTCGGTGAGGATCAGCTCGCCGTGGCAGAACGTCCGGTACAGCGCGGCCGCCCGCTCGGCGCAGGCCGGGGTGAGGCCGCCGATGACCCGGTCGTTGGCGGACATCTCGATCATGATCCGGCCGGGCAGCACCCGCTCCGGGCAGTGCGCGAGGTGCACGTCCGGCTCCTCGTCGCCGGCGTGCGGCAGGCGCAGGTCCGGGCGCAGGCTGGCGACCAGCTCGCTGACTGACCGGGTGGTGCCCGGCGGGACCGTGGATTCCAGGACGATGACCTCGCCGCCGCGCAGCACCGGCGCGATGGCCCGGGCCGCGGCCATGACCGCGGTCAGGTCCGGCTGGTGGCCGCCGGTGAACGGGGTCGGCACCGCGATGATGTAGGCGCCCGCCTGGGGCATCTCGAGCTGGGCGGTCAGCCGGCCCATCGCCACCGCGCCGCTGACGCCGACCGACAGGTCCGGCTCGGCGAACGGTGCCTCGCCGCGGCCGACCAGCTCCACGATCTGCGGGCTGATGTCCACGCCCACTACCGGCAGCCCGCCGGTGGCCAGGCTCACCGCGGCGGGCAGCCCGATGTAGCCGAGGCCGACCACCGCGACCGGCCCGGTCAGGCCGGGCAGTCCCGGCCGACGGCTGTCCCGCGACTCACGCGTGTCGCTTACTTCACGTGAGTCACTCTGGCCTCGTGTCGCTTGCTCAGGAGCTAATGTCTCGGGCGGAACCATGTCTTGCAACTTATCGTAATCGAATTAGCACGCACAGTGACTTCTCTCGGTAGTATCACTGCCCGTGCATGGGGATCTTGCGAGCGTCCTGGCCGCCCTGACCTGCGGCGCGTTCGTCACCGCCGCCGAGCCGGTGACCGTGCCGCTGCTGCGCCGGCTCGCCGCCATCGACCAGCCCAACCTGCGGTCCTCGCACACCGTGCCGACCCCGCGCGGCGGCGGCGCCCCGATCGCCATCGGCTTAGCCGGCGCCGCGCTGCTCGTCCGCACCCCGGTCGCGCTCGCCTTCGCGGCCGGCGTGGCCGCGTTCGCCGCCGTCGGCTTTGCCGACGACCTGGCCGGCCTGCCCGCCGGGCGGCGGCTGGGCCTGCAGGCTGGCGGCGGGCTGGCCCTGGGCTGGGTGCTGGCCGCCCAGGCCGGGCGGCCGGTGCTGGTGGTCGCCGCGATGGCGGTGCTGCTGTCGGTCTGGATCACCGGCTACGTCAACGCCTTCAACTTCATGGACGGCATCAACGGGATCTCCGCCGTGCACGCGCTGCTCGGCGGCGCCGCCTTCACCTGCATCGGGCTGTGGCGGCATGACGACATCCTGGCCGCCGGCGGCGCGGCCATCGCGGCCGGCGCAGCGGCGTTCCTGCCGTGGAACGCGGTGCGCGCCCGGGTCTTCCTCGGCGATGTCGGCAGCTACGCGCTCGGCGCGGCGCTGGCCCTGCTGGCCGCCCGCGCCGTGCTGCGCGGCGTCCCGCCCGAGGCGGCGCTCGGCCCGCTGGCCCTGTACCTGGCCGACACCGCGTGGACGCTGCAGCGCCGGATCCGGGCCGGCGAGCCGTGGCTGCAGGCCCACCGCACGCACGCCTACCAGCGGCTGTGCGACGCGGGCTGGTCGCACCAGCGGGTCACCCTGGTCACCGGCGCGATCACCGCCGCGGTCAGCCTGCTCGGCCTGGTCAGCCTGACCCCGCACCCGCGGCTGCGGGCCGTCGCCGACCTGGCCGCGCTGGTCCTGCTGATGGCCTACCTGCGCGCGCCCGCGCTGCTCGGCCAGCCCGCCCCGGCCGCCCGGCTGGAAAGCAAGGCGGCCTGAGGTGCGGATCCTGATCGTCTGCCACTACTTCCCGCCGGAGGCCGGCGCCCCGCAGGCCCGGCTGTCCGCGCTGGCCGCCGCCTGGACCGCCGGCGGCGACGAGGTCACCGTGCTGACCGGGATGCCCAACCACCCGACCGGGATCCTGCCGCCGGACTACCGCGGCGCGATCCGGCGCCGCGAGCGGCGCGAGGGCTACCGGGTGGTGCGCACCTGGCTGTACGCCACGCCCAACGAGGGCATCGTCCGCAAGACGCTGTCGCACCTGAGCTGGATGGTCTCCAGCGTGGCGCTGGGCTGGCGGCCCAGCGGCCGGGCCGACGCCGTCGTGGTGTCCTCGCCCACCTTCTTCTCCATCGCCTCGGCCTGGCTGCTGGCTAAGCTCAAGCGGGCCCGGCTGATCGTGGAGATCCGCGACCTGTGGCCGGCCATCTTCGTCGAGCTCGGCGTGCTCACCAGCCGCAAGCTGATCTGGCTGCTGGAGCGGCTGGAGCTGGCCGCCTACCGGGCCGCCGACGAGGTCGTGGTGGTCAGCGACGGGTTCCGGCGCAATCTGATCGACCGCGGCGTGCCCGCCGCCAAGGTGCACACCATCCGCAACGGCGTCACCGTCAGCTCCTTCGACCCGCAGCGGCTGCCCGACCCGTACCTGCGCGCCGGGCTCGGCGCCCGGCCCGGCGAGTGCCTGGTCCTGTATGCCGGGACGCACGGCATCTCGCAGGGCCTGCCCGAGGCCACCGAGGCCGCGACGCGGCTGACCGGGCGCCCGGTGCACCTGGCCTTCGTCGGTGACGGCGCCGACAAGCCGCGGCTGGCGCACCGGGTCGCCGAGCTGAACCTGACCAACGTCACGCTGGCGAAGGCCATCCCGCCGGCGATGATGCCGGCCCTGCTGGCCGGCGCCGACATCCTGCTGGTCACCCTGCGCGACGTGCCGCTGTTCGCCACCTTCATCCCGTCCAAGATCTTCGAGTACCTGGCCGCCGGCCGGCCGGTCATCGGCGCGGTGGCCGGCGAGGCCGCGCAGATCCTGCGTGAGGCCGGGCAGATCGTGGTGCCGCCCGCCGACTCCGCCGCGCTGGCCTCGGCCATCGCCGGGCTGTCGGCCGACTCGCGGGAGCGGGAGCAGATGGCGGCGCGCGGCCGGGCCTACGTGGAGCGCTTTTTCGACCGCGCCGACCTGGCCCGCCAGTACCGCAAGATCCTCGACGGCGGAGCCGAGCCGGTTACCGGCGTTCCGGCCGGCCAGCCCGTCCCGGAAGCCCTGCTCGTCGGGGAAATACCGCCCGTCCGGAAGGCACTGCCCGTCCGGGAACCACGGGCTTTTCCGGAGGCGGGGCCCGTCCCCGGGGCGCGGCTAGCGCCGGAGGCTCAGCCCGCCCCGGACGCACCTGCTGCCCGGGTAGCTCGTGTCCCGGCAGAGCGGGCCGTCCCGGATACGCCGGCCAGCGACGAGGCACGGACGGCCGGCGGGGCACGGGCCGCGGCCGGCGGGCAGCCGGGCACGGGAGGACAGCCGTGAGGGTGCTGGTCACCGGGGGCAGCGGGTTCCTGGGCGAGTACGTGCTGCGCGCGGCGGTCAGCCGCGGCTACCAGGTCAGCGCCCTGGCCCGCAGCGAGCGCGCCGCCGCCAGGGTTACCGCGCTCGGCGCTGAGCCGGCCCGCGGGGACCTCGGTGACCAGGCCTCCCTGGCCCGCGCCTTCGGCCGGGACCGCTACGACGTGCTGCTCAACCTGGCCTCGCTCGGCTTCGGGCACGCCCCGGCCATCGTCGCGGCCACCCGGGAGGCCGGCATCGGGCGCGCGGTGTTCGTGTCCACCACGGCGGTCACCACGAGGCTGCCCGCCGCATCCCGCCAGGTGCGGCTGGCCGCCGAGGACGAGATCCGCTGCTCGGCGCTGGACTGGACCATCCTGCGGCCGACCATGATCTACGGCGCGCGCGGCGACCGGAACCTGTCCCGGCTGCTGGTGCTGCTGCACGGCATCCCGGTGATGCCGGTGCCCGGCGGCCGCCGACTGCAGCAGCCGGTGCACGTGGCCGACGTCGCCGCCACCGTGCTGGCCGCCGCCGAGCGGCCGGCCGCGATGGGCGTGACCTACGACGTGGCCGGGCCCGAGCCGCTGACCTTCGACGCGCTGCTGCGCACCGCCGCGCGGGCGGTCGCCAGCCGGGCCTGGTTCGTCCCGGTGCCGCTGGCGCCGGTGATCGCCGCCGCCCGCGGCTACGAGCTGGTCAGCAGGCACCCGCGGATCCGCGTCGAGCAGGTCCGGCGGCTGGCCGAGGACAAGGCGTTCGGCATCCACGCCGCGGTCCGCGACCTCGGCTACGCGCCGCGGTCATTCGCCGAGGGCATCACCAGCGAGGCCCGGCTGCTGGGGCTGGCCGCGTGACGGGCGGCGAGCTGGCCCTGCTCGGCCGGACCGCCGCGCACCTGCGGCCGGCCCAGATCGCGCACCGGGCCCGGCTGCGCGCCCAGCGCACCGCGCTGCACCGCTGGCCGCAGGCCGGCCAGTGGCTGCTGACCGGCCCCGGCGGGCCCGACGGCGCCGATGCGCCCGGCTGGCCGGCCACGTTCACCCCGCTGGACGGCACCGCGCTGACCATGACCGCGCCCCGGCACTGGCCGGGCCTGGGCCTGCTGCAGGCCGGGCGGATCCGGCTGCTCGGCGTGACCCGCCAGCTCAGCCCGCCCGGCCCGGCCGGCCCATTCCGTCCCGCTGGCACTGACCAGCCGGGCGCGCCGCCGGCCGACTGGCGGCAGGCCGAGGCGCCGCAGCTGTGGCGGTTCCACCTGCACTACTGGGACTGGGCGTGGGGCCTGACCACCGAGCCCGACCGCGCCGCGGCCCGCGAGCTGTTCGCCTGGCTGTGGCAGTCCTGGCGCGCGTCCTGCGCGTTCGGCCTCGGTGATGCCTGGCTGCCCTACCCCGCGGCGCTGCGCGCCTGGTCGTGGTGCGGGCTGTACCGGGACCTGGTGGCCGGCACCGAGCTGGCCGCCGAGTTCCGCCGCGAGATCGCCGCGCACGCCGCCTTCCTGCGCCGCCACCTGGAGTCCGACGTCGGCGGCAACCACCTGATCAAGAACCTCAAGGCGCTGGCCGGCCTCGGGGTGTTCCTGGCCGACGGGGCGCTGCTGCGCCGAGCGCTGCGGATGCTGTCCGAGCAGGTCGCGCTGCAGGTGCTGGCCGACGGCGGGCACTACGAGCGGGCCCCGGCCTACCACTGCCAGGTGCTGGCTGACCTGATCGACATCGACGGCCTGCTGGCCGCCAGCGGGCACGTGCCACCGCCCGCGCTGACTGGCGCGATCGCCCGGATGCGCCGCTGGCTGGGCGTGGTGCAGCTGCCCGACGGCTCGGTGCCGCTGCTCAACGACGGGTACGCGGTGCCCGGCGCGCTGGTCACCGCGCTGCGCCCGGCCGAGGCCCCGCGTGTCCCGCTGGTCACCCTCGGCGACACCGGGCTGATCCGGGCGGCCGCGGGCGACTGGCACCTGCTGGCCGACGCCGGCCCGCCGTGCCCGGACGACCTGCCCGCGCACGCGCACGCCGACACGCTCAGCTGCGTCCTGCACGCCGGCGGCTTCCCGCTGCTGATCGACACCGGCACCTCCACCTACCAGGCGGGCTCGATGCGCAGCTACGAGCGGTCGACCGCGGCGCACAACACCATCGAGATCGACGGCGCGGACTCCACCGAGGTGTGGGCCGCGTTCCGGGCCGGCCGCCGGGCCCGGGTACACGGCCCGGTCACCCAGGTGCGCGCCGACCGGGTGTCCGCGCGGGCCGCGCATGACGGCTACCGGTTCCTGGCCGGCCGCCCGGTGCACCGCCGGCAGTGGAACCTCGGCCGCGCGGGCCTGGAGGTGATCGACGAGGTCACCGGCGGCGGGCGGCACGCCCTGGTGGTCCGGTGGCACCTGGCGCCGGGCTCGCGGGTCGAGCCGGGGCCAGCCGGGGCCACCGTCACCACGATCGCCGGCCAGTTCGAGATGCAGGTCAGCGCCGCGCAGTCGTTTGTGCTGGATCTCGAGGCAGCGCCGGCGGCGGTCGGGTTCCTGCACACGACCACCGTCCCGGTCCTGACCTGCCGGCTGGACACCATGCTGCCCGCCCGGCTGACCACGACCTGGCGCCGGGCCGGCGACGGCCCGGCCGGCCCGGGGAGGCCCTTGTGAAGAATGTCGTGCAGCCGATTAAGGGCGGCCCGGTCGAGGTGCTCGAGGTGCCGCGGCCGGTGCCGGGGCCGACCGAGGTGCTGGTGGCGACCATCGCGTCGGTGATCTCGCCGGGCACCGAGCGGGCAGTGACCGCGCTGGCGCAGTCCAGCCTGCTGGCCAAGGCGCGGGCCCGGCCCGACCTGGTGCGCCAGGTGGTGCGCAAGGCGCGCGCCGAGGGCCTGGCCGCGACCACGCAGACGGTGCGCGGGCGGCTGGCGCAGGACCTGCCGCTGGGGTACTCCGCGGCGGGCGAGGTGCTGGAGGTGGGCAGCGCGGTGGCCGGCATCCGGCCCGGCCAGCTGGTCGCCACCGGCGGGGCGGGCAAGGCCAATCACGCGCAGTTCCAGGCGGTGCCTGGCCTGCTGTGCGCGGCGATCCCGGACGGCGTGCCGTCCGCGGACGCGGCGTTCACCACGGTGGCGTCGATCGCGCTGCACGGGCTGCGGCTGGCCGAGGCCGGGCCGGGCGCCAAGGTGGTGGTGATCGGGCTGGGCCTGGTCGGACAGCTGGCCGCGCGGCTGGCCGTGGCGGCGGGC
>DASUBV010000005.1:0-15927 GCA_035763085.1 Streptosporangiaceae bacterium | reverse complement strand
GACGCGATCATGAGCGAGCGGCGGCAGCTGATCAACCTCGCCTACCGGCTGCTCGGCTCGCTGGCCGAGGCCGAGGATGCCGTCCAGGAGACCTACGCCCGCTGGTATGCCCTGTCCCGGCAGCAGCAGGAGGACATCGAGTCCCCCGGCGCCTGGCTGACGACCGTCGCCAGCCGCATCTGCCTGGACCTGCTGCGCTCGGCGCGGGCCCGGCGGGAAAGCTACGTGGGCGAGTGGATCCCCGAGCCGCTGCCGGAGCCTGCCGAGTGGATCGGCGGGCGGCCGGGCGGCGCCGCGGGCGACCCGGCCGACCGGGTCACCCTGGACGAGTCGGTCAGCATGGCCTTCCTGGTCGTGCTGGAGTCGATGACCCCGGCCGAGCGCGTGTCATTCATCCTGCACGACGTCTTCCGCTACTCCTTCGCCGAGGTGGCCGAGGTTGTCAGCCGCACGCCGGCGGCGTGCCGCCAGCTCGCCTCGTCGGCCCGGCGCCGCATCCGCGACGCCGAGCCGCCCGCGACGCCGCCCGCCCGGCAGGCGGGCATCATCCGGGAATTCAAGCGCGCCTGGGAGGCCAAGGACATCAACTCCATCATCGGCCTGCTCGACCCCGGCGCCACCGTGGTCGCCGACGGCGGCGGCCGCGCCCTCGCCGCGCTCGCGCCGATCGAGGGCATCGAGCAGATCGCGCCGTTCCTGGTCGAGCTCACCGCCCGGACGCCCGACAGCGTCACGTTCCTGGAGCGCACGGTTAACGGCCAGCCCGGCCTGATCTGCCAGCAGGACGGCGTCACCATCACGGTGTTCGCGTTCGACTTCGCCGACGACCGGATCACCCGCATCTGGGCCGTGCGCAACCCCGACAAGCTCCGGACCTGGACGACCCGCTGACGCCAGCGCTACGGCGTGACCTGACCAGCCCCGCGCTCGGGCTGGTCCCGCCGCTCTGGCCGGCCGTGCTGTTCTTCCCGGCCGTGCTGCCCCGGCCGGCCGGGGAACGTCACGCGCATGGTCAGGCCGCCGCCAGGGCCCGAGGTGGCGGTGATCGCCGCTGCGTGCGCGACGGCCACAGACCGGGCGATGGACAGTCCCAGCCCGGCGCCGTCAGCAGGCCCGGCTCGCCCGGAAAGCCGCCGGAACGGCTCGAACAAGGCCGGCACCTCCTCCGGCGGCACCACCGGGCCGCTGTTGGCAATCTCCAGGAACGCGGCACGGCTGGCGCCGTCGGCACTGCCGGCTCCGCTGTCCGGGCCCGGGCCGGTCCAGGTGCGCAGGCGGATCCAGCCGCCGGGCTCGTTGTGCCGGACGGCATTGTCGACCAGGTTGGCTACCAGGCGCTCCACCAGGCGCAGCTCGCCGGCCGTCTCGGCCGGCTCCAGCCGGGCATCGACCCGCAGGCTCAGCCCGGCGATGCTCGCCGCGGCGCCGTCCAGGGCGTCCTCGGCCGCAGTCGCCAGGTCCAGGGGGTCGGTCCCGGCGCTGGCCTGGTCGCTGACCGCGAGGGTGAGCAGCGCGTCGATCAGGGCCTCGGCGCGATCGGCGGACCGGCGGACCCGCACCGCCATGGCCCGCAGCTGCCCGGCGGTGGGCGCCGGCTTGGCCAGTGTCACGTCAATGGCGGTGCGCATCAGCGTCAGTGGCGTGCGCAGCTCATGCGAGGCGCTGGCCACGAACCGCTGCTGCGCGCTGAACGCCTGGTCCAGCCGGTCGAGCATGTCGTCGAAGGTGTCGGCCAGCTCCTTCAGCTCGTCGCGTGCGCCGGCCAGCGCGATCCGCTCGCCGAGATGCTGGCCCGATGCGCGCCGCGCGGTCTCGGTGATGACGCGCACCGGGCGAAGCACCCGGCCGGACACCACCCAGCCGAGACCGCCGGAGACGACGGTCATCCCGCCCAGGCCGATGAGGGAGAACAGCAGCAGGCTGTGCAGCGCGCGGTCGCGCTGACTCTGCGACCCGGCCCGGGCGCCTTCGGCGAACGCCTTCTTGCACTGGGCCAGCACCGACGGCGGCAGAGGCTTCCCGGCAGCGCTCTCCTGGCAGGTAGCACGGAGCTTGCGCTGAGCCTGGGTCGGCACGCTGGCCGGCCGGGCGGCGTGGGCAGGCAGGCTGCTGGCCATCAGCCCGTAGGTGAGGCCGAGCAGCGCCGCGCCGCCGGCCAGGAACAGCGCCGCGTACAGGACCGCCAGCCGGGTCCGCACCTTCTGCGGCCAGAGCCGGCCCGGCGCGGCGAGTCTCATCGCACCCGGTAGCCGCTGCCGACTACCGTCTCGATCAGGTCCGGCTCGCCGAGCTTGCGCCGCAGCCGGGCCAGTGTCACGGTGACGGTTCTGGTGAACGGGTCGGCGTTCTCGTCCCAGACCCGCTCCAGCAGGCCCTCCGCACTGACCACGGCACCGTCAGCGACCAGGAGCTCCTCCAGGACGCCCAGCTCCTTGCGGGTCAGCGAGACCGGCCGCCCGGCCCGGCTGACCTGCCGCCGGGCCCGGTCCACGATGAGGTCCCCGCGGACCAGCACCGGCGGCGCCGCCGGGCTGCGCCGGGTCAGCGCCCGGACCCGGGCGACCAGTTCCTCGAACGCGAACGGCTTGGTCAGGTAGTCGTCGGCGCCGAGGTTGAGGCCGTCCACCCGGTCCCCCACTGCCGCGGCGGCCGTCAGCATCAGGATCCGGGCCGTCGCCGGCGAGGCGGCCAGCGTGGCGCAGACCGCGTCGCCATGCACCCGGGGCAGGTCACGGTCCAGGATGACGACGTCGTAGGGGTTCATCAGCGCCTTCTCGATGCCGGCTGACCCGTCGTAGGCGACGTCGGCCGCGATGCCCTGATCGCGCAGCCCGTCAGCGATGTCGTCGGCCAGCTCGGCCTGGTCTTCGACGACGAGCACGCGCATGCAGTCATCTTGCAGCAGCAGCGGTCACAGCGGCATCACACGCGCGGCCCGCGCCCGCCCGCCGTCCCCGCCGCCGCGGGCCGCCTCTTGCTGTTATCACCCCCTGGCGCTGGCAGCGGACGGCCGGCGGCGGCCGGGGCGGCGACGGCGCGTGACGCTGCTGTGACGGCCTGGCCGCTATCACTGCCGTGATGCCGCCACACCGCGGGCGGCCAGAAGGAGGCAGCTAGTGATGACACCGAGCACTGCCATCAGGCGGCTGCGCGGCCGGGCCCCCGCCGTCCGGCGACCATGCAGCGGGGCCCCGGCCCGCCGCGCCGCCCTCGCGGGCACCGCAGGCACGCTGGCCGCGCTGGCCGTGATCCTGACGGCCGGCTGCTCATCGCCGGGGCACCCGCATTCGGGCGACACGCCGGTCGCCAGCCTGCCCGGCCACCCCGGCAGCACGCGGGCGGCCGGGGCGCTGACGGAGCAGCAGAGCGACCGGGACATGATTAGCTTCGCCCGCTGCATGCGCAGCCATGGCGTCCAGATGCCCGACCCGTTTCACCGGGCGGGGCATTCCGGGCTGTCGGTCGACATTCCCCCGCATACGCCGGCCACCGCGGCCGGCTACCGGGCCTGTCAGCACTTCATCCAGCCGGTCGTCGCGGCCAAGCAGGCCGGCGCGCAGTCCTGGGCGGCGCGCCACCTGCCCGCCCTGACCCGGTACGCGCAGTGCATGCGCGGCCACGACATCAGCATGCTTGACCCCACCCCCGACGGCGAGCTCAACCTGGGCCGCGTGCGGGGCATCACCAGCTCATTCGGCCGTTACTCGCCGCAGTTCCGGGCGGCCGACCGGGCCTGCCGCCACCTGCTGCCGCCCGGCGTCAGCGACAACGGGACCGGACCGTGAGGCGCCGCATCACCGCCTCGGCGGCGCTGGCCGGCGCAGCGGTGGCCGGCGCGGTCGCGGCGGTGGCGGTGCGCGGCGGCGCCGCCGCGCCGGCGGCCGCGGCCGGGCCGCGGGTCAGTACGGCGACGGTGGTCCGGACGACCCTGTCGACGTCGGTGCTGGCCGGCGGCACGCTGGGCTACGCCCCGGCCCGGCCGGTCATCAACCGGCTGCCCGGCATCTACACCGCGCTGCCGGAACCGGGCACCGTCATCCGGCCGGGCCACGCGCTGTACCGGGTGAACGGCCAGCCGGTGATCCTGCTGGCCGGCCGGGTGCCGGCCTGGCGGCCGTTCGCGCCCGGCATGACCGCCGGCCCCGACGTCCGGGAGCTGCAGGCCGGCCTCATCGCGGCTGGCGATGCGGCCGGGCTGCTGACCGCGCCCACCGGCCAGCTCGACCTGGCCACCTCTGCCGCGGTCCGGCGCTGGCAGGCGGCCGAGGGCTGGCCCGTCACCGGCCAGGTCGGGCTGGGCCAGGTGGTGTTCCTGCCCGGCCCGGTCCGGGTTGGCGCGCTCAGTGTCGCCCCCGGATCCGATGCGACTCCCGGCCAGGTGCCGTATCAGGTCAGCACCGACCGGCGGGTCGTGACGGTGCCGGTCAGCCCGGACCTGCCGCGGGTCGGCACCGGCCAGCGGGTGACGATCGTGCTGCCGTCCCAGCGCCGCACGCCCGGCACCGTCACCGCGGTGGGGCCGGCCCCGGCGGCGGGCCCGGCCGGGGCGGGCGGAGCCGCCCGCCGGGCGGGCACGAGCGGGCTGCCGGCCGGCACCACCGGGGTGCTGACCGTGACGCCGCGGCGCCCGGCCGCGACCGGCACCAGCAGCGGCGTGCCGGTCCAGGTGGCGCTGACCGTGCAGTCGGCGCGGCATGTCCTGGCCGTCCCGGTGTCGGCGCTGCTCGCCCTGGCGGGCGGCGGCTACGGGCTGGAAATCGAGCGGCCCGGCGGCGGGCACCACCTGGTGGGCGTGACCACCGGACTGTTCGCCGGCGGGCGGGTCCAGGTCAGCGGCGCCGGGATCAGGGCGGGCACCACGGTGGTGGTGGCCCAGTGAGGACGATGGCGCTCGAGCTGGCCGCGGTCAGCAAGGTCCATCCCGGCTCGCCGCCGGTCACGGCGCTGCGATCGGTCAGCATCCGGATCGGCACCGGGGACATGGCCGCGGTGACCGGGCCGTCGGGGTCGGGCAAGTCCACCCTGCTGGCCATCGCCGGGCTGCTGGAGCGCCCGACCTCGGGAACCGTCCGGGTGGCGGGCATCGCGGCCGGCGCCCTGCCGGACCGGCAGGCGGCCGGGCTGCGCGGCGGCCGGATCGGCTTCGTCTTCCAGCAGTTCTTCCTGATCCCGGGCCTGTCGGCGGCCGACAACGTGGCCTGCGGGCTCTTGTATCAGGGCGTGCCCGTCGCAGCGCGGCGCCGGGCAGCGGCCGCCGCGCTGGACCGGGTCGGCCTGTCGGGTCGGGCCCGGCACCGGCCCGGTGAGCTGTCGGGCGGCGAGTGCCAGCGGGTGGCGATCGCCCGCGCGCTGGCCGCCGGGCCGGCCATCATCCTGGCCGACGAGCCGACCGGAAGCCTGGACAGCGCCAGCGGCGCCGCGATCATGGCGCTGCTCGCTGAGCTGAACGCCGGCGGCGCGACGATCGTCGTCGTCACCCACAACGCGCAGATCGCCCGCGCCATGCCCCGCGTGATCGAGCTGCGCGATGGCCGGGTGGTCCGCGATGGCCCGCCAGGCCGCCAGCCCGGCGGCGCGGTGCCAGACCCTGGCGTGCCCGGCCCGGCAGCGCCGGGCGCGATCGCGCGGGGGATGACATGAGCCGCCCCCGGCCCGCGCCGGGCACCGGGCCGGCGCGCGGCGGCAGGCCGGCCAGCCGACTGCGGGCCGCCGATGTCGGGCCGCTCGCCCTGCTGGGCCTGGCCAGCCGGCCGCTGCGGGCGGTGCTGTCCGCGGCGGGCGTGGCGGCCGGCATCGCCACGATGGTGGCCGTGCTGGGGATCTCAGCCTCCAGCCGGGCGCAGCTCGTCGCCGAGATCGACGCGCTGGGCACCAACCTGCTCACCGCCGCGCCCGGCCAGTCGCTCACCGGCCAGGACGTCACGCTGCCGGCGACCGCGCCGGCGATGGCGCGCCGGGTCGGCCCGGTGCTGGCCGCCTCTGCGATCGGCGAGGTAGACGCGCAGGTCTACCGCAGCGACCGGATCCCGGCGGCCGACACCGGGGCGATCACGGTCTACTCGGCAGGCACCAGCCTGCTGGCCACCCTGCAGGGGCGGATGGCCAGCGGCCAGTTCCTGACCGCCGCGACCGCCCGGTATCCCGCCGTGGTCCTGGGCGCCGACGCGGCGGCTGCCCTGGGCATCGACCAGCCAGGCCCGCCGGTCCAGGTCTGGCTCGGCGGGCACTGGTTCGCCGTGACCGGCATCATGGCCCGGCTGCCGCTGGCTCCCGAGCTGGACCGCACGGCGCTGATCGGCGTCCCGGTGGCCCGGCGCCTGCTGCACGCCAGCACCTCGCCGGTGCAGGTCTACGTGCGGACCGACCCGCAGAGCGTGGCGGCTGTGCAGGCCGTGCTGCCCGCCACGGTGGACCCGGCCGCGCCGCAGGACGTGGTGGTGACCGACCCGGCTGACGCGCTGACCGCCCGGGCTGATGCGTCGGCGGCGTTCCAGGGGCTGCTCGTCGGCCTCGGTGCGGTGGCGCTGCTGGTCGGCGGCATCGGCATCGCCAACGTCATGATCATCTCGGTGCTGGAGCGGCGCGGCGAGATCGGGCTGCGCCGGGCGCTGGGCGCGGCCCGGGTGCACGTGGGCGTCCAGTTCCTGGCCGAGGCCATGCTGCTGGCCGGGGCCGGCGGCGCGGCCGGGGCGGTGGCCGGCGGGTTCGTCACCACCGTGTACGCCGCGGCCCGGCACTGGTGCACGGTGGTCCCGCTGCCTGACCTGCTGGGCGCGATGGCGGTCGCGGTGGCGCTGGGCGCCGCTGCCGGGCTGTGGCCGGCGCTGCGCGCCGCGCGGCTGTCCCCGGCCGAGGCGCTGCGGAGCCTGTAAGCCCCGCCTGCGCGCCGGGCGGCCAGCCGGGTGAGGATGAGCCGCCGCTGACGGTGTCCCGGCGGTTCGCCGGGCACCCCAGTGACCAGCGCCAGGGGGTCAGGCCAGCAGGTCGGTCTCCTGGCCCGCGCCGGCGGCCCGGGCCGCCTGGTAGACGGGCCAGGCCAGCGCCAGGTCCTGCCAGGGCAGTCCGACCGGCGCGTACACGGTGGGCCGGCCGCCGGGGGCGCGGGCCGGGATCTCGCCCCGCAGCACCTGGCCGAGCGTGCCGGCGGCCGCCTCCGGGCCCAGGCCGGCGCTGCCCAGCGCGCCGCCGCTGGCGGCCAGGGTCACGTCATCGGTGACCACCCGGCTGGCGGCCAGCAGGGCGCCGGACAGCTCGATCTTGCCGGGCTCGTCGGCGCCGAGCGTGGTCAGGTGCTGGCCGGGACGGACGTCGGCCACGTCCAGCAGCGGCTGCCGGGACCAGGTCGCCAGGATCACGATGCCGGCCGCGGCGGCCACCTCGCGCGCATCGGCCAGCACGTCCCCGGCCGGGACAGGCGAGCCGGAACCCGGCCGGGCCGCGGCCGGCTGCGCTCCGGCGGGCCGGACCGGGTCCTCGCTGACCAGGGCGGCCGCGCGGGCCGGGTCCAGGTCGGCGGCCACGATGCGGTCCAGGGTCCGCAGCCGGCGCAGGCCCGCCAGCGTCAGCTGCGCCTGCGCGCCCGCGCCGACGAACCCGGCCGTCCGCGCACCGGGATCGGCCAGGACGTGACTCGCCAGCGCGGCGGCCAGCCCGGTGCGCCAGGCGGTGATGGCCGTCGAGTCGGCCAGCGCCAGCAGCTCGCCGGTCTCCAGGCTGTGCAGGCAGACTACGCCGCGCAGCGCGGGCCGGGCGGCGGGGAACTTGGCGTTGACCTTGACGGTGTAGGCGGGCACCCCGGCGAGCAGGCCGGGCATCAGGCAGGTGGCCGTGCCCGGGCCGGGCAGGTCGGTGCGGGCCCGCAGTGGCGCGGGCTCGGCCGGGGCCGTCCGGAAGCCCTCGGCCAGCAGCTCGAGAGCCGCGTCGACGTCGAGCAGCTCCGTTACTGATGAGGTGTTCAACAGAAGAGTCACCGGGCCATTGTGCGGCCTGCGTGCTCACCCGGCGCGACGCCCGGCGTTTGGACCTGCGGGGGCGGGCAGTTAGCCAGCACCCCTCAGAAAGGACACAGCAATGCTGCTCCTCATCGGCGTCCTGCTGCTCGCGCTCCTCCTTGGCGGCCTCGGCTTCGCCGCCCATCTCCTGTGGTGGATCGCCCTGATCGTCCTGGTGATCTGGCTGGTCGGCTTCCTGTTCCGCACCGCTGAGACCGCCGGCGGCCGGCGCCGCTGGTACCGCTGGTAGCTGAGTCGAGCGATTCCCTGGCCGGCGCTGCCTCCCGGCAGCCTGCCAGGGATGCCTGGTAGCGGGCGTCACCTGCGGCGAGTACCCGCTGCAGGCCCGCGACCCGCCGCCCGTGAGCACTGGCCCTGACTGATGCCTTAAGCAGCGATGCGCGAGCGCAGCATCTGCTTGCCGAGGTCGGCTCCCTTGCGGCTATCTGCCTGCGCTTTCCTGAAGAACTCGGCGAGCTCGGAGTCGCCCTGCTGGCTGGCATCGTGGATGTAGGTCTCCAGGCGCAGCGCATTGCTCAGGCAGGCCTCCACGTACCAGATCAGGTCGTAGTCCTTGTCCTTGGTGCCAGTCACCACGCCACCTTCGCCGATGGTCATGACGACCTCCTCTCAAGTCAGTGACCTGCCCTGTTACCGCAGGTCATGCCACCCCTCGCCGGTCAATGGTTGCGCAGCGCATCGACTAGCTGGGACTTATTCATGGCGGACCGTCCCCTGATGCCAATGACCTTGGCCCGCTTGACTAGGTCAGCCTTGGACCAGTCGTCATAGGAAGGGCTCTTGCCGCCCTTCTTGCCGACCTGACGGCGGGAACTGCCGGCCGCGGCGTTGGCGATCCGCGCCGCCTTCTGCTTGCTCTCGCCGCGGTCGCGCAGCTTCTGGTAGGTCTTCTCATCCTTAATCTGGGCCCTGGGCATCGCGTGTCCCCTTCCGTGCGCCGGAGCCCTCGGACCGGGCTCGGGCTGCTCTGTAAGCCCTGGCTTCCCGGGGGTGACGAGGCCAAACGCGCCCGCGCAAGCCGATGCGGGAGGCGGAGAGACCCATGGCCTGCCGGGCTTCCGGGCGTGGCGGCGTGCTGCGGAATGCCGGGCGCTGTAGTGTCCCGGCCTAGTTGCAGCCTGACCGCAATGTGCTGGCGGGGAGAACAGGCGATGGCTGACAGCAATGCGCCGCTGGGCATTGACCGGGCCCGGCATCAGGATCTCGCCGGGCGGGCGCGGCACGTCTGGTGGCGGCGGGCGGCCCTGGTCCTGCTGGCAGCCGTGCCTATCCTGGGCCTGGTCAACGTCTTCGGCCAGCACACCAGCCCGGACACGACGGCAGGCCCGGCGGCATCGGTGCTGGTGAGCACCCCGGCGCACGTGCGCGGCGGGCTGGTCTTCACGACCGAGATCAGGATCACGCCGCGGCGCGCGCTGCCCGATGCCCAGCTGTACCTGGATAACGGCTGGTTCCGGGGCATGACCCTGAACGCGCTGGCACCACAGCCTGTCAGCCAGACAGCTCATGGCCACTGGCAGATCCTGGGCTTCGGGAGGCTGGCCGCCGGGGTGCCGTTCACCATCTGGATCGCCTGGCAGGCCAACCCCACCGACCCGGGCCGCCGTTCTCAGGACGTCGCGCTGTATGACGGAGGCACCCAGCTCATGACCATCCACCGCACTATTACCGTCTTCCCTTAGCCGTGGACATCGTCATCCGCGCGGCGGTCATCTACGCCGTGGTCTTCGTGTTCACCCGGGCCATCGGGCGCCGCGAGCTATCGGCCCTGCAGCCGTTCGACCTGATCCTGCTGATCGTGATCGGCGACCTGATCCAGAACGGGGTCACCCAGAACGACCTGTCGGTCACCGGCGTCCTGCTGGCCCTGTGCACCATCGGGGCACTCCAGGTCCTGACCTCCTACCTGGGATTCCGGTTCCGCCGGATCCGGCCGGTCATCCAGGGCGAGCCCATCGTCCTGGTCGAAAACGGCAGGACGATCGACCACAACATGCGCCGCGAGCGGCTCACCCTCGACGACCTGGCCGAGAAAGCCCGGATCAGCGAGATCGAGACCCTGGATGAGATCAAGTGGGCCGTCCTGGAAACCAACGGCGAGATCAGCTTCATCAAGCAAGCCGCACGCTAACAGCAGATCCGGGGGGCATTTCAGGATGGTGCGGCATTTCAGGATGGCTTGGTGCCCGCGCGGATCCATCCGCAGGTCAGACATCGGCCGGATGCAGCCGCCCCGCGGGGCGGCGCCTGCCCGCTGGTTTGGGGACGCGACATAGAGGTAGCACCTGCAGATGGCTGATACCTCGTCCTACGACATAACTGAAGACTGCGGCCTGGCTCGGTCTCGCCTCCCGGTTTCGGCTGCGGCGGACGAGCATGACGGTCTGTGCGCCGTGGTATCAGTGGCGGGGCGGGCTGGCATTGACGATTGCGAGTGGGTTCAGTTGCTGATGGGCCTGCGGGCAGCCCGGGAAGCCGGCCGCGTGGTGGTTGACCTGTCGCGGCTGTCATCGATGGACTGGTGGGTCGCCCTCATCCTGCAGTGGGTCGGACGGGTGATCAGCCGCCGCGGCGGGAGCCTCGTTCTTGCGTCCCCGCAGCCCGCCGTGGCGCGGGTGCTGAGCGGCGTGGGCGCGCCCGGCACTGGCGTTAGGGACCGGGGGCAGTGACGGGGGCCGGGTCCGGGGCAGAGCTGATGCGGGCGCCGGCACGGCGCCGATGCGCTCGTCTTCCCTGATCAGGTGCATCACGGCATTGATCAGCGCCGGGTGAGAGAAACCCTGACGGAAGTTCCCCGGGAGCGGCTCAGTCAGCCGGTCACCGGCGTTGTTTGCCTGCCAGCCGAATAGCCCCTTCGGCCCCAGCCGTCCCCGGTTCACGCGGTCGGCCGCGCGGCTCCGAACGCCGACGATGCGCCCGTCCAGGACGGCGATGTCCATGCCGCAGCCGTTCGAGCACAGCACGCAGGCGGACTGATGCCAGCTGACGCCGACCTCCGGGACGCTGGGCTCCAGGTACTGATCGACCCGCGCCGGCCAGGCTGACCCCGGCCGGATGCGGGTCTGGCTTCCCCAGATGTCCGCGACGCGGTCGTTCCTCCTGTCCCCCTCTATGCCTGCCGGGACGCCGGCCCGGCTCGTGACCCGGTCGCCAGCGCGCGTGCTGGCGCCCCCCGTGCAAGGCGGCAAACCTGCATGTCTTGGCAGGCCGCGTGCCGGATTCCGCAGGAGTACTAGGTGTGGACGCAGGCCCCGGGGGTAGCTGCTGCGCCAGTCGGAGATCCGCGCGGGGGGCGATATGGGAGCAGACCGGCCGGCCTGGGCAGCCAGCGCGACGGCACCTGAGGAGGGTGGCGGGGCCGTGGTGACGCCGTACGTCGACGGCCCGCTGATTATCCGCGGCCAGTTCGTCATCACCGCCATGGACGGCCGGCAGATTCCGGGAGGCCGCCAGACGGTGGCGCTGTGCCGGTGTGGCCGGTCAGCCATCAAGCCGTTCTGCGACGGATCGCATGCCCGCACCGGTTTTCGCGCCAGTGACCGCCCCACCGGCCGGCAGCCGGCGCCGGCTGTCCTGGCGCCGGATGGCCTTGTTCCGCAGGACGGCCGCCGGGGTGGCCGCGCGGGGCAGCCGCTGGCCGGCGTACCGGACACCGCCGCGCATCCGGCAGCTGAGGGCCAGCCAGCTGCAGACTGACCGCTCGGCGAGCCAGACAGGGGCGAGGAGCGGCAGGTACCAGGCAAACACCGCGCGCCCGCCGTTCCGGCGGCGGCCGGCTTCGCCCGCGGCCGCCACCGCGACTGCGCCCAGGCCGAGCGGCCAGAACGACCGTCGCCCCAGGGCGAGGGCCACGGCGGGCAGCACTGATAGTTCCGCTGCCAGCCGCCCCGGCTGGGCCAGGCTGTCATAGGCCTGCCTGACCCGCTGACCCGCGAAATGACCCACTTCCGGCGGCAGCCGCCGGACGTGGATCCACGGCGCGGCCGCGAGGCGGCCGCCCGCCGCGCGGATGGTCCTGATGAGCTCCAGGTTCTCGAACAGGACGTCGCCGTCATAGCAGCCGGCGCCCAGGAAGGCGGCCCGGCGCACGGCCAGCGTGCCGGGATAGTCGTAGCCGGCCGCGCGGTTGATCAGGATCCTGCCGCTGTCCCATGCCGCGTGCCAGGGCAGCGGCTCGAAGTAGTTCTGCGGGATGACCAGGTCGGCGCCGGCCAGGAGGCCGAGTACTTCGGTGAGGGCACGATGGCTGTACCGGACGTCGTCATCGGCGATGATGACGTCCGCGGCGGTGCTGCCCCGCACACCGGTGACTACGCCGCAGACCTTGCCGTTGCGGCAGGCCAGGGCGGGGTCTGGCCGGATATGCCGGGCGAAGGCCATCCAGGCGGCATGGTGGCGGCTGAACAGCGGATCCGGGGAGGCGTCAACGATCAGGACGTCGCAGATGTGCGCGATCTCCCGCAGGTACCCGGTCAGCTCGCCGATTCCCTCGTCGGAGCTACGGCGCAGGGGCAGCAGATAACACGGGCGCGGCAGTCCCGCTGAGCCAGCCGGGCCCGGTGTCATACCGCCTGCTGACAGCCCGGTGCCGGCGCCAGCGTTGACTGTCCGTCCTGCCAGCAGGACAGCAAGTAGCGGGCCAGGACCTCATCGAGCGCCAGGCAGCACGCGGCACCGAACAGGATGTCGCCAGCTGCGTCGGGCCGCTCGGCCGCGAAGCTCCCGCACAGATCATGCATGGCGATCTGCTCGTGGACCGCGTCCGCCTCGACGTGCTCATCGAAGTACCGGCGAGCCGCCGCGTCCGCGCCCAGGCGCCCGGCGCCCGCCGAGTACCTCCGGTTCGGGCGCGTCGATGTCATCTCCAGAACAGCCAGGTGCCCGAGCAGCGCCCCCAGCCAGCGGCGGTGCAGCGCGAACAGCGACATCAGGTTGCTGACCGCCAGCGTCTGGGCCGGCACCGCCGGGACATAATGGCCATAATCATCGACCAGGCCCGCCCACCGCATGGTGGCTCGGAACAGCTCAGCATGCACCCGTTCCGGCCGGCCGCCGCCGTACTCATCGGCCTCGATCTCGACCAGGGCCGCCTTGGCCCGGCCCGCCAGCCGCGGGATGCCGAAGCTATGCGGGTCGGCCTCCTTCAGCTGATACACCGACCGGTGCGCCAGGTACTCGGCGAACTCGGCGATGCTCGCCTCGCCCGCCAGATAGCCCGACAGGTCCGTGCCGCCGCCCCGGCTGACCAGCCCGGCCAGCGCAGCCGGCACCGGGCCCGCTGGCTGGCCGGCGCTCACCAGCGAGCGCAGGCCAGCCACCCAGCGCTGTTCCAGCTGCCCGCGGAACGCGATGACGCCCGGCTGCCACTCCATCGAGTCATCCACGTCCTCGAAGCCGCGGTAGTGCAGCTCGTAGCAGCACCACAAGGCGATCTGCAGGTCCTCGTCCTGCCAGGGCGGCGGCCAGCCGGACTCGCGCCAGGGCGCAGCCAGCGTTCTGGTCAGCTCCGCCAGGCCAGCAAGCTCACCCTCCAGCAGTGCGGCCGCCAGCCGCGAACTCAGTACCCCGCGTGGGCCAGGCAGTTTCACGAGGCCCTCGCTACCCTGCTGATCAGGCCGTACTCCTGTGACAGCGCCGGTCATACCTTCCGCCATCGTGCCTCGCACAGCCCGTAGACGCCGAAGATGACCACCGACGGCGGCTATGAGCAGCAGGACCGCACCCAGCGGCGCACCGCGCAGGGTGACCAGAGCCTTGTCGATGCCGCCGGCCTTCGACGGATCATGAGTCACGGCGGCCTCGATCACCAGGGCTCCGGCCAGGGCGAACACCGCACCGCGCGCAGTGGTCCCGATCATGCCGAGCAGCTCCACGGCACGGCGGGCCCGCGGTCCGAGCTGCGCGGTGTCCAGGTACTTCAGGAACTTGCGGCGGACGCCTTCGCTGACCAGATACAGCGCGATGATGACGACAGCGATCCCGGCAATGGCGACCAGCCACTGGCCCGCAGCGTGCCGCATGACGCTGGCTGTCAGGTCCTGCTGCTGACGCTTCTGGCTGTGGTGCCGGCCAGCGATCACGCTGAACGTCAGGTAGGCGAATCCGGCGTAGATCACGGCCCGGCCCAGCGATTTCAGCCGCGGGCCGGCGCCGGGCTGGTCGCCGGTGACGCCGAACGCCGCCTCGCTGAGCCGCCACAGCGCGTAGGCCGCGAACCCGATGCCCAGCAGCCAGAGCGAGGCCAGCCCGTAGCGCTGCCGGGCCAGCAGTTGCAGGGCGCCAGCCTGATCGGCTTCCCGTCCGCTGTGGCCGAGCGCGACCTCAATCGCGACCCAGCCGATGAGCAGGTAGATGATCCCGCGTGCGGTGAGGCCCGCCCGGCCCAGCACATGCGCCGCGCGGCCCCGCGACGCCCGTCTTGCCTGCGTTGTGGCATGAGCCGGAGATGTCGTTCGCATGCCGTTACCTACCTGGTGATCCGGTTCTCAAACTCGCGTGGCAGGCCATCCGCACCGGCCGCGCACGTGGCCTACCAGCTACCCCAGGCCAGGCTCGGAGCGGGCAGCTCGGGCGGCGTGCGGAACGCCGGCGGCGCATCGAGGTCCAGCGCGCCCAGGGGCGAGCGAGCGGCGGCATCGCGGGCGGTCAGCGGCGGCAGATTCCACTTGTCCTCGATCAGGCGCAGCACAGAGGTGTGATCCAGCACGTCGGTGAGCACGAAGTCGCGCCGCGCGTACGGCGACACGATCACGGTCGGCACTCGGAAGCCGTACCGGTCGTAGCGGACCGGCCCGCTGGTCATGTTCTCCTTGTCGCGGACCAGGCGGGGAGCCAGCGGGCGGAGCGCCGCGGCGAGCCGGGAGCGGCGCCCGACCAGACTGCGCCCGGGAATGTCATCAGGCGGCACCGCCGGGGGCGGCGGCACGTGGTCGTAGTAGCCGCCATGCTCGTCGTAGGTCCAGATCAGCAGGGTGTGCGGCCAGCCGGGCCCGTTCAGCACGCGGCTGACCACCTCCGCGGCGAAGCTCTCTCCCCGGCGGATGTCCTGCGGGTTCTCCTCGGAGAACACCTCGAAGTCGGGGTCGACGATGCTGACCGCGGGCAGCTGGCCGCGGTCAGCGGCGGCGAAGAACTCCTCGGTGCTGCGAACGTGCTCGGCGAGCCGGCCCGCACCCACCGGGAAGACATCGGCGGTGAAGGTGATGTCCTTCTTCAGGCCACCGCCGGTAGCGCTGACCAGCTGGCCGACGGACTGCAGCCGGCGGCGGGCCATCTTGCGCTTGTGCCGGGCGTACCGGGTCAGCCGGGACGCGCTGGAGCGGCCAGGATGGTAGTTGGCCCAGGACACGCGGTGCCGGGTGAGCATGTCGAAGATGGTTCCGGCGGCCGGGTAGTCCAGCAGGTCATAGGGCGAGTCGGTGATGAGGCCGTGCGCCGTCCCCGCGATCAGGAACCGGCGGTTGGGGAAGGTCGGTCCCAGGCAGGAGCTGAACCAGTGATCGGCCACCGGGAACGCCCTGGCGAGCCCGTAGTAGAAGGGCAGCTCTGCCTCCGTCCAGTAGCCCATGGCCACGTCCGCCGCGGCCGCGACGGCCTCCGGCGCGGCGCCCGCCTCGCTGAGGGCGGTCTGGGTCGCGGTCACGAACCCGTCGCACCGGCCCTCGCCCCACTGCAGGTGACTGGCGTGCCAGCTCTGCGAGGGCACATCCGGCTGCTGCACGGTGGACGGCATCCGGTGCGCCTGGACTACCTCGCCGCCAGAGCCGGTGCTGGTGGCGTCCGGATTGCCATCGGGGCCGAGCGGAATCCCCTCGCCCCGGCCGCGGAGCATGCCGAGGTAGTTGTCGTAGGAATGGTTTTCCATCATTAGCACGACAATGTGCCGGATCTGCGGGATCAGGTCGGTGCCGGGCGG
>DASUBV010000004.1:0-15064 GCA_035763085.1 Streptosporangiaceae bacterium | reverse complement strand
CCGGCTGGCCGAGGACTTCAAGCTGCTGACCGGCACGTTCGTGCACGTGGGCGCGGTGCGCACGGCGCTGCTGTCGGCCATCCCGCTGCTAGCCGACGCGGTGATCGCGGGCGAGGGCCGGTCCTGCACCGGCGCGCTGGCGTGGCTGAACGCCGCCGAGGCCCGCGCCGTGCTGGGCCGCGACCCGGCCGCCGACGGCCCGGTCATCACCGATCCCGCGCTGCTGGCCTGCCTGGCCGCCGCGCTGGCCGCGCATCACCCGGACAGCGGGTCGGCCGGCCGGGTCGACCGGCTGCTGATCATGAGCGCGCCCGCCGACCTGGACCGCGGCGAGATCACCGACAAGGGCTACCTGAACCAGCGCCGCGTCCTCGCCGAGCGCGCCGGACTGGTCGAGCGCCTGTACGCCGACCCGCCGGGCCCGGAGGTCATCGCGCGGTAGGTTCAGCTCTGACCGCAATCGGCACCGGAAGGTCCTGCCATGGGCGAGTGGAGCACGATCAGCTACCTGCGTACGGCGGATCTCGATCGCGTTGATGATGCGCTGAGCAGGCTGTGCGCAGCTGAGGGCCGGGCGCCCCTGGCAGCGCCGCCGAGTTCCGATGCGCTGCAGCGCAGCAGCACGGGCTGGTACGTGACGCTCGGCGAGTACGCCGTCCTGCGCGGAGAAGGCCTGGACTACCCGCTGTGGACGTTCGTGGTAGTGCCGGGCGCCGGCGAGTGGACCATGATGGCGGAGCTGCCATTCGCGCTGCTGGGTAATCGCCGCCCGGGCGCGGACCGCATGCGCCTGGCTGACCTGGCGGTCCTGGCCGGCTGCGACGCGTTCATTTTCGAGCTGAGCGACGGCACCGCCTGGGTCCTCGCCGAGGCCAGCGCCGGGGGCGAGACCGCCTTCTCCGGGTTCCCGCTGGATGACGAGTGGTTCTTTCACGATGAGCCGCTCAGCACCGACCACGCCAGCGTCGGGTTCCGGCTGCTGAGCGTCCCGGAGCCGCTGCGCCAGGCCGGCAGTCGCGGCCTGCTCTCATTTACCGATATCGGCGAGCTGCTCGTCGGCGGCCGCTACCCGGCCGACCCCGGGCCCGGCGAGCGGCCGTGGGACCGGAGCCAGCTCTGGTACAACGGCATCCAGGACGAGCTCCAGCTCGGCCACGACATCCCCGTTCCCGGTTCCCGGACGCGCCACTTCGCGCGCCGCGCCGCCGCCGGAATCGCCCCCTAGCAAACGGGGCCGGCCGTACTAGGCTGGAGCCGTGATCGCCGCCGTGCATGCCGCCACGGCCACCGGGCCGCAGATAGCGCGGCGGCTGACCGAGGACGGCTATGTCGTCGTCTCGGACCTGATGTCACCGCAGGACCTCGCCGCCGCCCGCGACGACCTGGGCCGGATCCTGCAGGCTACCCCGACCGGGCGCAACGCCTTCGAGGGCCACGCCACGCAGCGGATCTACGCCCTGTTCGCCAAGACTCGCACCTTCGATCGCGCCGCGACGAACCCGCTGCTGCTGGAAGTGCTCGACCAAGTCCTGGGGCATTACCAGCTCAGCGCCCCGGTCGGCATCCGGATCGGGCCCGGCGAGAAGGCCCAGATCCTGCACCGCGACGACGCGATCTACCCGCTGCCGCAGCCCGGCCCGCCGGTCGTGGTCAACACGATGTGGCCGCTGGATGAGTTCACCGCCGAGAACGGCGCCACCCGGTTCATCCCCGGCAGCCACGCCTGGGCACCCGGCCGCCAGCCGACGGCCCGGGACACGGTCAGCATCGCCACCATCTCCCCCGGCTCGGCCATGTTCTACCTGGGCAGCCTGTGGCACGGCGGCGGCGCCAACACCACCGCCGCGCCGCGGCTCGGCGTGATCCTGGAGTACGCGGTCGGCTGGCTGCGCCCGCAGGAGAACCACTGCCTGGCCGTTCCCCGCGCCGTCACCCGCGAGCTGCCGCAGCGGCTGCAGGAACTGCTCGGCTACAACATCTACCCGCCGTTCGTCGGCTACGTCGACGGCGCGCACCCGCGCAAGGTGCTGACCGCCGGCGAGGACTGATACAGCGAGTCAGCCGGGCAGGTCCTCGGCCCGCCGGGCGGCGTGCTGGCCGTGCAGCAGGCCGGTGGACTCGCCCACCTCGATCAGGTAGCCGTCCGGATCGCGGATGTAGCAGCGGATCTCGGCGCCGCGGTCGATCGGCGGCGTCACGAACTCCGCGCCCCTGGACTTCCACTCCTCGTAGCAGGCCTGGATGTCAGCGACTCGCAGGTTCAGGAAGATCGAGGTGGTGTCGCCGGGCTCGTAGTCGGCCACCGTGATGCCGGGCTTGTCGGGGGTCGGCGGCCCGCCCGGGTTCATGATGATCCACGAGTTGGACAGGCGGACCACGCACGGGTTCTCCGCCATGATGACGGTCCCGCCCAGGACGCGAGAGTAGAAGTCACGGGACCGGGCAACGCTGCGGACGGTGATGAACATCGTCACCAGGAGACCCTCAGCTGGCGCGGGGAACTGGCCGGGGTCCGTTCCCGTCTGCTGTTCTGTCATGGTTTATCCCCTCTGTCGGTACGGGCAGCGGCGTCTTCCGGGCGGCGGTCCAGGTCCTCAGCCATTCCCCCGATGCGCCCGGCACAGACGTCCGCAGGTCGCCGCAGCACAGCGTGCGGGTCGTCCGCGCCGGGCTCTGCATGCCGGACAGCCCTGGGGGCACAACGGCTGGTTGTGGCTCGCCGGCCAGTCAGTTGTTTGATGCGCGCCGCGGCTCCCCGGTTGGATCGCTCGGGACAGCGCGAGGCTGTCCGGGACGAGACGGCGTGAGGTGCGCAGGCGTGGCGGTACGGCGGAAGCTGGGGCGGCAGTTCGGGTGGCTGTGGGCGGCGTACGCGGTCAGCGCGTACGGGACGGGACTGGGGTTCGGGGCGTTCGCGGTGATCGCGATCCGCGTCCTGCACGCCGGCCCGGCGCAGGTGTCAGCGCTCGCGGCGGCCGGGCTCGCGGTCGGGGCGGTCCTGGCGGTACCGCTCGGCCCGTGGGTGGAGTTCCGCCGCAAGCGGCTGGTCATGATCGCGATGGACCTGATCCGGTTCGCCGCGATGGCCAGCATCCCGGCGGCGTACCTGCTCGGCGGGCTGAGTTTCGCCCAGCTGCTGGTCGTCTCGGTGATCGCCGGGGCGGCCAAGATTGCCTTCCGGTCGGCCAGCGGCGCGTGCCTGAAGGCGCTGGTCCGGCCCGAGGACCTGATCGTCGCCAGCGCGCGGTTCGAGTCCACGACCTGGACGGCCACCGTCGTCGGGCCGCCGCTGGGCGGGCTGGCCATCGGCCTGCTCGGCCCGGTGATCACGGTGGCCGCCGACGCGGCGAGCTACCTGCTGTCGGCGGCCGGGATCGCCGCGATCCGCGGCCGGGAGCAGCGGCCGCAGCGAGCCCCGGCACGTCAGTCCGGACCGCGCGAGGCCGCCGGGAGCCGGCTCCGGGCCGCGGGCCTGCTCGACGGCTGGCGCTACATTCTGCGCCATCCGGTGCTGCGCCGGCTGTTCTTCAACACGCTGCTGGTCAACGGCCTGCTCCTGGCCACCGAGCCGCTCGTGTCGGTGCTCATGCTGGGCCGCCTGGGGTTCGCGCCGTGGCAGTTCGGGCTGGCCTTCGCCGCGCCCTGCGTCGGCGGGCTGATCGGCGCGCGGCTGGCCCCCCGGCTGGCCGAGCGCGCCGGGCAGCACACGGTGATGACCGTCGCCGGGACGCTGCGCGCCTGCTGGCCGCTCGGCCTGATGTTCATCCAGCACGGCGCGGCCGGGATCGTGCTGGTCATCGTCGTGCAGTTCGGCCTGGTCACCTCCATCGGCGTGTTCAATCCGGTGTACGCCAGCTACCGGCTGGCCCAGCTCGGCCAGGACCAGGTGGCCCGGACCCTGGCGGCGTGGTCGGTGACCAGCAACGGCGTGACGGCCGCGCTGACCGCGCTGGGGGGACTGCTGGCCGAGGTCACCGGCCCGCGGGTGGCGACCGGGGTCGCCGGCGTAGCCCTGCTGGCTACCCCGCTGCTGCTCCCCCGGCGCGCCGCGGTACCGCTGCCGTCCAGTTCGCCGGTCACGCTCGACGCCTGACTGCTGCCTGGCACGATCGCTCTGCGAGCACTGATGGCTAGCTGCGGCCTCCCCCGGGCATGCTGTCCCCCGCCGCGCGGGACAATGGACCTGCTCCCCGGGCTGTGCGGGCCAGGACTTCATTCGGAGGATCGCGGTGATCGAGATCGAGCCCGGCCGGTTCGAGGAGATGGTGGCCACCGCCCTCGACGGGCTGCCTCCCGAACTGGGCGAGATGATGCGCAATGTCGCGGTCGTGGTGCAGCCGGAGCCGGGTCCGCCGGGCCTGCTTGGCCTGTATGAGGGAATTCCGCTGACCGCGCGGAGCACGAACTACGCCGGGGCGCTGCCGGACCGGATCACGATCTACCAGCAGGCCATCAGCGCCATCTGCGACACCGAGGGGCAGGTCGCCGAGCAGGTCCGGCGCACGGTGATCCACGAGGTCGGCCATCACTTCGGAATCGACGACGACCGGCTGGAAGACCTCGGCTGGTAGCGACGCCCGGCCGGCGACCGGGACGCCGGGATCGAGCCACCCGGCCGGGAATCCCGCCCCTGACCACCGGATGGTGTTTAATGGTCACCGTTCGTAGTGAGCAGGAGAAGAAAATATGACTGAAGGCACCGTCAAGTGGTTCAACGCCGAGAAGGGCTATGGCTTCATCGCGCCCGACGACGGCTCCGCTGACGTATTCGTGCACCACACCGCTATCAAGATCGACGGGTACCGCACCCTGGCCGAGAACCAGCGCGTGGAGTTCACCGCTGGCCAGGGCCAGAAGGGCCCGCAGGCCGAGGAAGTCCGGCCGCTCTAGGCACGGCTGTCCCGGTGCACCGCGCGCCAAGCATGGTGCACCGGGACAAAAAGCCGGTCCCGGCAGGTCACGGATGGGGCACTTCGCTGAGAACGTGCCCGGCCAGGGCGCATAATTGCCTTGATGACTCCTTACCACGCCGGTCCTCGGCGCCCGCTGCCCGGCAGTCCCTTCAACGCCCCGGTGGCCACTCTCCCGCCGCCCGAGGTCTACGTCGTGGATGACATGGTCACTCACGACAAGTACGGCCTCGGCACGGTCACCGCCGTCGAGGAGTGCGCTGTCCAGGTGAACTTCGGCTCCCACGAGCGGCGGCTCAGCACGCCGTGCTCGAAGCTGACCAAGCTCTAATTCCCAGGTCGCCCGCAAGGCGGCTATCGGGGGTTCCAGGGGTCGCCCTCCTGGGCCAGCACCGCCTGGGGGCTGCCCCGGGAGCACATCCCGGGCACTGACCTCACCCCGGCGGATGAGGAAGGTGCCGACGGCACCTTCTGGCATCCCGTCGTCTCCGGCGCCCTGCCGTCTCCGGCACCGCCCGCGACTCGGCCCAGAGGCTCCCGCGATTCGCCTAGAGGCTGGGGAACAGGCGGTCGGGCTGCTCGCCGTGCTCGTACACGCTGGCCGCCGAGCCGACGATCAGCGGGTCGGGCGTGCCGATTACCCCCGGATCCTTGTCGGTGTAGTCCATCAGGTTCAGCACGTAGCGCAGCGCCGCGACCCGGGCCCGCTTCTTGTCGTTGCTCTTGATCACCGTCCACGGCGCGTCCGCCGTGTCGGTGTAGAAGAACATCGCTTCCTTGGCCTCGGTGTAGGCGTCCCACTTGTCCAGGGATGCCCTGTCCATCGGGCTCATCTTCCACCGCCGCACCGGGTCGGTCTGGCGCCGCTCGAACCGGGTGCGCTGCTCGGTCCGGGACACCGAGAACCAGAACTTGACCAGGTGGATGCCGCTGCGCACCAGCATCCGCTCGAACTCCGGCGCCTGGCGCATGAACTCCATGTACTCGGACGGCGTGCAGAAGCCCATCACGCGCTCCACGCCAGCCCGGTTGTACCAGGACCGGTCGAACATCACGATCTCGCCTGCCGCGGGCAGGTGCTCGACATAGCGCTGGAAATACCACTGGGTGGACTCGCGCTCGGTGGGCTTCGCCAGCGCGACGACCCGGGCGCCGCGGGGGTTGAGGTGCTCGGTGAACCGCTTGATGGTGCCGCCCTTGCCAGCCGCGTCGCGGCCCTCGAACAGCAGCACCACTTTCTGGCCGGTGTCCTTCACCCAGCTCTGCAGCTTGAGCAGCTCGATCTGCAGGGAGCGCTTGATGTCCTCATACTCCCGGCGGGTCATCTTGTGCTCGTAGGGATAGCCCTCGCGCCACGTCTGGGGGCGGGGGCCGGATGCCGGCCAGGTGCTGGCGGCGTCCGCGCCGTCCAGGCTGTGCCCTGGCTCGGTGGCACTGGCCGGGCCGGACGCGCTGACGGCCGCGGAGTCCGTTATGGATTCGTGATGGCGGCGGTGACCATCGGAACTGGTCATGCCACCATCATGACTCATGCGCCATCAGATGCCAGCGGGGCGGCTGCGGCCGCTAGCCCTGGTGGCTGGCCAGGCCCGGCCTGGCCAGCGGCCAGCCGCCCTCGGCCAGGCGGGCGCGGACCCGCGCGACGTCGGATTCCTGAGGCTGCTGATCGGTGACGGACTTGATGGCGGCGCGGATGGCACGGGCGGACTCAGGGTGGGCGGAGCTGGCCAGCTCATCGGCGATCTGGCTCACCTCCGCCTCGGTCAGCTGGCTGCCCAGCAGGGCGAACAGCGGGACATAGTCCACCTCGGGGACGCCTTCGGGGTAGCCGGCGCGCAGCCAGCCCACGACGGCGCTGAGGACGGGCGGCAAGGCCATGTTCGCAGTCCCTCTCGGTTCGCGCCGCAGGCTCAGGCGCCGGAGACGATGGCGTAGATGCCCCAGCCGACGGCGGCCAGCACCACCGCGAAGCACACGGCCGCGGCGGCGACGCCGACCACGCTACCGCCGGCGACGGCAGCAGCGTCAGCCCCGGCCGCCTGGGCCCGGCGCCCGCCGCTGAGCCGCAGGGCCCGCAGGCCGATGGCGAACAGGGCGGGCAGGCCGGCGCCGGCGATCAGGCCGAGCACGACGATCTGCCACAGGGCGGTCCAGTCGACCCACGGGGCCGGGGGAACGGGCGCGCTCATGGTCAGTTCTCCCAGTCTGCTCAGGCGGCGGCGGGGGCGGCCGCGACGCGGGCGGGCTCCACCGAACCGGTCCACTCGGCGTTGACGTTGTGGTGCCCGACCGGGGTCTGGCGGGACTTCCAGTAGATCGCCCCGGCGACCGCGATGAGCAGGACCAGGTCGACGAGCACGCCGGCGCTGCCGCCGATCAGGCTGGCCAGGCCGTAGGCCGCGGCCCCGGCCACGGCCGCGGCGGGCAGGGTGAGCAGCCAGGCGCTGGCCATCCGGCCGGCGACGCTCCACCGGACCGTCGCGCCCTTCTTGCCCACCCCGGTGCCCAGGATGGACCCGGTCGCCACGTGCGTGGTGGACAGCGAGTAGCCGAAGTGGCTGGAGATGAGGATGACCGCGGCGGACGCGGACTCGGCCGCCATGCCCTGCGGGGACTCGATCTCTACCAGGCCCTTGCCGAGGGTGCGGATGACCCGCCAGCCGCCCATGTAGGTGCCGATGCTGATGGCCAGGGCGCAGGTGAGGATGACCCAGAACGGGGCGCTGGCGGTGGCGGGGACGGTGCCGTTGACGATGAGGGCCAGGGTGATGACGCCCATGGTCTTCTGCGCGTCGTTGGTGCCGTGGGCCAGGGACACCATCGACGCCGAGCCGATCTGGCCGATCCGGAAGCCGCGGTTGCGCGCCCCCTCGGACAGCTGCTGGCTGATCCGGTAGATCATCCAGGTGCCGAGCGCGGCGACGCAGCCGGCCACGACCGGCGACAGGCCCGCGGGGATGATGACCTTCGCGAACAGGTTGTGCCACTGAATGGCGTGGCCGCCGGCGGCCGCCAGGGTAGACCCGATGACGCCCCCGATGAGTGCATGGGAGGAGCTCGACGGGATGCCCAGCAGCCAGGTGAGCAGGTTCCAGATGATCCCGCCGGCCAGGCCCGCGAAGACCACGGTGAGCGTCACCAGGCCGGTATCGACCAGGCCACTGGCGATGGTGGCAGCGACGCTGAGCGACAGGAAGGCCCCGACCAGGTTCAGGACTCCGGACAGCGCGACCGCGATGCGCGGGGGCAGGGCCCTGGTGGCGATCGAGGTCGCCATCGCGTTGCCGGTGTCGTGGAAGCCGTTGGTGAAGTCGAAGGACAGCGCCGTTACGACCACGAGTGCAAGGAGTACGTCGTTACCCACATCACCAGGGTGTTGGGGGCGATATCTGCATGTCGAGACCCGCTACCAACTATGCCCTGACATGTCAGTGGCGAGACATCCGCTGTTCACCCGCTGTTTGCCTGGGACCCGCGAGGGTTTTCCGGATGCTGAGGCCGGCCTGGCGGCGGGTGCGGCCCGCTCCGGGCTAGCGGCCCCGTTCCGGGCTGGCAGGCGGCTGCGGGCTGGCCGACGGCTGCGGGCTGGCCGGGGGGTCGCGCCGGATCCGGGCGTCGCTACGGCAGGTCGGCCGTGACGCCGGCGGCGGCGACGCTGACCGGGCCGGGGTACTGGCCTGCCGCGGCAGCCCGGGCGGCCTCGTGGCCGGTGCCCGGCCACAGGTGGGTCAGCATCAGGCGCCCAGCGCCGGCGCGCGCGGCCTGCTCCCCCGCCTCGGCGGCCGAGCAGAGGAACCCGCGTGAGTCGGCCGGGACCTCGGTCAGGTACGTGGCCTCGGCCAGCAGCAGGTCGGCGTCGCGGGCCAGCTCGACGACCTCCGGGCCCGGCCCGCTGTCGCCGGTATAGGCGAGCACCCGGCCGGCCGCCGTCAGCCGGAGCCCGGCGTTCGGGAGCCAGTGCGGCAGCAGCCGCGTCTGCGCCCGGAACGGCCCGATCTGCTGGTCGTCACCACCGCTCAGCGCCCGGAGCGCCACCGCGTCGTCCAGCATCCCCGGCCGGTCCAGGGCGAGCACCGCGGCCAGCGCGCCCGGCGGCGCGTACACCGGCAGCGGCCCGGGCGGCTCCTCGGCCATCGCCCGGGCGCGCAGCAGCGGGTTGAGATCGGCGCAGTGATCGGGGTGCCCGTGGCTGATGAACACGGCGTCCACCTGCCCGGCCGCGACGTGCTCCAGCAGGCGCGGCATCGTGGCGTAGCCCAGGTCCACGACGAGCCGGAACCCGTCCTGCTCGACCAGGAACCCGCTGCACGCCTGCCCGGCTTCCGGCCACGCTCCGCACGCGCCCAGGACTGTCAATCGCACGTTCGCTCCTGCCCTTCAGTCCCCCGGTAGCCGAGATGCTTACTGCAGTGCCTTGCGCATGAGCGTGCACATCGTCTCGTACCGCCGCACCGAGCCATCCTCCGCTTCCTCGTCCCAGGCGTCGGGCTTGCGGCCGTAGGCGGCGTACCCGAGCCGCTGATACAGCGAGCGGGCCCTCGGGTTGCCCTCCTCCACGGCTAGTTCTGCCCGGCGCCGGCCCCGGGCCCTGATCCGCTGCTCGGCGGCGGCGATGAGCGCCGTGCCGATCCCGCACGATCGCAGCGCACTGTGGACGTCCAGCTGCCACAGGTAGCCAGCCTCGGGGTACATCGCGTAATCCACCCCGCCGAGCCCGACCGGCAGGCCCGAGGGCGGGCAGACAGCCAGGTAATCCACCTCGCCTTGGGCCGCCCGGTCCAGGGCGCGGGAGATGCTGGCCAGGTGCAGCCTGGATCCGGACCAGGCGCAGGCGGGCAGGTCGGCCGTGGTCAGGTCCCTGATGGTCAGCGGAACTACTACGTCGGGCATGCCATCACTGTGCCCGACGGCGCAAGGCCCGCGCACCCCGAAATGACGGCACCGCCGGCCACCTATGGCCCGTCGCGGGTGACGTGCACGGCAGGCTGGCTTGCCGCGATGCTGCTGGTCAGCCCTTGATGTGCCCGCCGCTGGCCGTGTGGCAGCCTGGTCAGTGCAGGTCAGGGGCCAGGGGTCAGTGCGAGAACGCCTGCGCGGGGCAAGGGGGTGAGATCGTGGATGGCGCGCCAGTGGCGGTGGCGGTCGTGGCCAGCCGCACGGAGGCACACCTGATCGTCGGCCTCCTCCGGGCGCACGGCGTGCCGGCGGCCGTGGCAGCCGATGATGCCGGGGGGCAGGAGCCGCAGCTGCAGGCCGGCGGCGTTCGCGTGCTGGTCGCCCCGGCCGACGAGGCAGTCGCCCGCGAGCTTCTGGCCGCGCCTGGCGACGCCGTCGAGCCTGAGGACGGATAGGCGTCAGCGGCGGACCTGGTGGCGCAGGCGCAGGGCCCGGCTGCCCTGGACCGGGACTTCGGAACTCACCGGGCAGCCTCCCCGGTGGTCACCCCCCGACATCACGGAGCCCCTCCAGGCTGTGAGCTGGCTGTTGCCGCCCCGGGATCTGCGCGCTGTATCCGGCGCCGGAGTTCTACGAGCTCAGCAGGCGCTGCAGCACGGCCAGGTAGGACGGGTCAGCGAAGATGAGCCCGTCAAGCTCCTGCTTCCGGAACCAGCCGATGGCGTCATGCTCGTCCGGCTGCAGGTTCGTGACCGTGCCCCGCCAGCGGCGCGACGCCCAGACCGTGAGGTCCAGGCCGGCCTGCGGATCGGCCCAGTGCAGGACCGGGTCGCCGTCCACGCCCTCCAGCTCGGCCCCGAGCTCCTCGGCCACCTCACGGCGGAGTGCGTCCCGGGGATGCTCACCCGGCTCGACGTGACCGCCCGGGAAGTCCCACACGTCCGGGTACCAGCGCCGGCCCGGCGAGCGGTGGCACAGCAGCAGCTGGTCATCCCGCCGCAGGATCACCGCAACAACGGTGTGCTCCATCATCCCCCAAGTATGGCGTTAGCGGGCAAAACGGCTGGCACCGCAGCGGGCGGCACCGCAGGCGGGCGGCACGGCAGGCGGGCGCCCCGTCGGACTGGCCCGGAGCCCGGCCGCCAGGCGGGCGGCGCCGCCGGGCCAGCCCGCAGCGCCGGGCACCCGCGGCCTGTCAGCGCGGCGTGCCACGATGAGAGGGCAAGCTCAGTGCAGTCAGCTGCCGGAAAAGGGGCCATGTTGCCGGAGCAATCAGGAACCCCCGCTGACGATCCGTTCGGCGGGCGGCACCCCACCAGTCACGAGCGGATGACGGGACGGCCCTGGGACGCGTCGTACGCCGACGGCCCGGCGCCCTGGGACACAGGCAGGCCGCAGCCGGCCATCGTGCGCCTGGCGGCGGCCGGCCGGCTCACCGGGCCGGTGCTCGACGCGGGCTGCGGGGCCGGGGACAACACGCTGCACGTCGCCGCGCTGGGGCTGCCGGTGCTGGGCTTTGACGTGGCGAAGACAGCCCTGGCGATGGCCAGGGCCAAGGCCGGCGACCGCGGGCTCGATGCCGAGTTCGTGACGGCCGACGCGCTCGAGCTGCAGCGCCTGGGCCGCACATTCGAGACCGTGCTGGACAGCGGGCTGTTCCACACCTTCGACGGCGAGGAGGGACCCGCGTACGCGGCGAGCCTGGCGTCGGTGACCAGGCCCGGCGGGACCTTGTACGTCCTGTGCTTCAGCGACGAGGGTCCCGGTACCGGCCCGCACCCGGTCAGCCAGGACGACCTGAGGGCGGCGTTCGGCCCCGGCAGCGGATGGCAGATCGCCGCTATCGAGCCGGAGCGGGTGCAGACCAGGTTCCACGACGACAACGGCGCCCCGGCCTGGCTGGCGACCATCCGGCGGATCCAGTGCCGTGGCCGGTAACGTTTGCCCGGTTTCGGGCCGCCCGTAGCAGTCCCCGGGCCGCCGTTCTGCTCGGATGCGAGGGCTTCGAGGCCCGGTCGCTGGCGCGCGCAGAGATCCCCGGCGCCACCGCGTTCGCGTTCGCTGGCAGATAGGCCCCCTTGACGGACCTGCACCGTAGGCTGGCGAGCGTGATCACCGAAGCTGACATCCGCCTGGCCGACGGCCGGACCCTGCACGCCTACGACACCGGCGTGGACGGGATCGCCAGCAGCCCTGGCACGTCAGGCTCGCCAGTCGCGGTGTTCTGGCAGCACGGCTCGCCCAACATCGGCTCGCCGCCTGAACCGCTGTTCGCGGCCGCCGAAGCGAACGGCCTGCGCTGGGTCTCCTATGACCGGCCCGGTTACGGCGGCTCGAGTCCGCACGACGGCCGGACTGTCGCGTCGGCAGCCGCGGACGTGGCCGCGATCGCGGACGCGCTCGGCATCGGCCGGTTCGCCGTGCTCGGCCATTCCGGCGGCGGCCCGCACGCGCTGGCGTGCGCCGCGCTGCTGCCCGAGCGGGTCATCGCCGCGGTGAGCGTGTCCGCGCCGGCGCCGTTCGATGCAGACGGGCTGGACTGGTTCGCGGGCTGGTCGCCGGGCATCGCGGCCGAGAACCGGGCGGCGGCGGGCGGGCGCGCGGCGCTTGAGGCGCACTGGGCCGAGGCGGAGGACGAGGACATGGGCGCCTTCTTCACCGACGCCGACATGGCTGCCCTCGGCGGCAGCTGGTCATGGCTGGCAGGCGTGGCTGGCCAGGCCATGGAGCAGGGTAGCGAGGGATTCCTCGAGGACGCCCTCGCCGGCGCCGGCCCATGGGGGTTCCGGGCGGATGCCATCGGCGTTCCGGTCCTGATCATGCACGGAGCGAAGGACAAGATGGTGCCGTGCGCGCACGGTGAATGGCTCGCCGCCCGCTGCCCGGCAGCCGAGTCGCGTATCGTCCCGGACGCGGGTCACATCACCGTGCTCGACAGCGCGCCGGAGGCGCTGGCCTGGCTGGCCACCCGCGTTCACGGGTGACCCCTGCGGATGCCACGCTGAAGAACACGCCACAACGTGACTGCAACCCGCAGGCCCTCGTGGCTGATGTCGTCGACCACCCCCTCAGCCACCAGCAAACCGGGACCGCGCGTGCTTCGAGGACCATGCCGGCCGTGTCATCGTAAGAGGCAATGACGCCCAGCTTCCGCGAATCCAGCGCCCACGTGCCCTACCACGATGTCATTACCCGCCAGAACACGCGCCTGTGCTTCGTATACGGCCTGCTGCCGCGGATAGCACGCGCCCGCCGCGGGCAGCCCATCGGCGACATTCTCGAGTTCGGCCGCCTGAACAGCCACGTCCGGTCGAACGAGGAACTGCTGCCTGCTGTCCTGCATGCCGCCAGCCTCGCCGGCCAGGACGCCGGGCCGGGCCAGCCGGTCAATCTGCTGCCGGCCATGCGGTCGCTGCGCGCCTACCTGATGGCCACCTCCCGCGGCGACCTGGTCCTGGTCCTGGACGGAGACCTGGACGAGCCCGTGGACAGCCACGGCATGGCCGCCCTGCTGGCCACGACCTGCTTTGACCGGTGGCAGCTGACCATCGCGGGCCAGCCGGCGATGACATGGGTGTCTGCGGCACTCGCCGAGGCCGGGCTGCCGGGGCTCAGCACGGAATTCGGCAATGACGTGCACCAGTGCGTCTTCCCCGAGCCGGCGCTGGCCGAGATCCTGGATACGCAGTACCGGCCGGAGGCCGCGGGCAGGCTGATCACCGAGCTCGTGTACCGCGCCACGATGGAGGATGACGCAGGCGCGGCGCCCTCGGGAATTTATCTCCCGTCGATCCTGAACCGCCCCGGCAGCACCCTCGTGGCGCATGGCCGGGGCGTCTCCGTATTCGCCGGCTGGGCCGCGGCCGTCGAGAACGCGTTTGTCCTGACCGCCATCTCGACCGTGTCCTCGCTCGGCGCGCTGCGGCGAGTCCGGCGCGAGGCGTTCTCGGCGATGGCACTGTCGGGCCATGATGCGGGCCCCGCCGCCGCCGAGCGGTCGCTCGTCGTGCAGCTCTCGGACCGGCTGAGCGAGATGCAGCTGGACCTGAGCTTCGGGGTCGAGACCTACATCGACGCCGTGCTGGTCCCCGAGATGGTCGTGGAGGGATTCCAGCGCTCGCTGGGCGACGCGGTCGGCATCCGCGACGGCCTGGAGAACACCTCGCGGATGCTGGACCGGGTGGCCGCGGTCTTGTCGGTCCGGCTGTCCAAGCTGGAGGCCGCCGAGCGGGAGCGCGTCGAGCGCCGGGACCGCCTGGTCGGGGTCCTCGTGGCGGTGGCCACGCTGCTGGCCCTGCCGCCGACCCTGCTGCTGGCCTTCTTCGGAGTGAATGCGCGCCAGGTGAATCAGGCGAACTCGATATTCGACTTTCACGCATACTGGGGGGCCTACCTGCTTGCGTGGCTGCCGTTCATGGCCCTGGTAGCCGCGGGCACGCTCGCCTACGCACGCATCCGGGACCACAGCAGGCCCGGCCGCCTGCCGCACGTGCGCCGCAGGAGACGGGCCGGCGCCACGGACCAGGGACTGGGTGCAGATGATTAAGATCTCGGCGCACCGGGGCGGCTCTGAGCAGGCCAGGGCCGCGACCTACGAGGCCTACGAGCACGCGCTGACCAGCGGCGCCGAGTACGCCGAATTCGACATCCGCAAGACCGCGGATGGCACCCTGGTGGTCTATCACGATCCGCGGCTCGGCCACGGCGGCCCGCTGCTGTCCGGCCTCTCCTACAGCGAGCTATGCCAGCAGGCCGGGTATCCGGTGCCGAGAGTCGCAGATGCGATGGCGATGCTCGCCGGCAAGATGCTGGGCCACCTGGACCTGAAGGAAATCGGGTACGAGGCCGAGGTCATCCAGCTGGCCCTGCACCACTTCGGCACGGCGGGCTTCGTGGCCACGACGATGGAAGACGTGTCCGTGCGCAGCATCAAGGACATGTTCCCTGACGTCCTGGCCGCTCTCTCGCTGGGCCGCGACTCCGCTGAGATCCCCGCACGGAAGCTGGCTCAGGTGCGGCAGAGCGAGCTGTTCCCGGTGCGGCGGGTCCGCGAGTGCGGCGCCGACTGGGTTGCGGCGCGGTATCAGCTGGCCCGCCGCGGGGTCACCGGGAGGTGCTGGAAGAACGGCATCGGAGTCATGGTGTGGACAGTGGACCGCGACGACCTGATCGATCACTTCCTCGCCGACACCCGGGTGAACGTGCTCATCTCCAACCGGCCGGGTTACGCCGTGCAGCGCCGTGAGCAGATTCTCGCC
>DASUBV010000003.1:0-6072 GCA_035763085.1 Streptosporangiaceae bacterium | reverse complement strand
CCCGCGCCCCGCGCCCCGCGCCCCGCGCCCCGCGCCCCGCGCCCCGCGCCCCCGCGCTTGACATGTGACTAAACGGTCACCTATGTTGCTGGTATCGACAGCGACGGACGGCAACACGGGGAGACTTCCATGGAGAAGGTGTACGAGATCTACATCAAGACCACGCCCGGGCGGCTGTGGCAGGCGATCACCGACCCCGAGATCCGCGCCAAGTACAACTTCGGCGCCGGGATCACCACGGACTGGACGGCGGGCTCGCATTACGAGATGGGAGTGGCCAAGGCGGGGGTACTGCTGGGCGAGGGGGAGAACCTGGAGGTCGACCCGCCGCGCCGGCTGGTCCAGACAATGGTCGCGCTGTGGAGCGACGAGGTGAAGAGCGAGGGCTCCTCCCGGATCACCTGGGAGATCGAGCCGATCCAGGACTCGTGCCGCCTCACGGTGACCCACGACCAGCTGCGCGACGGCGCCAACGACGAGCTGTACGGCGGCTGGCCGATGATCCTTTCCGGCCTGAAGACCTGGCTGGAGAGCGGGCAGCTGCTCACCACCCCCGGTTCCCTCATGTACACCTGACGGCCGCGCCCGGCCAGGGCCATGGGTTGCGCGATCGCTGCAGCGGCCGCCGCAGCGGTCGCACAGCCATCTTGTGGCGGCCTGGCAGCCTGGCGGCCAGGCGGGCGGGCCGTGCGCTGGTGGTCCGGGCGCAGGCGGTCCAGGCGCAGGCGGTTGGAGGCGGGCCGCCGGAAATTCTCTTGGCCAGGTTTAACCGTACGTACTAACATTTGACCGTGCGGTCAGAACCTGGTGGGAGGACATTCACGGAGCAGGCGCGGCGGGCCCAGATCGTGGCCGCCGCCATCGACGTGCTCGCCGAGAGCGGGTTCGGGGCGGCGTCGCTGGCGGCGATCGCCGACCACATCGGCGTCAGCAAGGGCGTCATCTCCTACTACTTCGCGGGCAAGGACCGGCTGCTGCAGGAGGTGGTCGCCTCGGTGCTCGCCGACGCCGCCGCCTACATGCGGCCGCGGGTGGAGGCGGCGCCGGCCGGCCGCCCGGCACTGCGCGCCTACGTGAGCTCCAACCTGGAGTTCATCGACGCCCACCGGCGCGAGATCATCGCGCTGATCGAGATCTTCAACGGGGCATCGCCCGGCCGCGGGGTCGCCTCGCCATACGCGGCGGGGCACCGCAGCGCCGTCGACGCGGTGACCCGGCTCCTGGAAGCCGGGCAGCAGGCAGGCGACCTCGGCCCCTTCCATCCCCGGTTCGCCGCCGTGGCGCTGCGCGCTGCCATCGACGCGGTGTCCGAGCTGCTGCGCGAGGAGCCGGAGGCCGACGTGCTGGCCTACGGTTCCGAGCTGGCTGCCTTGTTCGAGCGGGGGCTGGGCGCATGAGGACGACGAGCACCCATGGCCAGGCCACGGCGCCCGGGCGGGCCAGCGCGCCCGGGCCGGCCACCGGGACGCCGGCCCCGCTGATCCGCGGGATGACCAAGCGTTTCGGGGACAGCCGCGGGCCGAGCGGACCTGGCCGGCACCCTGATCCCGCTGCTCGGCCTGGCACTGGCCGGTGCCGTCACCGCGCTGGCCTGGCCGGCCGTGCTGCGCCGCAGGATGCAGGGCCGTCAGCCGCAGCGCCACGGCCCGGCCACTCGCCGGCCTGGCCGGCGGCTGCTCGGCCCGGCTCCGGTGGGGGCCGTCGCGGCCAAGGAGCTGCGGCTGTACCTGCGCGACCCGATCCGGCTCACCTGCCTGGTGATCGCGCTGGTCGTCGGCACCGCCGTGTGCGTGCTGCCCCGGGTGACGGCCGGGGCCAGCCTCCTGATGCCCTTCGGCGGCGCGATGACCGTCGTCATCGCCGGGGCGTGCGCCTGCAACCTGTACGGCAACGACGGCAGCAGCCTGTTCCTGACCGTGCTGACGCCCGGCTCGGCCCGTGCCGACGTGCGCGGCCGCCAGCTTGCCTGGCTGATCGCGGTCGCCCCGTATGCGATCGTGTCCACCGTGATACTGACGGCAGCCAGCGGGCAGAGCCGGTACTGGCCGTGGGCGCTGGCCCTGATCGCGGCGCTGCTGGGCGGCGGCGCGGGGCTGGCCGCCTGGGCCTCGGCGCGGTTCGTCCAGCCGCTGGACGAGGCCGGGAACCCCACGCCCGCCTTCTCGCTGCAGGTGCACATCGCGCTGGTGGTGGTAGCCGCGACCGCGCTGCCGCCGCTGGCGGTGCTGCTGGCCGGAGGCGGCTGGGCGGCGGTCCCGGTCGGCGCAGCGACCGGGCTGGTCCTGGGCAGCTTGCTGGGCCGCCGGGCGGAAGCGCGGCTGGCAGGACACCAGATCGCCATGCTGAATACCCTGGCCGGTGCCGTCACGTGACCGTGCCCGGGACACCGGCATGACCGGATCGCCGGCCGGGGTGACCGAGCCGGGCGGCCTGGCGCAGCCGGGCGGCCCGGCGGGCAGCGAGCGCTGCGTGGTCTACCTCACCAAGGGCCTGGCCGATGTCGTTGCCGGCGAGCTTGCCGCACTGGTGCCCGGCCTCGCCGTCGCCGGGACCAGCGAGCGGTTCGTCATCATCGCGGCCGGGCCGCGGGAGCTCGCCACGCTGCTGGCGCGTGGCCGGACCTTCGACGACATCCGGCTGCTGGCCGCCGGCCCGGCGCCGGTGCCGGACGCGACCCGCTTCGCGGAGCTGTGCGCGCAGGCCGCGGCGGCGACCCGGGCCTACCTGGCTGCCCGCGACCCGCAGCGAGCCGCCGCGGTGCCGTGGTCGGTCACGATGTCGGCGCGGCGGCCGCCGTGGCGCGCCCAGGGCTGGGATCCGGCGCCGGTCATCGCGGATCAGCTCGGCGGCGCCGACCTGCACGGCACCGAGCGGTGCGAGGTGGACCTGCGCATCCAGGCCGATGGCGAGCTGATGCACATCTCGGCCAGCCTGACCGCCCGGCCGCACGGCAAGCGCGAGGCCGCTCCGGCCCGGCCCGGCGCGCTGCGGCCCAGCGTCGCCGCCGCGCTGGTGCGGCTGGCCGTGCAGGCCGCTGCCCCGGACGCCGGGCGGCGCGGGCTGTATGACCCGTGCTGCGGCACCGGGACCATCGCCGCTGAGGCAGCCCGCCTGGGGCTGCCTGTCTACGCCTCCGACCTCGACCCCGAGGCCGTTGCGCTGACCGCCGCGCGGCTGACCGCCCTCGGCTCGCAGGCGCGGCCGCCGCGGTCGCCGCGGACTTTCCAGCATGACGTGCTGCGGGCGGTGCCCCGCGACATCCAGGCCGCGGTCGTGGCCAGCAACCTGCCCTGGGGCAAGCAGATCCAGCTGCCCCGCGAGGGCGAACTGTTCGACGCGATCGCCGCCCTGGTCGCCCCGCGCCTGGCCGCCGGCGGCGGGTGCGCCCTGCTGACCACCTCCGGCGACCGGCTCGCCGCCCGGATCCGGCGCCGGGCACCGGACGCGCAGATCAGCACCCGGCGCCTCGGCCTGCTCGGTCAGACCCCGGCCATCGTCACGGCCGCGCCCCCGGCCCGCTAGCACGGCGCCCGCCCATTCCAGGCCGTCATCAGCGCGCATCCTGGCGGGCGGGCAGGGAACGCAGCGGCCCGGCTCAGCGGCCGGGCCGTGACCGGCTGCCGGGCCGCGGCGGATCACTAGTTGCGCAGGTCACAAGCAAGCGCGACGGCACGGACGGCGGCCCCCGGTGCCGTAAACTCATACCCGTGCCATCAGGCTCTCGGAGTACCAGCAAGCAGGACTCGTTCTTTCAGCCGATTGTCGGCGCCCGGGCATTCGCCGAAGTGGTGGACCAGCTCACCTATGCGGTCCGGTCGGGCCGGTTTTCCGTGGGCGACTGGCTCCCGACGCTGGACGAGCTTGCCCGGGAGATGGGCGTCAGCAAGCCCACCGTCGGCGAGGCCGTGAAGGTCCTGGTGGACGCCAAGGTGCTCCGCGTTCAGCGCGGCGCGATGGGCGGCGTCGAGGTCATCTCCCAGATCGTCCCGACCAAGGCACTGCACCTGTCCTCGCAGCGCCGGGCGCACCGGTACTCCGAGCTGGTCGAGGCGCGGCATGCCATCGAGATGGAGCTGGCCAAGCTGGCTTGCGAGCGGGCCACCGAGGACGACCTGGCCGAGATCGAGACCCACGTCGCCGCGCTCGGCAAGGCTAAGGGCGGCAGCCGGGAGTGGGAGCGGGCGCACCTGCTGTTCCACTACGCGCTCGGCCGGGCCGCGCATAGCGACCTGCTGGCCTACTACCACCACCAGGTCCTCGAGGAGATGGCCGTGTTCCTGGGCGGGTTCCCGCCCAAGTACGCCGACCGGGAGACCGGCATCCAGCTGCACACCGAGACGCTGGAGGCGCTGCGCAGCCGCGACCCGGAGCGGGTGGCCGGCGCGACCACCCATCACCTCAAGGACCTGGAGATCGTCGCAGGCCTCCTGGAGAGCGGCCAGCTCGCCGGCGAGGAGTAGCCCGCCCGGTCAGCCGCCGGGCGCTGGCCCGCAGCGCCCGCCTCGTCAGCCGCGCGCCTGCCGCGCCGACCAGTCCCGCAGCAGTTCCAGGAAGCCCGGCGCGAACCGGAACCGGTGGAACCGGTAGCTGGCCTCCTCGGTCGTCATCCCGTGCAGGCCCGATGAGTCGCTGAGGTTCATCATGTGCCCGGTGCCGGGGAACACCCGGACCACCGATCCCGGATGACCGGCCGTGCCCAGGACCGCGCCGACCCGGCGGGCGCTCTCCGGCCCGGGCACGTTCTGGTCCAGCTCGCCGATCGTGAACAGCACCGGGCAGCGGGACCGCTCGTAGTCCGGCACCGGGTCGTAGGCCCAGGCGGTGTCCTCGCCGTCCGGGCGGTCGGCCAGCACCGCCTCGGCCGTCGGGTACGGCGGGACCGGGGCCAGGAACGGCTCGTCGATCGCGTACTGCTGCAGCCGCAGCCCCGCGATCGCCGGGCTGGCCCGCAGCCGCCGCGCGGCGTCGTCGAAGAAGGCGGTGTCGGCCGGCTCCCAGCTCCCGGTCAGCCGGAACCGGTAGATCAGCTCCCACATCCGCCCGGCCAGCGCGCACTCCGCCGCCGGGACGCCCTGCTCGCGCAGCTCGAAGACCTTGCGGTGCACCTCCGAGGCTGCCGGCGTGACGCCCGGCGCGCCCATCACCACGACGAAGGCCAGGTCCGGGCGGCGGCCCGCGACCATCGGCACCGACCAGGCGCCGTTGCTGAACCCGTACAGCCCGACCCGGCCGGCCGCGATGCCGGGCCGGGCGCGCAGGAAGTCCAGCGCCGCCTCCGCGTCCTGCGAGCGGGCCGCCATCGTCGAGTCCGCGGCATCGCCGGCCGACGCCCCGTGCCCGCGCTTGTCAAAGATCAGTGCCGCCAGGCCGGCCCGGGCGAACTGCTCGCCGAAGATCCGGTAGAAGTCCCGGCGCCCGCCGCCCGCGCCGTGCACCAGCGCGATCGCCGCATGCGGGCCGTCGCCAGGCGGCGTCATCAGCGTGCCGGCCAGCCGGCCCGCCGGGCCGGGGAACACCACGTCCTGCTCGGTCCACAGGTCCGCGCGGCGCAGGCGGGCCTGGTGGCCGGGGCCGCCGTTCCCGTCGGCGCCCGGGCCGGCGCCCGCGCGCGCGATGGTGAGGGCTGCGCCGGGCGCGGCGGCGTCGAGCGTCACGATCTCCGCTCGCTCCGATACGAAACGGAGGAACCCGGCCGGATGCAGCCGGACCAGGTCGCTGCCCTCCAGGTACACCGCGACCAGCTCGCCGAAGAAGTCGTCGGACTGCAGATGCAGCGACACGGCACGGCCAGCCCCGGCGTAGTGGCCCAGCCACGGCCGGTACTGTTCCTCGTCCATGGCCCCGGCGGCGTGCAGCTCGAACTCGCCAGCCTCGGTGCCGGCGCCGTCCCGGGTGCCGGTGCGGGCCTGCCCGCTGGCGCGGTCCCCGGACTCGGCCACCGCGCCGTCCAGGCCGAGCGTGAGGTCGGCGACGGCGAGCTCGAGGCGCAGCCGTCCACTGCCGGTGGCGGTCGTGACCGGGACACCGAACCAGCCCAGGGCCGGCAGGCTGGCCTGGCGCGCCCCGCTGCCG
>DASUBV010000002.1:0-3347 GCA_035763085.1 Streptosporangiaceae bacterium | reverse complement strand
CCAGCCGTCGTCGCCCCAGTTGTCGAGTATCTGCTTGGTCGCATGCACCAGCAGCGGCACGGTTGCGTACTCCCACTTCGCCATAGCCGAACCCTAGTGGGGCCGCCGCCAGCCCGGCGCGGCCCCCGGGCTTGTCTTGCTAGCCGCCCTGGCCCGGCGAGTCGGCCCGGGTGCTGGCCTTCTCCCCTTCCTCGGCGCCGGCCTTCGCCGGGTCAGCGGCTCCGGTGCTGGCCGGCGTGGTGGTCGCCGGCTGCGTCTTGCCGATGTCGCCCTTCTCCGCCGGGGACAGCTCCGGTATCGACGGCACCTCCGGGATCTCCAGCCTTTCTGACGCCGCACCGCCGACCTGTGCCTGCGCCGTGGCCTCGGCGACCTCGGCCGCGCCGGCCTTCTCCAGCTCGTCCAGCTCTTCGTCATCGGCTTGCGCCGGCTGCTGGGCCTTGTCGCTAGGGGCGAACTTGTCGAAGAACCGGAGCAGCTCCACGGGGATCGGCATGACCAGCGTGCTGTTGCGCTCGGCGGCTACTTCGACCACCGTCTGCAGCAGCCGCAGCTGGAGCGCGGCCGGGTCCCTGGCCATGACGTTGGCCGCGGCGGCCAGCCGCTTGGACGCCTGGAACTCACCGTCGGCGGTGATGATCCGGGCGCGCCGCTCCCGCTCGGCCTCCGCCTGCCGCGACATGGACCGCTTCATGCCCTCGGGCAGCGAGACGTCCTTGATCTCCACGCGCTCCACCCGGACGCCCCACGGGCCCTCGGTGGGCTCGTCGATGATCCGGCGCAGCTCCCGGTTGACCGTGTCGCGCTCGGCCAGCAGCTGGTCCATCTCCGACTGGCCGATGATCGAGCGCAGCGAGGTCTGAGCCTGCTGGGAGACCGCGAACAGGTAGTTCTGCACGTTGATGACGGCCTTGATCGGGTCAACGACACGGAAATAAACCACCGCGTCGACGCGCACGCTGACGTTGTCGCGGGTAATGCCCTCTTGTGCGGGCACAGCCATGGCGACGATCTGCATGTTGACCTTCTGCATCCGGTCGCCGAACGGCCGGATCAGGGTCAGGCCGGGCCCGCGCGGACGCCCCAGCGTCCGGCCGAACCGGAAGATGATGCCCTGCTCGTACTGCTGGACGACCCGAACCGACCGGCCGACGCCGATCACGCCTAGCACGACCAGGACGACCAGGATCGCGATGACTGCATCGATCATGGGCGAACACCCCTTCCGGGCTCCGTACCCAAGTCTTCAGCTCCCAGCCTAGTGATATACCGGACACCCGCGACCATGGCGAGCCCCCAGGCGTGGCGGGGTTGGCCGGCGGGCGCAGATAGCCTCCAATCGTGAGCACACGGGACACCGACTGGGATGGCGTGCGGCTGCATGTCGTCACCGGGAAGGGCGGGACCGGCAAGACCACGGTGGCCGGGGCCCTGGCCCTGGCGCTGGCCTCGGGCGGCAAGCGGGTGCTGCTCATGGAGGTCGAGGGCAGGCAGGGCATCGCGCAGCTGTTCGACGTGCCCCCGCTGCCCTATGCCGAGCGCAAGGTAGCCGTGGCGCCGGCCACGATGACCCGGCCGGGCGGGGATGTCTACGCCCTGGTCGCCGACCCCGAGTCGGCGCTGCTGGAGTACCTGGAGATGTTCTACAACCTGCGCCACGCCGGCACGGCGCTGACCAAGCTCGGGGTCATGGACTTCGCCACCACCGTCGCCCCCGGCCTGCGCGACGTGCTGCTGACCGGCAAGGCGGCCGAGGCTGTGCGCCGCAAGGCGGGCGGCAAGTCCGGCGAGCGGGTGTACGACGCCGTCGTCATGGACGCCCCGCCGACCGGGCGGATCGGCCGGTTCCTGAACGTCACGTCGGAAGTCTCGGGGCTGGCCCGGATGGGCCCCATCCGGGGGCATGCCGACACGGTGCAGCGCGTCATCCGCTCCCCGGACACCGCCGTTCATTTCGTCACGGTCCTGGAGGAAATGCCGGTTCAGGAGACCCTGGACGGCATCGCCGAGCTGACCAGCCTGCCGGGCGGCAGCATCCAGGTGGGCGGGATCATCGTCAACATGACCCGCCCGCTGGCCCTGCCCGCCGAGCAGGTGCAGGCCGCCGCCGGCGGCCGCCTCGACACCGACGAGCTGGTCCTCGGGCTCAAGACGGCCGGCCTGGATGACAGCCGGGTCCTGGCCGCGGAGCTGGCCGCCGAGCTGACCGAGGACGCTCAGGGCGCGGTGGCGACCGAGCTCCAGCGGGACCGGCTCACCGAGCCCGGCCAGCCGTGCTATGAGCTGCCCTGGCTCAGCGACGGCATCGACCTGGGCGCGCTGTACCGGCTGGCGGCCGCGCTCCGGGATCAGGGGGCCGCCTGATGGCCGGCACGGCGCAGCCACCCGCCCTGGACATGGACGGGCTGATCGATGACCGGCGCACCCGCATCATCGTGTGCTGCGGGTCCGGCGGCGTCGGCAAGACCACGACGGCGGCGGCCATCGGCCTGCGCGCCGCCGAGCGCGGGCGGCATGTCGTGGTGCTGACCGTGGACCCGGCCCGGCGGCTCGCCCAGTCCATGGGGCTGTCGCTGCTGGACAACACGCCCCGCCCGGTGCCGGGCCTGATCAGCCCGGACGGAGCCGCCGCGGGCGGCAGCCTGCACGCCATGATGCTGGACATGAAGCGGACCTTCGACGAGATCGTCGAGGCGCACGCCGACCCCGACCGGGCCGCGCAGATCCTGGCCAATCCCTTCTACCAGTCCCTGTCGTCCAGCTTCGCCGGCACGCAGGAGTACATGGCGATGGAGAAGCTCGGCCAGCTGCGCCGGGCCCAGGAGTGGGACCTGATCGTGGTGGACACCCCGCCCAGCCGGTCCGCGCTGGACTTCCTGGATGCCCCGCAGCGCCTCAGCCGGTTCCTGGATGGCCGGCTGCTGCGCCTGCTGACGGCGCCGGCCAAGGTGGGCGGCCGGGCCTACCTGCGGGTGCTGAACGCCGGGTTCGGCATGGTGACCGGCGTGCTGACCAAGATTCTCGGCGCTCAGGTGCTGCGTGACGTGCAGACGTTCGTGACCGCGCTGGACACGATGTTCGGCGGGTTCCGGGAACGCGCCGACTACACCTACCAGCTGCTGCGGGCTCCCGGCACGGCCTTCCTCGTCGTGGCCGCGCCCGAGCCGGACGCGCTGCGCGAGGCCTCGTACTTCGTCGAGCGCCTAGCCCAGGAGCGGATGCCGCTGGCCGGCCTGCTGCTCAACCGGGTCCAGCGGGCCCCCGCGGCCCGGCTATCGGCCGCGCGCAGCCAGGCCGCTGCCGAGACCCTGCAGGCCAGCGGATCGCATCCGCTGGCGGTCACCGCC
>DASUBV010000001.1:0-2251 GCA_035763085.1 Streptosporangiaceae bacterium | reverse complement strand
GGCTGCGGCGGGCGCTGGCCGAGCTGGCCGTCACGGTCCAGCGGACCGCCGCGATCGTGGCCCAGGCCCGGAGCCGGCTGGCCGGGCAGCTCCCGGACGGCGCCACCCGGCTGGTCAGCCTGCATGACCCCGATGCCAGGCCGATCCGCAAGGGCCGGATCGACCGGCCGGTCGAGTTCGGGTATAAGGCCCAGGTCATCGATAACGACGACGGCATCGTCCTGGATTACAGCGTCGAGTACGGCGCCGCCGCAGACGGCCCGCAGCTGGCACCGGCGGTCGCCCGGGCCAGCCGCCGGGCTTGCCGCGTTCCCGGCGCGGTGACTGCCGACCGCGGCTACGGCCAGCCGGTGGTCGAACGTGACCTGCACGCCCTGGGCGTTCGCGCTGTCGCGATCCCGCGGCAGGGCCCGGTCTCTTCCGCGCGCAAGGCTATCGAGCACGGCCGGGGGTTCCGCCGGCTCGTCAGGTGGCGCACCGGATCAGAAGGCAGGATCAGCTACCTCAAGCACCGCTACGGCTGGGACCGCACCCGGCTGGACGGCCAGGCCGGCGCCGCCATCTGGTGCGGGCACGGGGTATTCGCCCACAACCTGGTCAAGATCGCGACCCTGCCCAGGTGACCAGGACCAGGCCCAAGATCCCATCGCCGTCCTCATCCGCCACCGGCTCAAACGCCAGCTCAAGCCTTTTTCAGGTCGAAGTAGCTAGTCCGGCCTGGAAACGGAAGGCCGGTAGCCGCGGATGACCATGATCGGAATATGCACGGAATGATCCGGATCGCCACGGGCGAAAGGTGATTCAGATGGACACCGACCGCAGCGTCCGGCTGCTGGCCGCGTCCGCGGCCGGGGTGATGCTGGCGGACCCGCGCGGTGAGCTGCGGGTGGCAGCAGCCTCCAGCGAGGAAGCCGGGTTGCTGGAGCTGTTCCAGCTGCAGAACGACGAGGGGCCCTGCCTGGAGTGCTTCCGCACCGGCCGGGCTGTCACCGCGACCGATCTGGCCGACCCGGCCCCGCGGTGGCCCCGGTTCGCCGAGGCCGCCACCGGGGCAGGGTTCGCGACGGTGGAGGCGCTGCCGATGCGGCTGCGGGATCAGGTCATCGGCGCGCTGAACCTGTTCCGCGCCGGGCCAGCCCGGTTCGACCCGGCGGACTTGCGCATCGGCCAGGCGCTGGCCGACGTGGCCACCATCAGCCTGCTGCACGTTCGGAAGGCTGGGCCGCGGGCCGTCTGGTTATCCTTGGTTATCCCTGGAGTCGGCGCCCGACGCCGGGGGAACGCGCAGGGCGAGTAGCGCGGTGTCGTCGCTGGCCCAGCCGCCGCTGTGCCCGGCGAGGATCTCGCCGAGGCGGGCGACGACACCGGCGGCATCCAGGTCGGCGCCTCCTCGCCGAACGGAGGGCTGGTACCGCCGAATCCGCAGTCGGCCCCGGCCGCATCCGCTTGGACCGCGGCCGTCACATTGCCCTGCGTGATCTGAGCCCGCGGGACACTCCACTCCGTCACATGCGGTTCGTCAAGCGGGGCCCTTGATAAGGGATCCTCCAACGGGAATCAGTCGAGGTAGTCCCGGAGGAGCCTGGAACGGGACGGGTGACGGAGCTTGGACATGATCTTGGACTCGATCTGGCGGATCCGCTCCCGGGTCACCCCGTAGACCTTGCCGATCTCGTCCAGCGTCCTGGGCTGGCCGTCGGCCAGCCCGAACCGCATCGAGATCACGCCCGCCTCCCGTTCAGAGAGCATGCCGAGCACCGACTGCAGCTGCTCCTGCAGCAGGATGAAACCGACCGCCTCGCCGGGCTCGATGGCCTCGGAGTCCTCGATCAGGTCACCGAGCTCGCTGTCGCCGTCCTCACCCAGCGGGATGTGCAGCGAGACCGGCTCCCGGGCATGCTTCCGGAGCTCGATGACCTTCTCCGGGGTCATGCCCGATCCGGCCGCCAGCTCCTCCAGGGTCGGCTCGCGGCCCAGGTCCTGCAGCATCTGGCGCTGCACCCGGGCCAGGGTGCCGATGGCCTCGACGGTGTGCACCGGGAGGCGGATGGTGCGCGCCTGGTCGGCCATCGCGCGGGTGATCGCCTGCCGGATCCACCAGGTGGCGTACGTGGAGAACTTGTAGCCCCTGGTGTAGTCGAACTTCTCCACCGCCCGGATCAGGCCCAGGTTGCCCTCCTGGATCAGGTCCAGGAACAGCATGCCGTGGCCGGTGTACCGCCTGGCCAGCGACACGACCAGCCGCAGGTTC